>DATBTP010000147.1:0-27762 GCA_036559185.1 Solirubrobacteraceae bacterium | reverse complement strand
GGCGCCACGGGCTTCCTCGTCCGCGACAGGCCGCGCGGCTCTCGCATCGGCGGCGTCCGCTCGAGAAGCGCGTGTCCTCGCGCCGGCTGGGGCCAGACGAGCGGCTACCCTCACGTCGCGGGCACAGGCACGCGTGAACGGGTTCGCTCGCGGCGCCGGGTTGCTGCTCGCGGTCCTACTAGCGCCAATGCTCCGTTAACGCGCCTAGGCTGTTGTGGATGTCGGCGATCTCCACCATCCCCGGCTCCGCGCGCCGCGGTGCCGGACAATCGTTTCTGCTCGCCGCGGTGTGCGTCGTGGCGCTCGCGCTCACGTGGGTGCTCGCGGCATTCGTAACACCTACCCACCTGCGCGACGCGACAGTGCTCTATGACTTCACCCGCCTAGATCGCCCCGTGGTGGAAGTTCCCGCCAAAACGCTGCTGTATCTGCTCGAACCGTGGTTCTTCGTGGTGTGGGCGCTCGTGCTGATCGCGATAGCCCGAGCGCGCGCGCGCCGGCGCCTGGCGGGCGCGGTCGCGGTTGTCTTGGCGGTCGCGCCGCTGAGCGCGGAGCTACTCAAGCCGCTGCTCGCCCAACCCCACGCGGAGGTGGCTCCGCTCTACATAACCGACGCGTCTTGGCCGAGCGGTCACGCGACCGCTGCTACAGCGCTGGTGTGGTGCGCGCTGCTGGTCGCTCCAGCGGAGCGCCGTCGGGTGATCGCGATGGTGGGTGTGGTGTTCCTCGGTGCCGTCGGTCTGGCGCTACTGGTCCTCGCCTGGCACATGCCAAGCGACGTGCTGGGAGGCTACCTGCTCGCCACGATGTGGGCGGCTCTGGCCGTGGCAGGACTTCGTCTTTCCGGCGCGCGCGCCGGTTACTCGCCGGCGCTCGACCCGGCGCTGTGCTCGCCGGGCGCCCACAGCGGCTCTGAGCGTGCGCCCGCGCTGTCGTTGACCGCGCGGCTGAGGATGAACAGCATGTCCGACAGTCGGTTGAGGTAGCGGATCACCTCGGGATTGCAATCGTTTCCGACGGCTATCGCTCTGCGCTCCGCGCGGCGGCAGACCGTGCGGCAAACGTGCAGCTGGGCAGCCGCCGGGGTGCCTCCGGGGATCACGAACGAGCGCAACGGCTGAAGCGTCGCGTTGATCTCGTCGCAAACCTCCTCGACCCACTTCACGTAAGCGGAAGTGACGCGCAAGCGTGCCTCTCCTTTGCTCTTGGCGTCGGGCTCGTCGCCGGAGGGCGCTGGCACGGAAAGGTCGGCGCCCACGTCGAGCAGGTCGTTCTGGACGCGCCCCAACCACTCCGCGAAGCTCGCGGGAAGGCCCCCCTGCGCCAGCGCCACGCCGAGCGTCGCGCCCAGCTCGTCAACCGTCCCGTATGCCTCCACACGGGGATGCAGCTTGGAGACGCGGCTCATGTCGCCCAGATGGGTCTCGCCGCGGTCGCCCAGCTTTGTGTAGATGCGCGTCAGGTTCACCGTCACGGCCGTCGAGTTTGCCACACCGACGCGCTTCCGATCCCCCGCCGTCCGGCTTTTCCTCACTCGGACTGCCTGCCGTCCCCAAGATCGGATACGTTCCCGCCCTTCATGCAGGTAGGTGTTCCGAAGGAGATCGCCGCGGGCGAGCACAGGGTTGCGCTCGTTCCCGAGGTCGTGGCCAAGTTGAAGAGCAAGGGCATCGATGTCCTCGTGCAGAGCGGCGCGGGCGCGGGCGCCCTGCTGCCCGACGGCGCGTTCGTCGAGGCCGGCGCGCGGATGACCGCCGACCCGGCCGAGGTGTGGCGCTCGGAGGTGGTCGTGAAGATCTCCCCGCCCAGCGAGGCGGAGGTCGCCAAGCTCGGCGCGGGATCGATCCTGATCGGCTTCCTCGCGCCGCTCACGAGCCCGCAGACCACGCGCGCGCTCGCCTCAGCGGGAGCGACGGCGTTTGCGATGGAGTCGATCCCGCGCATCTCTCGCGCTCAGTCGATGGACGCGCTCTCCTCGCAGAGCAACATCGCTGGCTACAAGGCGGCGTTGCTCGGCGCCGAGAACATGGGGCGCTTCTATCCGATGCTCATGACCGCCGCCGGAACGATCCCGCCCGCGAAGGTGCTCGTGCTCGGCGCGGGCGTCGCGGGCCTACAGGCGCTCGCCACCGCCAAGCGTCTGGGCGCCCGTACGACCGGCTACGACGTACGCCCCGAGGTCGCCGAGCAAGTGCGGTCGCTCGGCGCGCAATGGCTCGACCTGGGCCTCGAGGCAAGCGGCGAGGGCGGCTACGCGCGCGAGCTCAACGACGACGAGCGCGCCCAGCAGCAGCAGGCGCTCACCGATGCCATCAAGGCCTTTGACGTGGTCATCACCACGGCGCTTGTCCCAGGACGTTCGGCGCCGAGGCTTGTCACCGCGGAGGCGGTTGAAGGGATGAAGCCGGGGTCGGTGATCGTCGACCTCGCGGGCGAGTCGGGGGGCAACTGCGAACTCACCGAGCCCGGCCAAACCGTGATCAAGCATGACGTGAAGATCGTCTCGCCACTGAACCTCCCCGCTAGCATGGCCGAGCACTCCTCGCAGCTGTTCGCGCGCAACGTGCTCGCCCTGCTCGATTTGCTTGTCGCTTCCAAGGACGCCGGCGCCCAAGGCGAGGTGGATCTGAAGCTCGACTTCGACGATGAGATAGTCGCCGGGGCGTGCACCGTGCGCGACGGCGAGATCGTGGGCGCCGGGGCAAAGGCCGCCGTGGAGGCGAGCTCATGATCTTCGCCAGCGTCCTGACCACGAACCTCGCGATCCTCGTGCTCGCGGGCTTCATCGGTTTCGTCGTCATTTCCAAGGTGCCCAACACGCTGCACACCCCCTTGATGTCGGGCACGAACGCGATCCACGGGATCGTGCTGCTCGGCGGTCTGCTGCTGTTCGCCCTGCCCGGTCTGGACTCCTTCAGCAAGGTGCTGCTGGTAATCGCTGTCGCGTTCGGCACGATCAACATCGTCGGAGGTTTCCTCGTCACCGATCGGATGCTCGACATGTTCAAGTCGAAGCCCAAACCGAAGGACGAGGACGCAAAGGGCGACGATGGGAAGACGGGGCCGTCATGAGCAGTCTTCCGCTCGCCACGAGCTTCCTGCAAAGCGAAAACTTCATCTACGTCCTCTACATCGTCGCTTTCGCGCTCTTCATCCAGGGATTGCGCGGCCTGTCGGGTCCGACTACGGCGGTGCGCGGCAACCGCATCGCCGCGGTGGGCATGGCAATCGCCGTAATCGCCACGCTGCTCAATCCCGGCGAGGGCTACTGGGGCTTGATCGCGCTCGGCATCGTGTTGGGTGTCGTCGTGGGGGTCCCCGCGGCGCGCCAGGTGAAGATGACCGCGATGCCGCAGATGGTGGCGCTCTTCAACGGCGTCGGCGGCGGCGCGGTGGCGATCATCTCGTGGGTCGAGTTCCGCAGCCACGGCTCCACCTACGGCTCGCATACGGTCCTGAGCACCTTTCAATCGGGTCCGTTCGTCGAACACGCTGTCCTCCGCACCGGCGCGTTGCCCACCTATGTGGCGATCTTCTCCGTGTTCGCCGCCATCGTCGGATCGGTGTCTTTCTGGGGCTCGAACATCGCCTTTGGCAAGCTCCAGGAAATGCTCCCCGGCCGTCCGATCACGCTCGGACCGGCCCAGCAGATTGTCAACCTCGTGCTGCTCGTGCTCGCACTCGCGGCTGGAATCGACCTCGTCGCGGGCGCGCACTCCGAACTGCTGTTCATCGGCATGCTCGTCGTGGCCGCGCTGCTCGGCAACGCCGTGGTCCTGCCGATCGGCGGCGCCGACATGCCGGTTGTCATCTCGCTGCTGAACGCCTTCACGGGCCTCTCGGCCGCCGCAACGGGCATGGCGCTAAACAACCCCGCGTTGATCGTGGCGGGGATGATCGTGGGGGCATCGGGCTCGATCCTCACCAACCTGATGGCGGTCGCGATGAACCGCTCGATCCCCTCGATCGTCGCCGGCGGCTTCGGCGGCGGCGGGGCCGTGGAGGGTGCCGAAGGCGCCGGCGAGCACCAGGGCACGGTGCGCTCTACCAGCGCCTCCGACGCCGCCATCCAGCTGGCTTACGCAAACCGCGTGGTGGTGGTGCCGGGCTATGGCATGGCCGTCGCGCAAGCCCAGCACGCCGTGCGCGAGCTCACCAAGGAGCTCGAGTCGCGCGGGGTGGAGGTCAGCTACGCGATCCACCCCGTGGCTGGGCGCATGCCTGGTCACATGAACGTCCTGCTCGCAGAGGCCGACGTTCCCTATGACCAGCTCAAGGAGATGGACGACGCTAACCCCGAGTTCCAGCGCACCGACGTGTCGCTCGTGATCGGCGCCAACGACGTCACCAACCCGGCGGCGAAGAACACGCCGTCTTCGCCGATCTACGGCATGCCGATCCTCGAGGTGGCCGACAGCCGCTCGGTGATAGTCATCAAGCGCTCGATGAACCCGGGCTTCGCCGGGATCGAGAACGAGCTCTACTTCGATCCGAAGACCTCGATGCTCTTCGGCGACGCAAAGTCGGCTGTGAGCGAGATCACAGCCGAGCTCTCGGCTCTCTGATCGGACCCGTTCCCGCGCAGCTGTCGCGCCGGCGGCGGTGAGTGGCCTCCCCGCGCGCTCTCATGAAGACAGCCGCCGCGGCTACCTCGACGTGGAGCGCCGATGTGGGCCCGGATGTTGGACTTCAAGCCTTGGGTTGCGGCAGAGCGCCAACGCACGTGCCAATTGGGTACGCAATGTAGACAATAGATACATTGTCAATGAAGTACGTCGTATCTTACACTCAATTGAGGAGAGGAGACACAGTTATCTGAAGGGTCAGTACTACGCTACAGCGCTTCACATCTTCGGGTCAATCGCGGTTCATGCTGGTCTTGCTCGTACTGGTATGCGTCGCGTGGACATCCGGCGTGGCCCGTCCACAGGGAGCTACCGGCGGGCCGCGCCGCATGGCCTCCGCCTCCGTGCACCGGCCGGCGGGAAGTTTCGCCGCTCCCCGCGCGAAAGCGTCCATCGTCGGCGGGAGCGGGGCGTCGATCGCCAGCTTCCCTTTCCAGGTAGCGCTGTATGACCCGGCCGCGGGCTCGCCCGCGGCCGGCTTCTTCTGCGGTGGGGTCATCATCGATGCGACCCATGTCGTCACCGCCGCTCACTGTGTGGCGGGCGTGGGGCCAGCTATTTCGGAGTCAGTGGCAGTGCTGGCTGGCTCCACCACGCTCGATCCCACAGACCCCGGCGGCGTACGCGACCCCGTGCGCTCGAGCGCGTTTGACTCACACTACAGCGCGGTGAGCAGCGACTACGACGTGGCGCTGCTCACACTCACGCGACCGCTTTGGTCGAGCTCCATCCCTCCGAGTCTCAATGGCGTGAACACCATCGCGCCGCTGCCCCTGGACCGAGCCAAGGCCGCCAGATACGCCAACCCCGAACTCACGCCGCCCGTCCTTGCCACCGCAAGCGGATGGGGCGATGTCAACCCGGCGCCCGGTCACATGGCGAGCTACCCGTCGAGCCTGCGCTCGGTTCGCGTGCCGCTCGTGTCCACTGGGGCATGCGAAGAAGAGTATTCAGCGATCGAACAGCCGATCACCTCGAGCATGATCTGCGCCGGCGGCGGAAGATCGCGTCTAGACACCTGCTATGGCGACTCCGGCGGGCCACTCGTCGTCGATCAAGATAGGCCTCCGCACCCGCCCGCCGACTACGTGCTCGCGGGGCTCGTCGACTTCGGCAACGGCTGCGCGCAGGCGGGCTACGCCGGTGTCTACACGCGTATCGCGAATCCTGAGGTGGCGCGTTTCCTGGCATCCGGTAGCGGACACGTCGCAAGGACCGTCGGCTCGCAGGCCAAGCACAAGAAGAAGCGCAGGAAGCGCCGGCGTCACCGCGCCGTGGCGGGCGGCAGATAAGCGTAGAGGTCTCCCGCACGACCGCCGAGCGGTACTCGGCGGCGGCTGGCGCCGGCACGACCGTGCCGCTCGCTCTGGAACACTGGGGGCGTGCTCTCACGGGAGGATGCGATCGCGGCGCTCTCAAACGATGAGTTCGATCTCGTGGTCGTCGGCGGCGGCATCACCGGCGCCGGGGTCGCGTTCGACGCCGCCACGCGCGGCTACAGTGTCGCGCTCGTGGAGCGCTTCGACTACGCCGCTGGTACTTCCAGCCGCTCCAGCAAGCTCGTGCACGGCGGGCTGCGCTACCTGCAGCACTTCGACCTCGGTCTGGTTCGCGAGGCCCTACTCGAGCGCCAGCTGATGGTGGCGCTCGCACCCCACCTCGTACGCCCCCTGCCGCTGGTGGTGCCCGCGTTCGACGGCGCTCGCCCCGACAGGCTGATGGGGGTCGGGTTGAACCTATACGACGTCATGTCCGTCGACCGCGAGCGCCTGCGCGGACGACGCTCCCGCCGTGCGCGCGCGGACACTGCGCAGGAACCGGTCGCGGCCGGGCCGGCGCTCCTCGAGCAGGGTGAGTCCTGGAGCCCTGAGCGTCACCGCGTCATCTCCGGCGAGGAGGTTGTGGAGCTCTTGCCCGCCCTGGCCACGCGCGCCCCCACAAGCGGATACGTCTTCTACGACTGCCAAACAGACGACGCCCGCCTCGTCCTGACGGTGCTCGGCGAGGCCGAGCGCTTCGGCGCGGTGTGCGCGAACCGGCTCAACGCCACCGCGCTGCTGGAGCACGACGGACACGCACGCGGCGTGCACGTCTACGACCAAGAGAGCGGCGGGAGCTTCGAGGTGCGCGCCACAAACGTGGTGAACGCCACCGGCGTGTGGGCCGATGGGCTGCGCCCGCGCGAGCTCCACGACGAGGCGGAGCTGCCTGTCATCAGGCCCAGCCGCGGCACGCACCTCACGCTGCGCCACGAGGACCTGCCACTCGTCGCGGGTGCGATCGTGCCAGCGGGGGCAGGCCGGACGATCTTCGCCCTGCCCTGGTTGGGGCGAACGCTCGTGGGCACCACCGACAACGACTACGAGGGCCCGCTCGAGCACGTGCCTCCGTCAGGCGATGACATCCGGTACCTGCTGGACGCGGTGAACGATTTCTTCGCCACTAGCCTCGCGCCGAGCGACCTCGCCGGCGCGTATGCGGGCGTACGGCCGCTCATCTCCACGGGCGACACGAAGAAATCGGTTGACATTTCGCGCAAGGCCGAGCTCTATGAGACTTCCAGCGGCATGATCACGATCACCGGCGGCAAGCTCACCACGTGGCGGCGGATGGCCAAGATGACCGTCGATCGCCTCGTCGAGCGCGAAGCGCGAGAGGCGCCCTGCCGCACCGCGGAGATACCACTGGGGCAACCTGTGCGAGTCGGCGAGCTGCCAGCGGTCGGGGGTGTCGATGAGCGTGCGCGTGCGGCGCTCGCCGCCCGCTACGGCTACGGTGCGCACGAGGTGCTCGGCCTAGCCGGCGAGCGTCCGGAACTCGCGGCGCCGATCGTCGCAGGCGCCCCCGACATCGCCGCGGAGGTGGTCATCGCCGCACGTCGCGAGCAGGCTCGCGGCGTGGGCGACGTACTGCTGCGGCGTACCCGTCTCGGGCTGATCTCCGCACGCGAGCTCTTGAACGACGAGCATGGAGTCAGCTCCCGCGTGGAGCGTGTCGGCGCTCTGATGGCGGGCGAGCTCGGGTGGAGCGACCAGCGTGTCGCCTCGGAGGTAGAGCGCTTCCACGAGGAAGCTCGCGCGGAGGGCATCCTCGTAGTCGGCTAGGGTTTGTGGCGCGGGTGCCGGACGCTGTCCAACGCGACCGGACGCCAACCGCCCCAACAAGACACCGAGGAGACACCCCATGACAGTGCTCGACCGCTCTGAGCTCGAGGCGAGTTCGCTTGCCGATCTACACCTGATCGCCGACCAAATCGGCTTGGAGGGCTTCAGGCGACTGCGCAAGGCCGATCTCATCGACGCGATTCTCGGCGAGGAGAAAGACGCAGGCGCCGCTGACGGCGACACCGCTGCCGATGGCGAGGATCGCCCCGCGGCCCGGCGCTCTCGCTCGCGGTCGTCTCGCTCGCGGCGCGGCGGCTCCTCGCCGCGGTCCGCGGACGATGGCGGTTCCTCCGAGCGGCCCGAGGGTGATGAGCACCCGGGGGCCGCTTCCGAGCGAGACTCCTCCGCGCGACGCGGTCAGCGGGGGCAGGGTGGGAGGGCCCGCGAGGAACGTGAGCGCTCCTCAGAGCCCGAGCGCGTGAGCGAGGGAGTGGTAGAGATCGTAGGCAACGGCTCGGCGCTCGTGCGCGTACATCCGCCCGGGGAGTCCGCGGACGACGTGTATGTGTCCGCGGCCCAGGTCCGCCGCTGCGAGCTGGTGTCAGGTGACCGCGTGAGCGGGCCGGTTCGCCCTCCGAGGCGCTCCGAGCGCCACCCGTCGCTGATCCGGATCGACACGATCAACGGCGAGCCAGCCGAGTCGGTGTCTGAGGGCACTCGCTACGACGATCTGCCCGTGTCATATCCGAGCGAGCGGTTCTCCTTCGACTCCGAGGATTCCACGCTCAAGGCGATCGAGTGGCTCACCCCGATCGGTCGGGGATCTCGCGCCGTAATCGTTGGCGCCGCGCGCTCGGGCAAGACCGAGACGTTGCGTAGCATCGCGGGCGCGCTCGGCGGCCGCGAGGGGCTCGAGTTGGCGCTCGTGCTCGCCGGTGTGCGACCCGAGGAGGCTACCGAGTGGCAGGCGGGGCCGGTGGCGCCCGCGGCGACGCTCACATTCGCCGCCTCGCCCGACTCTCAGGGTCATGCCGTCGAGGTCGCCGTCGACACCGCCAGGCGGCTCGCTGTGCGAGGAGGTCACACGGTGGTGCTGATCGACAGTCTCGACGGCCTGCATCCACACGCGGCCCGCAAGGCGCTCGCCGCCGCACGCAACCTCACCGGCGGCGGCTCGCTCACCGTCATCGCCACAGCCACGAAGCCCTTCGGCGGCGAGACCACCGTGATCGCGCTCGACGCCGTGCTTGCCGGCACGGGACGGCTCCCCGCGCTCGACCTCGTGCACAGCGGCACGCTCAAGCCCGAGCTGCTCGTGGGAGACGAGGGCGCCACGGAGATAGTCCGTGCCCGTGCCGCCGCCGCGGAGGGGTAGACCTAACCGCGGTAGGCGACCCGGCCCCAGGAGGGCTCGGGCGCGAGCTCGATCGGGTCGCCGCCGCGGTCGTGCTGGACGTAGACGAAGCTGCCCGTGTCCTCGAGGAAGGAGAACGTCAGCTCGCCCTCGTTTACGCGCTGGTCGAGCCACGCGCTACGGAACACGAGACGGCGCAGCCAGTGCACGAGCGAGCGCTCCGCCGGGCCCACGAGTTCGTGCCAGCATTCGTTCACGTGCTCGCCGAGGGCGGAGGCGGGATCCTGGATGTCTCCGTTGACGGCTAGGTTTACGAGATCCTCGAGCTCGTCGTCGCCGAGACGGCCACCGACGAAGCCGAGCTTGATGGCCGCCTGCTCGCAGCGCTCTGAGAAGTCGCGTTCGTTGAACGTGAAGCGCAGATCGCCGTATTCGAGGACGAAGTCCTCGCCGGAGTTGTAGTTGCCGCGACGGGTCGTATCCATGAGCGTCGGGATCATATGTCGGCTTCCTTCATCCCCGCTGTACCTGCACGCGATATTGCATTCTGGTGAGGCGAACGGATAACGGGCGGTTGTATCGGGTGGCGAGTCGCGCCTGCGCGAGCGGTCCCATCCGGCTTCGCGACGACGGCTTCTCTCTATACGCTCACGGTTAGATGGCGCGCCTCACCGAGCATGGCCTGCGTAGATCGGTCGGGGTATCCGGCCTGTTCGCCACCGCCTACGGCAACGTGGGCTCCTCGATCTACTACGCGCTCGGGCTCGTCGCCGCTCACGCGCTCGGGCTCACGCCGCTGGTGTTCGTGTTCGCCGGAGGCCTGTTCGCGCTCACCGCAAAGACCTACGCCGAGGGCGCCTCGATGTTTCCTGAGGCGGGAGGCTCATCCTCCTTCGCGCGCCACGCGTTCAACGAGATCGTGTCGTTCTTCGCGGGATGGGCTCTCAGCCTCGACTACATCCTCACGATCGCCATCTCCGCGTTCTTCGTCCCGCATTACCTGAGCGCGTTTCCGGGTCTCGGCGGGCTCAACCACAACCCTGGCGACATCTTTGGCGGACTGATCGTGGTGGTGGCGCTCGCCGCGCTCAACATCCGCGGCCTGGGGGAGTCGGCGAAGCTCAACTTCGTCCTCACGATAGTTGACCTCTCCACGCAGATCCTACTCGTAGCCCTCGGCGCGGTGCTCGTGCTCGACCCGTCGCTACTCATCCATCAGGTTCACCTAGGGAGGGTGCCAACCTGGCACGAACTGATCTTCGCGCTGTCGCTGGCGATGCTCGCCTACACCGGCATCGAGACCGTCTCGAACATGGCCGAGGAGGCGCGCGACCCCGGCAAGCAGGTCCCCAAGGCGGTCAACCTCGTCGTGCTCGCCGTGCTCGGCGTGTACCTGGGCATCTCGCTGATCGCGCTCTCCGCGCTGCCGGTGCTCCATCACGGGGTGGGATACAGCGCCGCGCTGCAGGAAACCTACAAGCACGCCGGCTACTCCACGGCGCTCGGCGGTCATTTCCAAAACGACCCGGTGCTGGGGATCGTCTCGCGGTTGGGGTTGCATGGAACCATGTTGACGCTCGCGCAGTACTACGTGGGGCTGCTTGCCGCGACGATCCTTTTCATCGCTACCAACGCCGGGATGATCGGGATATCTCGCCTTTCGTGGTCGCTGGCCGAGCACCGCCAGCTGCCAGGGATCTTCGCGCGGCTCCACCTCCGTTTTCGCACCCCTTGGTTCACGATCGTGTTCTTCTCGGGGCTCGCCGGTCTGCTCGTGCTGTACGGCAACACCAACGTGCTCGGCAACCTCTATTCCTTCGGCGCCCTGCTCTCGTTCACCGTGGCCCACATAGCGGTGATCGCCCTGCGCGTGAAGAAGCCCGACCAGGAGCGGCCCTACCGGATGCCGTGGAACGTGCGCATCCGCGGCGCCTCGATACCGCTTACCGCGGTGATCGGCGGGATCGGCACGGCCACGGTGTGGGTCGTGGTGGTGATGACCCACAGCGAGGCGCGCTATGTGGGCATCCCCTGGATGGTCTTCGGGATGGTCGGCTACATCGTCTATCGACGCAGCCAGGGTCTCGACCTGCGCGAGACGAGCCGCATCGAGCGCGCCGAGCGTCCGGCCGACTTCCAGGCGCTTGGCTACCGCACCGCGCTCGTCCCGATCTTCGGCGCCGACGTGAGCGCGAGCGCGCTATCGAGCGCCGCCAAGCTGATCGGCGAAGACGGCGTCGTGTACGCCGTCTTCGTGCTCCCGGTCCCCAGCCAGCTCTCGCTCGAGTCGGGCCTCGAGGCCGAGGAGGCCGAAGGGCGCGCGGTACTCGAGAGCGCGCGCATCAAGGCACGGAGGTCGAACATAAAGATCCGTACGGGTCTCATCCGCACGCGCAACCCGGGGGCCGCGCTCGTGGAAGAGGCCATGCGGGTCGGCTCGGACGTGATCTACTGGTCAACGATCCACGCCCCGGTGGGGGAGCAGCGGATCGGACCCACCGCCGCCTACCTGCTCAGCAAGCGGCCCTGTCGGGTGATCATCGAGACGGAGAACCGGCCCGCGCGCCCGCGCGAAGGGACAGAGAAGGCGCCGGTCAGCGGAGCGCCGGCCTGAGCGGCAGCTCGACCGCCGCGCGGCGAGTCCCGCGCGAGCAGCCGGATTCGGCTCAAGCCAGCCCGAGCACCACTCGGAAGCGCTCCACTCCCGACTGGCTGGTGGCGCCCGCTGTGAGCGTGCCGAGCGACTTGAGGTAGGGGATGATCTTCGCGAGGGGTTCGCTCTGGGTGAGCCCGACGCCTTCCAGGAATCCGAGCAGTGTCGGGAATTCCACGATCAGGCTAGGTTCTATGCCGCCGCCCAGGATCGCGCTCGCGGAGGAATAGGCGGGTGAGGTCGAGAGCGTGCTCGACGGGGTGAGCGCCCCCTGGATCGACTGCTGTCCGAGACCGAGCACGAACTTGCCGGCCCCGTCGGCGACGTAGATGACCGCGGGGAAGCCCTGCAGCTTGACGCTGATTGCCGCGTCGGCGCCCGCTATCTGCGCGCTCGCGACCGTGGCTCCGGCGCTCTTCATCAGCGCGCCCAGCTTTGCCACCGCCGCCTGTGAGGCGGCGGGTTCCTTGGAGTCGATCACGAGGCCCGCCTGCAGGTTGAAGAGTCCGCTCCCGCCGATGAACATTCCGCCCGCGCCGGCCCACGAGCCGAAGTCCTGGCTCAGTTTGGCCCCTGGCGATTCCAGCGCCTTGAATATCCGTTCGATGCTCGGGCCGCCGAACGAGGAGAATACGGTCGAGCTGCCGAGCGAAGCCACGGCGCTCAACAACCTCAGCGCGCTCGGCAGGTTGGAGCCGGTGTCGCCGACCCCCGCCGCCAACCAGGAGGTGCCGGGGAGCGCGCCGAGCGCCTGCGCGCCTTCCTTGCCGAACAGTGGCTTGGTTGCGCTCGTCGAGCCAACCTCGCCCTGCAGCGAGATCGAGTTGGATGTGGGTGTCACCGACAGCGACGCCCACTGCGCGTCTTTGAATAGCTGGCCGAGCAACGCCACGCCCTGACTCGCGGGGCCGGTCGAGCCGGCGATCGCCTTGGTCAGCTCTTGCGGTCTTGCGTAAGCGCTTGCGATCGCGTCCTTGGGCGGTGTGACATAACCGGGGGCGGTGGTTATCGAGGCGCCTCCCAAGGAGGTGTCGATCACGCTCTTCATCCCAGACTGGCTGGCGATCACCGCGAAGTTCTTGACGATGCCCTCGGCCACCCCGTCCGCGGATATTTCGTAGCTCACGCCGCGGTAGCTCGTAGACTGGGCGCCGTGTTCGTGCGCCGTCCGCTGTAGGAACGAGCGTGCGCCGCCCACGTCGCTCGTGGCGAACACGATCCCTCCCTGCGCGCCCTTGCCGAAGCCGGCGGCGCCGATTGCCGAAGAGACCGCGCCGGTGAGCCCGCCTTCGAGGAGCCCTTGCACCGAGCTAGCGCCCTGTGGCAGCGTGCTCGCGTTCAGCGAAGTGATGAACACGCCAGCCTCGTCTCCCACCCAGGGCTCGATGTCGCGCTTGAACTGCAGCTGCGCGCCACCGCTCGAGAGCAGCGCCTGAGCGAGGCCGCCATACGGTTCGGCCAGGTGAGTCAGCTTCTTCGCGGCCACTTCCGCGTCGCTTTTGGCTCCACCGCTCGGCTTGATCGCGATGGTCGCATACAGAGGCGCCGAGGCGGGGGTCACGGTCGCCGGGTTTGCGTTGCCCGAGCCCGAGGATCCACATCCCGCGAACGATGCCAGCGCCGCGAGCAGCGTGACGGCACCCGTCCCCCTCCTGACCCCCGATCTCATGACAGGAACGTTACACGCGCGCGGCCTGCATGTTCGCCTGCAGATTCGGGTGCCTCCACGGGATCGGTCTCCCACCGTCGAAAACCGCCTCTGAGCAGGGTTTTCTATATGTATCGGCGTAGTAGGGAGTGGATTGTGGGAGAAAATGTGCAATTAGGGTTGCGTTGTGGGGGAAAGTGGGGTAAGTTCGCGTTAGCGAGCCGTGGTGGAGGAGCTCCTCCCACTCCTCCACCGCGGCTCGATCTACTTGATTGGAGCTCCCACAGTGGCCTTCCGCGGCACCTTCGACCACACGCTCGACGCGAAGAACCGGCTCACCGTTCCGGCCCGCTACCGGGCGACGCTCTCCGAAGGCGTGGTGATCGCGATGCCCGTAGACCTCAAGCCCTACGTCGGCGTGTGGCGCCCGGAGGACTACGAGCGCTACACCCAGCGCTCGCTCGCCGAGCTCCCACCGCTCTCCTCTCGCCTCACCGAGTTGGAGCGCTTCTTCTACGGCAGCTCCCAAGACGCCGACCTCGACGCCGCCGGGCGAATCATGGTGCCGGGCTTTCTCGGCGAGCACGCCAAGTTGAGCAAGGAGGTCGTCGTCGTGGGCGCCGGCGACCGCCTGGAGCTGTGGGATCGCGGCGCCTGGACAGAACACCGACCGGCGCTGCTCGGCAGCGTCGCCGAGATCACCGCGCGAGTTGACCATCCTTCTTGACATGACCGCGACGCACATTCCGGTGCTCGCCGAGGAGCTGCTCGAGCTGCTCGACTTGAATCGGACCCCACCCGCCCAGGTCGCGATCGACTGCACCTTCGGGGGGGGCGGGCACGCGCGCATGGTCGCCGAGCGGCTGGGTCCCGAGGGAACGCTGATCGCGATCGACCGCGACCCGCTCGCCGAGGAGCGCTTCGTGGAGCTCGCCGATGAGGTCTGCTGCTCGATGCGCTTCATCCGCGGCGGCTACGCAGAGGCGCTGGCGATGCTCGCCGAGGAGAGACTGCGCGCCGACATCGCCTACTTCGATCTCGGCATGTCCTCGATGCAGATCGACACGCGCGAGCGCGGCTTCTCCTACTCCTACGACGCGCCGCTTGACATGCGGATGGATCCGCGCCAGGAGCTCACGGCTGGGGAGGTTGTCAACAACTGGGACGACCGTCGTCTCGCGGCCATCCTGCGCGAGCTCGGCGAGGAGCGTCACGCCTCGCAGATCGCGCGAGCGATCGTCAGGCGGCGTGCGCAGGCGCCGATCGACACGACGCTCGCGCTCGTCGAGGTCATCGGCTCGGCGATCCCGACGCCGGCGCGCTTCGCCGGCGGGCATCCCGCCAAGCGCGCCTTCCAGGCTCTGCGGATCGCCGTCAACGACGAGCTCGGCCAGCTCGACGCCGCGCTGCCGCTCGCATGGGGGCTCTTGCGCGAGGGCGGCAAGCTCGCGGGCATCTCGTTCCAGTCGCTCGAGGACCGGCGCGTGAAGCGTTTCCTTGCCGAGCGCGCCACCGGTTGCATCTGCCCGCCCGACCTTCCCGTGTGCGGGTGCGGGCGCGAGCCTGAAGCGGCGCTGCTGACGCGCGGGGCGATCATGCCCACCCCGGAGGAGATCGCTCGCAACTCGCGTGCCTCCTCGGCGCGCCTGCGTGGCGCGATGAAGCTTGCGGGTCACCCGAGGAGCACAGGAGGCGAGGTATGACGCCCACCGCCACACCCGCCGCGGCCGCCGCGGCGAGAGCGCCGCGCGCCGTGCCGGGCTCGCCTCGCCGAGCCGCCGCCCGGCCTCGCCGGATCTCCGGCCCGGCTCCATCCGCGAGGGGAACGAGCGCCGCCGCTGTGGCGATACCCGCGCCCGGCATCGCACTGCCCCGGCGGCGCCCGCAACGTCACGCCTCGCCGCGCCGCGGTCCGACGCGCAAGGTCGGGCGTTCGAAGGAAACACGCGGCATCGCGCTGCGCGTCATCGACGGCTTCGAGGGGATCTCCTCGAGCTCGCTGCTCGATCGTCTCATCAGAGGACGCCTTTGGATCGGCCTGCTCGCCTTCGCGCTGATCGGCATCGTGGCGATGCAACTGCTCGTGCTCGAGCTCAACACGGGCATCGGACGAAAGCTTGCACGGGTCGCCCAGCTACAGCTCGCCAATGCCCAACTGGGCATAGAAGACTCCGGCGACTCGGCCGAAGCCCGCGTCGATCCGCTGGCTGCCGCGCACGGGATGACGTTTGCCGCCTCGGGGTCGCTCCACTTCGTCGCGGCTAGCGGGGCCGACGTGGCTCGAGCGGCGACGGTACTCGCCACAGCCGTCCAAAGCCCCGCGGCGAGCGGCACGGAATCGCCGTCCACCGCAGGTGGCGAAGCCTCCTCCCCATCGGGCGCGTCGAGTGCGGGCGCCGAAACGACATCGGGCTCGCAAACGAGCGTCGCCACAACGCCCTCGACGAGCGGGGAAGGCGCCTCGAGCGAAACTTCTTCAGGCGCGAGTTCCGCCCAGGAAGGCGCGGCCTCGACGGCGGGCCAGGCGGCCTCGAGCGCCGGATCGAGCGAAGCTCCTTCGAGCTCCCAGGTTGGCGGGGCGGTCTCGGCGCCCGCCGGGACGGCTGCCGGCGCGCCCGGCGGGGGCGTCCAAGCGGTCGGCAAGGAATAGTCGATGGCGGTCGTGCAACGTCGCGTGGGGCTCCTGTTCGGGCTCTTCGCCGTCCTGCTGTTGCTAGCGGGACTGCGCACGCTCTATCTCGGCGGGCCGCACAGCGCGGCGTTGCGTCGTGCGGCGCGCAATCAGCAGCTCACGAACGAAAGGGTGCCCGCCCAGCGCGGCACGATCACCGATCGCAACGGTGTGGCACTCGCGATCTCAGAACCGGCGCAGGAGCTCACCGCCGATCCCCACTTGATCAAGCAACCGCTCCAGACTGCTCGGCGACTCGCGCCGCTGCTCGGTTTGACCCAAGCCCAAGTGCTCACCAAGCTCAGCGAGTCCACCGGCTTCGTGTATCTCGCGCACGCGCTCGCCTACAACGTCGCGCGCCAAGTGCTCGCCTTGAAGATCCCCGGGGTGCAGGGCACGCCGGTGATGCGGCGCGTCTACCCGCGCGGCGCGCTCGCGGCGCAGGTGCTCGGCCTCGTGGGAACCGAAAATGAAGGCGCCGGTCGCATGGGGCTCGAGTACTCGCTCAACTCGACGCTCGCGGGGCACGCCGGCGAGCGCAGCGTGGTGAGCGACGCGATCGGGCAGCCGGTGTCGATCGCGGAAACGCGCCACGAGCAGGCCGGTGAACAGGTGTCGCTGACGCTCGACGCCAACATCCAGCAGCGCGCCGAACAGGTGCTCAGCGCGGTCGGCAAGCTGTTTCACCCCAAGGACTCCACGGCGATCGTGATGGACCCGCGCACGGGCGCGATCCTGGCGATGGCGAACTGGCCGTCCGTGAACATCGACCAGCCCCTCTCCAAGGCGGCCGTTGAAGCGCTCCAAAACCGGGCGGTGGGCTTCAACTACGAACCCGGCTCCACGTTCAAGTCCGTCACCGTCGCCGGGGCGCTACAGGAAGGGCTCGTGACGCCCGAAAGCGGCTTTGAAATACCCGACCAGATCCAGGTCGCCGACCGTACGATCCACGACGACACCGAACACGCCGCGGAGTCGCTCACCACCTCGCAGATCCTTGCTCAGTCGAGCAATGTGGGCGCGATCAAGATCGGTCTGTTGGAGGGCAGGCGGAAATTCAACTCGTGGGTGCATCGCTTCGGCTTCGGCGCCCCCACGGGCGTGGACCTGCCGGGAGACGAAAGCGGCGCGACCCTCCCGCTGAGCCGCTACTCGGGTTCCTCGATGGGCAATCTCCCGATCGGGCAGGGCGAGCTCGTCACCCCGATCCAGATGGCCACCGCCTATTCGGCGATCGCGAACGGCGGCATCCTGCGCCCGCCGCGCATCGTCGCCAGCATCGGCGGCCATCTGCTCTCCTCAGTCCCGGGACGACGAGTCGTCTCCGAAACCACGGCGAGCGAGCTGCGAACGATGCTCAAGGGGGTGCTCGCGCCCGGGGGCACGGCGAGCGCCGTGTCCGTTCCCGGCTACCAGTTGGCGGGCAAGACGGGTACCGCCAGCAAGATCGACCCCAATACCGGCGAATACTCGAAAAGCGCCTACGTGGCCTCGTTCGTGGGCTTCGCGCCCGCCTCCGACCCGAAGCTGTTGTGCGCCGTCATCATCGACGAACCGCAAACCGGCTCGATCTTCGGCGGAGTCGTCGCGGCGCCCGCGTTCGGGCAGATCATGGGATTCGCGCTGCCCTATCTCGGCATCCCGCCGGGTTGAGCGCCATAACCGGCTCTTGGGTCGGGTTTGCTGGTCCCGGCGATCTCTTCTGGCGCGAGCCATAGACTCTCGCTCCTTGCAAGCAGAGGGCGCCAAGCAATGAGACTGGACGATTTGACCGCCGCCGAGGTGCCCGGTTTGCGGGCCGTATCCGCCAGCGCCGGGCCGGTTGAGATCGGGGACCTCGCCTACGACAGCCGCCGCGCTGGCCCTGGAACGCTGTTCTTCTGCGTCAGCGGCGAACACCAGGACGGTCACGACTTCGCGGCCTCCGCGGTGGCCTCCGGAGCGGCGGCGCTGGTGGTGCAGCGTCCGCTGGACCTCGGCGTGCCGGAGCTGCTCGTGGCGTCCTCGCGCGCGGCGATGGGTCCGCTCGCGGCGCGTTTCTACGGCGAGCCCACCGCCGAGCTGCGCGTGGTTGGTGTGACGGGCACGAACGGCAAGACCACCACCGCCCACCTTGTGCGCGCGCTGCTCGAGGCCGCCGGCGCGCGTTGCGGTCTGCTCGGAACGGTCAAGTCGGTTGTGGCGGGCGCAGAACGCCCGGCCGCTCGTACGACGCCGGAGGCGATCGACCTGCAGGCCGACTTCCGCGCGATGCTCGACGGCGGCGAAAGCTGCTGCGCGATGGAGGTGTCTTCGCATGCCCTGGCGCTGGGACGCACAGACGCAATTCGCTTCGCCGCGGCCGTGTTCACGAACCTCACGCAAGACCACCTCGACTTTCACCGCACGATGGAGGACTACTTCCAGGCCAAGCGGCGTCTGTTCGCGCCGCCGGACGCGTCGATGAAGCCGGGCGTGTCGGTCGTGAACCTCGACGACCTTTACGGCCATCGCCTCGTCGAGGAGCTCGACGGGGCGGTGGGCTTCGCGATCGACACCGACGCCGCCTACCGCGCGCACGACGTCCGCGTCGACCTGGAGGGCTCGCGCTTTCAGATAACGACCCCCGCCGGCACACGCTCGCTTTCGCTGCCGCTACCAGGCCGCTTCAACGTCTCAAACGCGCTGGCGGCGCTCGCGGCCACCCACTCGCTGGGGGCCGATCTCGACACGCTGGTCGAAGCGCTGGAGCGGGGCGTGCGCGTGCCCGGACGGGTGGAGTACGTGCGGGAGGGCCAGGACTTCGCGGTACTCGTCGACTACGCCCACACGCCCGATTCGCTCGAGAACGTGCTCAGCGCGGCCCACGAAGTCGGCGAGGGTCGCGTGATCTGCGTGTTCGGAGCCGGTGGCGACCGCGACCGCGGCAAGCGTCCGCTGATGGGGGAGATCGGAGCACGGCTGGCAGATGTGCTGCTTGTCACCTCGGACAACCCCCGCTCGGAGGACCCGGAGGCGATCATCGCCGAGATCATGGCGGGCGCGGCCAGCGCGTCGCGACCGCCCGGCGCGCCGCCGGTCGCCGCCGAGGCTGACAGGCGCGCGGCGATCGAGCGCGCGATCGAACTGGCGCGAGACGGCGACGTGCTCGTGATAGCCGGTAAGGGCCACGAGCAGGGCCAGGAGCTCGCCGGGGGCGTGAAGATCCCCTTCGACGACGTCACCGTCGCGCGCGAAGCGCTGGGAGCCAGGGTGAGCTGATGGGGCGCATACTGATCGGCGGCACCGCCGCCCTGCTCATCTGCATCTTCTTGAGTCCGAAGTTCATCGAGTTCCTGCGCAACCGCGAGTTCGGCCAGCAGATCCGCGAGGACGGGCCTCAGGGCCACCACCAGAAGGCGGGCACGCCCACGATGGGCGGGATCATCATCTTCCTGGCGATCTCGATTCCCTACCTGATCCTCTCCGATTTCGAATGGCGTTCCGTGGGGGTGTTCGGCACCGCCATCGCCTGTGCGTTGCTCGGCTTCGCCGACGACTACACCAAGCTCGTCAAGCGCCGCTCGCTCGGGCTGCGCGGGCGTACGAAGCTCGCGGTCACCATCGCGATCTCCCTGGGCCTGTGGTTCGTCGCCGCCCACGAGGCGCACCTGGCGAGCACGCTGCGATTGCGCTTCGTCGACTACCAGATCGACCTTGGCATCTTCTACCCAGTGCTCATCTACCTCGTGGTGGCGGGCACCACCAACGCCGTCAACCTCACCGACGGACTCGACGGGCTCGCGGCGGGCTGCGGCGCGATCGTCCTGCTCGCGTATATCGGGATCACTTTCATCGCCGAAGACTTCGACCTTGCGATGCTCGCGGGGGCGCTGGTGGGGGGGTGCATCGGCTTCCTGTGGTTCAACGCCTTTCCCGCCACCATCTTCATGGGCGACACGGGCTCGCTTGGGATCGGGGGGGCGATAGCGGGCCTCGCGGTGATGACTAAGACCGAGGTCCTGCTGATCCTGCTCGGCGGCATCTTCGTGATCGAGGCGCTCTCGGTGGTGATCCAGGTGATCTCCTTCCAGATGACGCGAAAGCGCGTGTTCCTGATGGCGCCCATCCACCACCATTTCGAGCTGCGCGCGTGGTCTGAGACGAAGATCATCCTGCGCTTCTGGATAGTCGCGGCGATCTGTTGCGCGATCGGGTTCACGATCTACCGCCAGAGCCTTGGGTGAGGTCGTTTGCGCCGCCGCATCGGCGCTAGCCAGATCGGCTTTGACGTGAAGGATCGTCCCGACCTTCCGCCTGGGCCCTATCTGGTCGTGGGCCTAGCCCGCTCGGGCGTCGCCGCGGCGAACGCGCTGCGCGCCCGGGGGGAGGAGGTCATCGGCGTGGACGAAGCCGAGCCGGCGGGACTCGACGCGCTCGCGAGCGCCGGCGTCGAGCTCCACCTCGGCGAGCAGGGACTCCAGCTGCTCGACCGTGTCGGCACTGTCGTCAAGAGTCCCGGCGTGCCCGCCGAGGCGGCCGTAATCACGGCCGCGCGCGCGCGCGGGATGTGCGTCACGGGAGAGATGGAGCTCGCTTGGCGAATGCTCCCGAACGAATTCATCGCGGTGACGGGCACGAACGGCAAGACCACCACCGTCGAGCTGATCGGCCACATCCACCGCCAGGCGGGACTACCAGTGGCGGTCGCCGGCAACGTCGGCGCCGCGCTGAGCGGGCTCGTCGGCGTCATCGAGGAGAGCGTGACTGTGGTGTGCGAGGCATCCTCCTTCCAGCTCGAGGACACGCTCGCGTTCGCCCTGGAGGCCGCGGTGCTGCTGAACGTCGCGCCCGACCACCTCGACCGTCACGGCACGATCGCCGCCTACCTGCGGGCCAAGCTCGAGCTATTCGCCCGCCAGGGCCCAGCGGATGTGGCTGTCGTGCCCTTTCAGTTCGAGCCGGAACTACCCGGGCAGGCGCGGCGCGTGAGCTTCGGCGAGCATCCCGATGCGCAGATCTCGGTACGCGACGGCACGATCCGCTGGGAAGGACAACGACTGATGGAGCGCTCCGAGCTGCCATTGCGTGGGCGCCACAACCTCGAGAACGCGATGGCCGCCGCCGCCGTGTGCCTCGCGCGCGGGCTCGACGCGCGGGCGGTGAGAGCGGGGCTTGCGAGCTTCACGGGTGTTCCCCACCGCCTGGAAGAGGTGGTCAGCCGTGACGGCGTACTCTACGTCAACGACTCCAAGGCCACGAACGTGCCGAGCACGCTGGTGGCGCTTCAGGCGATGGGCGACGACCGTCTCCCGGTCCACCTGATCCTGGGCGGCCGAGGCAAGGCGCAGGACTTCCGCGCGCTCGGCGATCCCGTGGCACAGAGTTGCCGCGCGGTGTACCTGATAGGCGAGGATGCGCCCAGGATCGAGTTCGCGCTGCGCGGCAGCGGCGTGCCCCTGCACGAGTGCGGCGAGCTCGACAGAGCCGTCGCGGCAGCGGTGGACGCGGCGCGCGCCGGTGAGGTGGTCCTGCTCTCGCCCGGTTGCGCCAGCCTCGACCAGTTCGTGAACTTCGAAGCTCGCGGAGAAAGGTTCCGGGAGTTGGTTCGTGGACGCTGAACGGTCTCGCGTCGGTTGGTCGGGGCACCGCGTGCCGCGCGCGGCGCTCGCTCGGGGCTTGGCGGTGAAGGCTTCCCGGTTCCGGTGTCGAAGTGAGCCCTGATGTCTACAGCCGGTCGGCGTGCCAACTCCTCACGGACCCGTGATTCGCCGGCGGGCGGCGCACCCCGAGCGGCCGCGTCGTCGCGCCAACCACTCGAGTACAGCCTGCTGCTGACCGCCACGCTGTGCCTGCTGGCCTTTGGCGTGGTGATGGTGTACAGCTCCTCCTCGGCCAGCACCCTGTTGCAGGGCCACGGCAGCGGCACGGGCTATCTGGTCAAGTTCGTCATCTACGGCGCGCTCGGGCTACTGGTGATGCGGGTGCTCGCACGCGACGGGATCGCTCGCGTGCAGGGGTTCGTGGCGCCACTGCTCGCGATCTCGTTCGTGCTCGTCCTGGCCGTTCACATCCCGCACGTCGGGGTCAGCGTCAACGGGGCCAAGCGCTGGATCGGCACGGGGCCGCTGCAGTTCCAGCCGTCCGAGCTCTTGAAGATCGCGCTCGTCCTCTACGGCGCGACCTTGCTTGCGCGAAAGCCGGCGCGCGTTCACGATCTGCGCGAGCTCTCCAAACCGTTGCTGATGGTGGTCGGCGCGGCGTGCCTACTCGTCGCCACACAACCCGACCTCGGCACGGCGATGGTGATCGCATTCACGAGCTGCGCCCTGCTCGTGGCGGCCGGGATCCCGCTTCGCAACCTCGCCATCATCGCCGCATCGACCTTCGCGGTGGTGGCGTTGTATGCGATCGCGCGCCCCTACGCGCGGGCGCGCTTGACCTCTTTCATCGACCCGTGGGCACACGCGTCGGGCAGTGGCTTCCAAGCTGTGCAGGGACAGATCGCGATCGGCTCGGGCGGCCTGTTCGGGGTCGGCCCCGGTCAGTCTGTGCAGAAGATCTTCTATCTGCCCGAGGCCCATACAGATTTCATTCTCGCGATCATCGGCGAGGAGCTCGGCGTGGTGGGGGTATCGGCGCTCCTGTTCCTCTACGGTCTCATCGCCTACGCGGGCCTGCGCGCCGCCAAGGCCGCGCGCAGCCTGCACAGCGCGTTGATCGCCGTTGGCATGACCTCGCTCATCGTCTCTCAGGCGCTGCTCAACGTGTTCGCCGTGCTCGGGCTCGCGCCGCTCACGGGGGTGCCGTTGCCGTTGGTCTCCTATGGGTCGAGCAGCCTCATCGTGACGCTCGCCGCGATGGGTCTGTTGTTGAACGTAGCCTCGGGCGGCACCGCGCACGTACGCGCCGTAACCCCCTCTCAACGGCGACGCCCGCGCGCGCTGGCCGGCGGTAGCGGCGGCTCCGCGCCGGCCGCGGGCCGCGCTGGGCGGCGCGTCGCCGACGTCTCGCCGCGCGAACCGGCACGATGGGGCCGTGAGCGAAGCTCAGAAGAGGATCGTGATAGCCGCCGGGGGAACGGCCGGGCACGTGACGCCGGCGCTCGCGGTGGCCGACGCGCTGCGCGCTGAAGGCGCTCTCGTGACATTCGTCGGGGGCGAGCGCGCCGAGGCCGAGCTCGTGCCCGCCGCAGGCTATCCGCTGCGCACGATCTCGGTGGAAGGCCTCAGCCGCGACAACCCTCTACGCGCCGCGCGCGCGCTCGTACGCGCCGCCGGTGCCGTCCACGCCTCACGGGCGCTGCTAGCGGAGCTCGAGCCGCACGCGGTAATGGCGGGCGGGGGATATGTGGCGGGGCCGGTCGGCTTGGCCTCGCTCACGCGGCGCGTTCCGCTCGTGCTTACCGAGGCCGATAGTCACCTGGGTCTCACCAATCGCTTGCTCGCGCCGCTGGCCAGACGGGTGTGCCTGTCGTTTGAGATCGAGGGCCGCATCGGGTCGCGCTACCGGGTCACCGGCCGGCCGATCCCCGTCGCGAACGCCGATCGAGCCATCGCCCGCGAGCGCTTCGGGATCGCGCCCGGGGAGCTGTGCGTGCTCGTATTCGGCGGATCGCTCGGCTCGCGTTCGATCAACCGCGCGGCCCTGGAAGCGTTCGCCTCCGGCGACTTCCACGTGCTGCACGTATGCGGGCGCCGCGACTACGAGGAGTGTTCGCGCGCGTCGTTGCGGCGTGGCTATGACTTGCGCGAGTACCTGGACATCGGCGAGTTTGCCCAGGCGCTCGCCGCCGCCGATCTGGTCGTGGCGCGCGCGGGAGGGTCGGTGTTCGAGATCGCGGCCTACGCCCTGCCCGCGATCCTTGTTCCCTACCCCCACGCCTCCGGCGACCACCAGAGCGCCAACGCCCGCTGGATGGCCCAGGCGGGCGCGGCGATCGTGATCGCGGACGCGGATCTGAGCGCCTCGCGCCTCGCGCGCGAGGTGGCGCAGCTGCTGGCCAACCGTTCGCGGTTGGCGGCGATGGCGGGCGCCTCGCGACGCCTCGCGCGCCCCGAAGCGGCGCGCGAGGTGGCGGGGGAGCTGCTGGAGGCCGCACGGCGATGAGCGAAGCGAGCGCGACGCCGTGGCTGGGCCGGAGCCTTCACTTCGTGGGCGTCGGGGGCGCGGGCATGAGCGGATATGCCCGCGCCGCCCACGCGCTGGGGGCAAACGTGAGCGGCTCAGATAGGGTGCTCACGCCCTATCTGACGCGTCTGCGCGAAGAAGGAGTGCTCGAGCCGAGCATCGGCCACGAGGCCGCCAACGTGCCGCGGAGCGATGCGGTCGAGGTGATCTACTCGAGTGCGGTCGCCGTCGAGAATCCCGAGCGCGTGGCGGCGCGCGAACGGGGACTGCGCGAGAGCCCGCGCGCCGAGCTGCTCGCCGAGCTCACGGCTCTGCGCCGCACGATCGCCGTGGCGGGCGCTCACGGCAAGACCACCACGTCCTCGATGATCGTTCACGTGCTGCGCGAGCTGGGCGTCGACCCGAGCTGGCTGGTGGGGAGCTCAGTCGGGGCGGGACTCGCAAACTCGCATTGGTCGGAGGGAGACGGCGATGGATGGCTGGTGGTGGAGGCCGACGAGTCCGACCGCTCGATGTTGAGCATCGAGGCGGACATCGCGGTCGTGACCAACGTCGAGCTCGACCACCACGCCACGTTCTCCTCGCTCGCGGAGCTGCGAGAGGTGTTCCGCGAGTTCCTCGCCGGCGCTCCCCAAGCGATCATCTGGGACCGCCCCGACCTGCGCGCCCTGCGCGACGGCGCCGCCGTCTTCTACGACGTGCACGAGCCGGTGCTCGACGAGCGCGGCTCGAGCTTTACGTGGCACGGGTTTGACGTGCGTGTGTCGGTGCCGGGCGTCCACAACGCGCTGAACGCCACCGCCGCGCTCGAGACGGCTCTCCTCGTGGGGGTCGACGCAACGGCGTCGATCGCCGGCTTCAGGGGCGCCGGCAGGCGCTTCGAGCGGCTCGGCCGGAGCGCGATCGGGGCCGAGGTGGTGGACGACTACGCCCACCACCCAACCGAGGTCGCGGCGACCCTGAGTGCCGCGCGTACGCTCGCGCCGGAGCGGCTCGTGGCGGTGTTCCAGCCCCATCTCTATTCGCGCACGGCGATGCTCGCCCGCGAGTTCGGCGCGGCGCTCGCCCACGCCGACGTGACCATGCTCTTGGATGTCTACCCAGCGCGGGAGCGCGCCGAGGATCACCCAGGCGTGAGCGGTCTCACGCTCGCGCGGGCAACCGCCGAGCAGGCCGGTGGGCGCTCGGTCTTGTGGGTGCCCGATTTCGATGGCGCCGAGTGCGTGCTGAGCGGTCTGCTGGAGGAGGGGGACCTGTGCGTGGTGATGGGCGCCGGAGACGTCGACGTGCTCGCGCGGCGGTTGGTGGCGCACACATGAGCGGCTCGCTACCAGATTCGATTCGCCGTGATTTCCCGCTCGCCGGCCTTGCCACCGTGCGCACGGGCGGCCCCGCCGAGTTCTTCTCGCGAGCCGGCAGCGACGCGCAGCTGGGCGAGCTGCTCTCCTGGGCCGCGTCGGAAGGAGTGGAGGTGAACGTGGTGGGCTCGGGCTCCAACCTGCTCGTCGCCGACGAGGGGGTGCGCGGGCTGGTGCTCAAGCTCGACCGCGAGCTCGCCGCGATCGAGCTGGACGGGACGAGCATCGTGTGCGGCGGCGGCGCGCGACTGCCGTCGGTGGCGGCGCGCGCCGCCCGAGAGGGACTGTCGGGGATCGAGTTCGGGGTCAACATCCCCGGAACGGTGGGGGGCGCGGTGCGCATGAACGCCAACGCCTATGGTGGGCAGCTCGCGAGCGTGCTCGAGTGGGCGCAGGTCGTGAGCGCCGGCGCAGCTCGGCGGCGCTCACCCGCCGAGCTTGGCTTCCTCTACCGCCACTCGAACCTGCGCGCGGGGGAGATCGTCGCCCGTGCGCGATTCTCGCTCAGCCGCTCAACCCCCGAGTCGGTGAGAGCCACGCTCGCCGACATGCGCGCGCGCCGCCACCAAGCCCAACCCCGGGGGATCAAGACGTTCGGCTCGACCTTCAAGAACCCCGAGGACCCCCGTGCGGAAGGTCGCACGGCCGGTCTGCTCCTCTCCGAGGCTGGCTGCAACGGCCTCACGGTCGGCGGCGCGCGCTTCGCTCCCAAGCACGCCAACTTCGTGGAGAACACCGGCAAGGCCACCACCGCCGACGTGCTTGCCGTGATGGCAGAGGGGCGCCGCCGGGTGCTCGAGCGCTTCGGCGTGGAGCTCGAGCCCGAGGTCCAGATACTTGGGGATGTTTCCTTCAAGTGGGTCCAATGAGGTGGTGTCGCGGGAGCTCGACGAGCGCGATAGGACGGACTCTTCCCGCTCGTTGGCGCATTGTGGCGAAAGACCAAATGCAAAATTTTTAGCCGTATCTTGACAAGATGCCGACAGTCGGACTATGCTCCGGTTCTAATGTGCGGTACGTTTTCGTCAGCGAGCACGGAGGACACGGATGCAGAGACGCCGGCCAACGCTCCACGGGCTCGCCGGTCAAGACCGCCCGTGGCAGGTCCGCCTCAAATTATCGGCCGTTTCTTCGGGGACGAAGCGGCTTGCGGTTGCTCACGTTCGTCGTGACGGCCCCGATAGTGCGGCGCTGCCTTTTCGGCGCGCGACCGCGCTCGTGCGGCGGCTGATGGGGTCATGCCTGCGCGGTCTCCGCGTGCTGGCTCTCGCGTGTGTTGCCCTGGTCGGCGGGCTCATGTTCGGCGGTACTCCCGCACTCGCGTCCGGGCCGCCGGAAGAACCGATCACCGAAACATGCTCAGGTCCGATCAACATGGCCGAGGGATTCAAGATGTGCGGAACCCTGAACCCGCACTCGAGCGAAAAGGTAGCCGGCTACTTTGCTTACAACCAAGGCGCGAGCTGCGCCGGAGGGTCGCTTGTCCCCGCCGACGCTGGCAAGGAAGAAGGCCAGGGCATCGAAGTGTACGCCTACGCGACTGGACTGGAACCCGCCACCGAATACACCTACTGCGTCGTAGCGAAGAACTCGTTTGGAGAAACGCTCGGTGGGGGGCTGACGTTCGTGACGCCGCCAGTCACACAGACGCCGAGGACGGAAGCCGCAACCGACATCGCCAGCACCTCCGCGATCTTGGAAGGGAGCTTGGAGCCCGCCGGAACCAGGCTCCACTACGAATTCGAGGAGAATCGAGGGTCCGATTGCAAAGGAGGCGACACAACCCCGGTAGCCGAAGGCGAAGACAAAGTGTCTGCCACGGTGGAGGGGCTGACGCCCAACGCCGAATACACCTTCTGCCTCATCGCAACCAGCGTGGAAGGCGGCACCGCGGCGGGCATGCCGGTGCATTTCAGGACGCCGGAATCGCAGGCTGAAGTGGAAGCCAAAGAAAGGGCCGTAGCCGAAGCGCGAGCTCGCGCCGAAGCGGAAGCCCAAGCGGAAGCCAAGGCGATAGCCGAAGCGGCGGCCGCGAAGAGAAGGCAGGAAGAAGCCGCCGAGAGCCGCGAAGAACAAGCCGCGGCAGAACGTGCGAGGTTGGCGTGGGAATCGACGAATGCGTTTGTGTCGCTTAGGATCGTCGATGTGCGGGTGGCGGCGAGTAGCGTCCTGGTTACCCTTGGAGCCTCGCAGCGGGGTGCCGTCACGATCTCAGGGCGCGGCCTGAAGACCACGACCGAGAGTGTGAGCGCGGGTAGCAA
>DATBTP010000146.1:0-8113 GCA_036559185.1 Solirubrobacteraceae bacterium | reverse complement strand
CCGTGCTGACCGGCCTTTAGCGTCAAGGATCCCGTCGCGATCACGTCAAGGCGCTTCTTCACGGCGGCCGAGCTCGCACCGTATGCCTTGATCTGTTTGCCCGTGAAGAGATACATGCCGTACGCGCGGCCCGCGCAAGTTTCGCTCTGGTCGCCGTTCTGTTCGAGCCCCGGCGACGGGCAGTGCATTTCGAATTCCAGCGCTTTGGGGTCGATCGTGGGGATGCTCGCGAACTGTTGCAACACGAGCGGTTTGATCGTGGATATCGGGGACACCAAGCCGCCGCTCGGGCTTACCGGCGTTTCGTGGTGGGGTTCCCCACCTGGCGGTTCAGAGGGCGTTGCGCCTCCTGGCGTGACGCCGTCGAAAGTGCGCAGGAAGCGTTCTTCGCCGACCCGATACCAGGCCAGGATCTTGCCCGCCGGTTCCATCGCCCAGCCGCTGACAAGCTGGTTGAGATTGCTGCTCAACGCAGTCAGTTGGGAGGTTCCCTGGTCTGTAAGGCCGCTCGCGTCTGAGCGGAAATGGTGGACGATCAGAGCGCGCGTTTGAGCACCGGTTGGGCACGGGCTGCCTTCGCGATGGATCTGTAGCATCGGCACCGAGACGTCGTTGCCAGCAGAGAAGGCGGTAGCACCCTCGGCCAGCGCGGTCGTGTCGGGCCAAGCCGCCGGACCGAGCGCGGCCTCCGCTGCCCAGGCGCCACGGTGTTGGATTGCGCCCTTGATAGCGGTGGCCGGGCAGCTCGGGTTGCCCAGTCCCGTCTGCCACCAGGAGACCAGCCCGTCGCCGGAGGACGTGACGGCGGCTGTCGCGTTCGTGTCGTTGGGTCCGCTCCCCACCACGGAAGCCGCGGGGAAGCTCCCGTCGGGAGCGCGCACAGAGGCGAACACCTGGCTCGCCTTCACCCAAGCGAGCATCGCCCAGCCGGAAGGATCGCCGGAGCAAGCGCGTGACGTATGTATGTCTCGCGGTGGGTCTGTGCCGCAGCGACGGCCAACGAATCCTTGTAGCAAGCATCGCTGTGTGACAGACTGCGCATGTGCTTCGGTGGATCTGGGGATTGATTGCACTGGCGTTGGCCGCGTTCGTTGCCACCGCCTATGCAACGACGCCGTCTGTCGTCTTCACGAAGACCCCTCCGGAACAGACCAACAGCACCTCGGCGCGCTTCGAATGGACCGGGACGGAACCCTACAAGTGCTCGCTCGACGGGGCGACCGCCGCTACGTGCACCTCGCCCAAGGTCTTCACCGGCCTCTCCGAAGGCCCGCACAAGTTTTCAGTACAGGGGGGCGGCACCGGCGTGAGCGCGCCCGTCGAGTACGACTGGACGGTCGACCTGACGCCCCCCACGACCGTGGTCACGGGGAAGCCTCCCGCGCTCTCAAACTCCACAACCGCCACGTTTACGTTCGACTCGCCGGACACAACGGCCACGTTCCGGTGCTCGCTCAACGGCGCTCCGTCGCAGGCTTGCGCCTCGCCGGTCACCTACACGGGTCTCGCGGATGCCACGCGGACGCTCTTGATCCAGGCGGTGGACGCGGCGGGGAACGTCGACACGCAGGCGCAGCCGATTACATGGACGGTCGATACCACGCCTCCGGACACAACGCTCGCCAAACCGGGGAACATAGTCGGCGACCCTGACCCGGGGTTTACGTTCACCTCCAGCGACGCGAGCGCGACCTTCCAGTGCTCCTTGGACAAAGCCTCGTTCGCGGCGTGCGCCTCGCCGGATCACGTCGGCGTGCTTCAGTCGGGGCTTCACAAGTTCAGGGTCCGTGCGGTGGATGCGGCTGGGAACGTGGACCCGACACCGGCCGTGTACTCGTGGACGAGCGACCTGACCCCGCCCAAGCGACCGGAAGTTACGATCTTCGCCGCGCCACGCGCGAAATCGAGCGGCGCCTCGCCGATTCCGATAGCCACGCCAAGTCCCGGTCTCGTCCCGATGTTCACCAAGCCGCTCTCGAAACTGCTGGCGACGCCGGTCTTCACACTCGGGCCGCGGCTCCACGCCCAATGGCAGAGCGACTCTAGCGCCGTTTCCTACGACGTGATTGTGACTACCGTCCCGCAGGACTCGACCGGACAGGGCGAGCGCGGCGAAAACGTGACCGAGATCAAGCAGTACTCGCGCACGAAGCGGACGGCGTTGACGATCGCACCCGGCACGGGGGGCACGGTGTGCGTCGAGGTCGACGCGCGTGACAAGGTGGGCAACGTGTCGAAAACCAACACCGCTTGCACCACGATTCCGGCATCGTTCGCGCCGCCTTGGATCCCGTATACGTTCCACCGCGTCAAGGATCCGAAGGCCTGGCACGGCTATTACATCGTGCTCGGGAACAAGGAGTACCTCGCGCAGTCGATCGGCGATCAGGCGTTCTTCACACCGTCAAAGGCCGAGTTCGTCGCCGAGCGCTGCCACGGATGCGGCAGCGTCGAGCTCGCGTTCACCAAGTATCCGGTGGGGAGCCAAAAGCTCCAGCGGCTGGCGACGGTGAACCTGTCCGGCAAAACCGATCATCAGGTGGTGATCGACATCAAGCTGCCGCGCCGGCGGCTCGACGGGGACGGCAACGGCTACATCGTGATGTTCAAGCTGAGCGGCAAGCCGCGTGTCTCGGGTGTGGGTTTCGCCGGCGGTTGACGGCCTACTCGACGACCGGCGCGCCGGAGATGGAAGCCCGAATTCACATAATCACACTCGCTGTGGCCGACCTGGAGCGGGCGCTGAGGTTCTATCGAGACGGGCTCGGATTGGAGTCGCGCGGGATCATCGGGACCGAGTTTGGCGGCGACGACATCAACCCGGGCGGGGCTACCGCGTTGTTCGAGCTAAGGGATGGGCTGATCCTCTCGCTCTACCCTCGTACCGAGCTTGCGAAGGACGCAAACGTCCCGTTTGGTCCGCCGAAGACCGGCGAGTTCAGCATCGGACACGCGGTGGCGGGCAAGGCCGAGGTCGACGCCGTGCTCACTCGAGCCCAAGCGGCCGGCGCCACACCCACCGACCGGCCGCACGACCGTCCGTGGGGAATCTACTCCGGCTATTTTCGCGATCTCGACGGACACCTGTGGGAGATTCTCTGGAACCCACGGCTCGGCGGGCCGCGGGAGTAATCGCGATCTCGCGATGATCGCCAGCTTCGACGGCGGCGGCTCCTCCGACGTCGGCGGGTCCGTCTTTGTTGCTCGACTACTCGGGGCTATGGGCGTTTGGCGCGGCGGGGAGCGCGCTTGCGCTCTCGACTCTGATCGCCCTCCAAGCTCCCACCCCGCGCGGGCGGGAGGTAGCCGGTACATGCGCCTGCTCGCGGCAACGTTGACGGTGCTAGCTCTCGCGATGGCGGCGGGTTGCGGCAAGTCGCTGCCGGGAAGCGAAACGGAGGCCACGAGCGGGGCTCAGGCGAAACCCGCGCCGAACACGGTTGGGGAAGCTGGCGCGACCGAGCCTGCGCAGACGGTGCGGAGCTCGCCAACTCCCCGGCGTCCCGCGACGTCGAGCTCGCAAACAAGGCCCACCCCACCGGCGCCGCCTGAAGCGCCGGGGAGCGGCGTCTCGCCCGTGGCGCCCCCACCGATCGTGCAGAGCCCGATCCCGTTTGGCGAGCAGCGCAAGGCGGAGATGGCGCGGTATGCCGAGCGCCATTACGGGATCGACACCTACCGCCTGGTCGAACCGCACGTGATCGTGATCCATTTCACCGAGACGCCCGACTTCCAGTCGACGTTCAACGTATTCGCTCCCGATGTTCCCGACAGCGAGCTGCACGAGCTGCCGAACACGTGCGCGCACTTCGTGGTGGACACGGATGGGACGATCCACCAGCTGGTGGCGTTGGGGATCATGTGTAGGCATACGGTGGGGTTGAACTGGACTGCTATTGGGGTGGAGCACGTGGGATATAGCGACGCGGAAGTGCTAAACCGGCCTGCGCAGATGCGCGCGAGCCTGCGGCTGGTGCGATGGTTGCGGTGTCGCTACGGCATTCCCGTAGACGATGTGATCGGCCACAACGAGAGCCTGTCGAGTCCGTATCACCACGAGAGGGTGGCGGCACTTCGCACGCAAACCCATAACGACTTCAATCACGCCGACATGCGGATCTACCGAGCGCGATTGCGCGCCGCGGGGAGTTGCTGACATGGGCGCGCGCCGTGCGGGCGAGCGCATCCATGCGCCGCGTCCTGCTAAAGATCGCGGGCGATGACTAACGCGGACGAGATGCTGGCCGTGGCTATGTCTCGCGCCGAGCGCCTGGCGGCGCCGGGGTTGAGTCCGATGCCGCGCAGGAAGGTGGCGGTGTTGGCGTGCATGGACACGCGCATCGATCTGTTTGCGATGCTGGGGTTGGAGCGGGGGGACGCCCACATCATCCGCAACGCGGGCGGGCTGGTGACCGACGATGCGATTCGCTCGTTGAGCGTGTCGCAGCGCAAGCTGGGGACCGAGGACATCGTGGTGGTGATGCACGACGGTTGCGGCTTGCATGGTGCCTCCGAGGACGAGTTCGCGCAGGCGCTCACCGCGGACGGCGTGCTGCCGACGTGGAGGCTCGGCGCCTTCGATGATGTTGAGGCGACCTTGCGCGGCAGCCTCGCCCGTCTTAGGTCGAGCCCCGAGCTACCGGCACGCGGTCACATAAGGGGCTTTGTGTTCGACCCGGAGACGGGGGGGTTGCGCGAGGTGGGCGAAGCTCCGGGGGAACAATAGGATTTGGCCGGTGTGTTCGACTTGGACGCTTATCTAGAACGCATCGGCCTGTCGGGGCGTCCGAGCCTCGCGGAGGTGCATCGCGCGCACGTGACGTCGATCCCTTTCGAGAATCTCGATTCGCATCGCGGCGTGGGGGTGTCGCTCCAAACGGAGTCGATCGAGCGCAAGCTCGTGGGCGAACGTCGCGGCGGCTACTGCTTCGAGCAGAACCTGCTGCTTAAGGCCGCTCTGGAGGCCCTGGGCGCTGACGTGGAGCTGTATCTCGCGCGCGTGCGTTTCAACGCGGCCGGGGCGGTGCGCCCGCGCGGCCATCTCGTGATGCGCGTGGAGGCGGATGGCGCGGTGTGGCACGCGGACGTTGGGTTCGGCTTGGGCAGCCTGCTGGACCCTCTGCCCTGGGGGCCGGGCTCAGAGCACGAGCAGTCGGGGTGGATGTTTCGCCTCGTCGATGACGGGCGGGAGCTCGTGTTGCAGACGATCGAGGACGGTCGGTGGGTGGACGTATACGGATTCCCTCCCCAACCGGTTCCCTTCGTGGATTTGGAGACGAGCAACTGGTGGATCTCGACGCACCCCAACTCGCCTTTCGTGACGGGGTTGATCGCGAGTATTCAGGACGACGAGGGCAAGCGCACCTCACTCAGCGATTGGAACGAGCTGGCGCTCACCGAGCAGACGCCGCGTGGGAAGACCGTGACGCCGGTGGATCGCGGGGAGGTGCCTGAGCTGTTGGCGTCACGGTTTGGCCTTCGGGGATTCGAGCTCGATGGTGAGGGTCGTGTCGTGGTTGGCGGCGAGAGTCGGGCTTCGGGCTGACGCGCGAGCCGCCGTCGAGTGGGAGCGCGTGCCACCGGGCCTCACGGGCGAGCGGCTCTCGAGTGGGAGCGCGTGCCACCAGGCCTCACGGGCGAGCGGCTCTCGAGTATGTGACGTTTGTGGCGAAGCCGTCCGGGCAGACGGGTACGAATAGGCTGATGCTTTCGCGGAGCTTGGGCGTCCCGGCGGCGATCTTCCGATGGCCGTCAGCCATCGGACCTTGCACCGTTCCAAGTCGTAACTAGAAAGAGGGGTCTGCCGTGAATGACCGTCCTGTGAATTTGATCGTGAGCGACGACTTGGAGCGCTCGCGCCTGAGCGTGTTCTTCCGTTTGCTGCTCGTCATTCCCCACCTGATCTGGTTGAGCCTGTGGGGTGTGGCGGCGTGGGTGGTGGTGATCGTGAACTGGTTCGCCACGCTGTTTGCGGGGAAGTCGCCGGCGAGCTTGCACAATTTCCTCGCCGCTTACATCCGCTATGCGATCCACGTGGCCGCCTTTGCTCTGCTCGCGGCCGAGCCATTCCCCGACTTCCTGGGCAAGCCCGGCTATCCGGTGGACGTGGGGATCGCGCCGCCGCAGCCACAGAACCGCTGGAAGGTGGGCTTTCGCCTCGTGCTCGCCATCCCGGCGCTGTTGATCGCCGGGGCGTTGACGGCTGGCACCGCCCGCACCTACGGCGCCGCGTCGGCCTACGGGCTGGCGGGCGTGGCGGCGACGTTTGGCTGGTTTGCGGCGCTGGCGCGGGCGCGCATGCCGCGGGGCCTGCGCGACGCGGTCGCCTACGCGCTGTCCTATTCGGCGCAGCTCGACGCGTATCTGTTTCTGCTCACCGATCGCTACCCCGACAGCGATCCGTTGACCGCGCTCGCCGACGTGCCCTCGCGGCCGCAGGATCCGATTCGGCTGGAAGTGAGCGATGACCTGGTGCGTTCGCGACTGACGGTGTTCTTCCGTTTGCTGCTCGCGATACCCCCTTTGATCTGGCTGACGCTGTGGGCGATCGTGGCGTATGTCGTGGCGATCGCCAACTGGTTCGCGACGCTCTTCGGCGGCAGGTCGCCCGAGACGCTTCATGGTTTCTTGGCGGCGTATGTGCGCTACCAGAACCACGTGTATGCGTATCTGTTCCTGATCGGAAATCCGTTTCCCGGCTTCACGGGCAAGCCGGGCAGCTATCCGGTGGAACCGTTGATCGAGGGCCCGCGCGAGCAGAACCGCTGGAAGGTGTTCTTCCGTCTGTTCTTGGCGTTTCCGGCGTTGCTCCTGAGCTCCACTTACAGCGGCCTGCTCGGCATCGTGGCGCTGCTCGGCTGGTTTTCATCGCTCGCGAATGGGCGGATGCCACGCGGGCTGCGCAACGCCGGCGCCCTGGCCCTGCGGTATGGGGCTCAGGCGAACGGCTACCTGCTCCTGCTCACCGACCGCTACCCCTACAGCGGCCCTACGAGGATGAAGCCGCCCGTCCTCGAGGAGTCGCAGAGCCCGTTGACGGCGCCCGCGTGAGAGCAGGACGGTTGTGAGCGTCGCGCGCCCAGCGCAACGCAAGCGGGCTTGGCGCACGGCGGCGGCGCTCACCGCTATCGCGCTGGCGGGCGCGGCGCTATGGTGGGCGGCGTCGCGTTGACTGCTGCCCACCACGGTGTCGGTGGGCTTGCGGCTGGCTCACCTGGATCCGACCCACTCATTCAGCCGGGCTTTCCTGCGGCGCAGCGAGCTCGGCCACATCTCGCGCGGGCAGGTGTTGAAGGCGATCGTCTGGACAGCTCTGTTTCTGCTGCCTACGACGCTCTTGATCGCGTGGGCGACCAGGCGGCGCGGCGGCATGGGGCGCCCCGAGGCGGTGCCGATCGAGCTGTTGACACTCACGGTGCTCACGATCGCGATGACGCCGTTGAGGAATGCGATCTCGCGCCGCATGGAGGCGGAGGCCGACTGGCGGGCGCTGAGCGCGACCCACGACCCGGCGGCGGCACGCGAGCTATTGCGCCGCCTGGCAGTGAGGAGCCTGAGCGATCCCGATCCGCCTATGTGTTGGAGGCCGACCATCCGAGCATCATGGAGCGGATCGCGATGGCGGACGCCTGGGAAAGCTGGGTCAGATCGCGTTGTGGTTCAAGACTAGTCCAAGGAAAACGATCAGCGACCGGTTCAATTCTACGAGCTCGTCGTCGCGGAGTCTGCCAAGGCGTTCGCCGATCCTTGACCTCGGCACGGTTGTGCCTTGTCGACCATAATCTTCCCACGCCGGTCATTGCCTGGTCAACTTCGCGGCGACCGGCTGATGGTCCTCCTTAGCAGCGCTCAGGGTCCCTGGCTCATGGTTTGCCTGAACACTTATGTCCGGCGAAATGGAAGCTGGGAGACCAAGACGAAACGGTCAAGCGCGGGTTGAGGCTTTGCGGCGGGCGCTGGTTGAGGCCAGGGGATGACGGCCCACCGGGCTGGAGCGATCAGGCGTCGCCGGTCTCCCCAAATCCCGGCCAGGCAGGGTCGATGCCCTCGCTGCGGAGCAGTTCGGCTTCCACCGCAAGAACGTCTTGGACCTGCTGGTCCTTGCCAAGCATGT
>DATBTP010000145.1:0-4525 GCA_036559185.1 Solirubrobacteraceae bacterium | reverse complement strand
GCTGTCAGCGAACCCGAGGCGCCGCTCGAGAACCTGGCCGCGACGCCGGCCCTCGCACCCCCGCCGAGGAGAGCCCGCCAGGGCAGTAGCGGCAGTGGCAGCACGACGGCGAGGCCCCGCAGCGACGCGACATGGGCGCGGCAGGCGGGACACTCGCGCAGGTGGGCGACGGCCAGCTCGTAGCGCTCGCCGTCGGGGTCGAGGATGCCGAACGCGTAGGCGCGCATCAGCGACGACCGCCGCTCGCACCACGCTCCGGCCTCGATCGCGGCAAGCAGCTCTCCCACCTTGCCCGCCACCCCTGGCCGCCCGGGGCCGGCGCCCTCCATCAGCTTGCGCATGCGCCCCTCGCCGATTCCCAGCCGCTCGGCGGCCTCGGCGCGCGAGAGACCTTGCAAGTAGCACAGCGACGCCGCTTCGCGCTCGCGCGGTGAGAGCGAGGCGCGCAAACCCTCGAACACCTGTCGCAGCGTCGCGCGGTGGTCCAGCGCATCGGCGATGTCTGGATCGGGCGCCGCCCACTGCCCGTCCTCGGAGGCGCCGGACCGACCCCGTGGGGGCTGCCCCTCCGCGCCGCCCCCGCGACGTGCCGCTGAGCGGCTCTCGTCGATCGCGCGGCGGAACGTCACGGTCACGAGCCACGCCGATGGATTCTCGACCTCCCCGCCACCAAGGACGGTGGAATAGAGACCATGGAAGGCTTGCGCATAGCAGCCTTCCAGATCGGCGCGATCGAGCGCGATGCCCCGCGAGCGCAGTTGCGAGCGCACGATCGCGAGCACCTTCCCGCGCAGCTCGACGAAGCTCTTGCGCAGGAGCCGCTCGGCGCGGTAGCGGCGCAGGGCCGGCGGGCTCATCGAAGATTGCGAACTGTGCGGATCATCCAACCCCACCATCGGAGAGACGGTCCTCGGAGCGGAGTCGAGGGATAGGCTTTCGACCAATCTCCGGGTCAGCTACATCCACCACCCCGGCGGGTCCCGCCCCGGCGCCCCCGCCCCGAGCGGAGATCCTGGGCGTGCCGCTGGCGGTGTCCGGCTACGAGGAGGTAATCCGTTGGATGGACGCGATGGTGTCCTCGGGAGCCCGGGGCGCCCTCACCGCGGCGGCCGTCAACCTCGTGATGTCGGCGCGCGATGACCCCGCGACCATGCGCGCCGTGCTCGACACCACGCTCGCGGTCCCCGACGGGCAGCCGCTCGTATGGGCGTTGCGCTTGCTCGGGCACGGCAACGCCACACGCGTGTACGGGCCCGACCTGATGGCGCGCTGGTGCGCGCACGCCGCCCTCACGGGCACGCCCACCTATCTCTACGGCGGGCGCTCAGACGAAGCGCTGCGCCAGCTCACCGCGCGGCTGCTCGAGCGCTTCCCGGGCCTGCGCGTCGCGGGAGGGTACTCGCCGCCGTTTCGCCCGCTCACCGCGCGGGAGCGGGAGCGCGCGGTCGCCGACATCGACGCGTCGGGGGCGCAGGTCGTGTGGGTAGGCACCGGCCAGCCAAAGCAGGAGCTGTGGATGCACGAGATGCGCCCACTCCTCGCCGCGCCACTGCTAGTGGGGGTGGGCGCCGCCTTCGACTTCCACGCGGGCATCGTCTCGCAGGCGCCGGCGTGGATGCAGCGAAACGGGCTCGAGTGGGCCTACCGGCTCTCGCGCGAGCCCAAACGATTGTGGCGGCGCTACGCCTCGCAGAACCCGCGCTTCGTCGTGGCGTTCGCGCGCCAGTGGATGCGCGAGCGCCGATAGCCGACGGCGCGTGACACGTCGGGGGCGACCAGATCCCCGCGGCGACCGGTTGGCGAGGGCATGACCGCCGATAACCTCTGCGCTTGCATGACCGAACCGCACACCACCGCCGAGGTCTCCGTCATCGGCCTCGGGCGCGTCGGGCTTCCGCTCGCGCTCTCCTTCGCCGATCGCGGCCTCAGCGTGATCGGAATCGACAACGACCCCGTGCGGCTGGGTTCGGTGCGCGAAGGCGCGATGCCCTTCCAGGAGACGGGCGCGCAGGAGCTACTCGAACGTGTCAGCGCGGCCGGGCGCCTGTCGCTGTCAGACCGGGTCGCCGACGCCGCGAAGGCAAAGCATGTCGTGATCACCCTCGGCACACCCTCCTTCTCGCACATCGAGATCGACATGCGCGACATCCGCTCGGCGCTCGACGACCTGCTGGGCGCGCTCGAGCCCGGGCACTCTCTCACGCTGCGCTCCACGGTGGCGCCGGGCACGACGGAGTTCGTGGCGGGCTACCTGGAAAAGCACCGCGACTTCCGCGTGGGCGAGGACGTCTTCGTGGCGCATGCCCCCGAGCGCATCGCCGCTGGACGCTTCCTGGCGGAGATCGACACGCTTCCGTGCATCGTGGGGGGCGTGGGCCCGCGCTCGGGCGAGGCGGTGGCGGAGCTGTTCGGGGTGTTCGCGGCGCCGATCGTCCAAACCACACCAGTGCAGGCCGAGCTCGCGAAGATCTGGGCGAACATCCTGCGCTACACGCAGTTCGCGCTGCCCAATCTCCTGATGATGGATTGCGAGCGCTACGGCGCGAACGTGTTCGAGGTGATCGACCTCGTCAACCGCGACTACCCCCGGGGCGGGCTCGCCCAGCCGGGACTCACGGCGGGCACGTGCCTGCGCAAGGACTTCGCCTTCTCCGAGGAGCGCTCCAACGCGCCCGGCATGCTGCTCGCCGTCTCGCGCGTGAACGAGTCGGTGCCGCTGTTTCTGGTGGAAGGCGTCAAACGTAGGCTCGCCGCCGCCGGCGAGGCGGCCGGTCCCGGCTCGCTCTCGGGTCGCAAGGTCGCGGTGCTCGGACTGGCGTTCAAGGCCGACACCGACGACGAGCGCGACTCGCTCGCCCACAAGCTCATAAGGCTCTTGGAGCGCGAGCTGGCGGACGTGGTGGCGCACGACCCCCACGTCGCCACGCCCACCGTCGCCTTCGAGGAGGCCGTCGCGGGCGCCGACGTGGTGGTGGTGGCAGCCAACCACAGCGAGTTCCGCGACCCGCGAGCGCTCGCGGCGATCGCCCAACACGCTGGCGGCGACTGCCTGGTGGTGGACCCGTGGAACTGCTGGGGCGCCGGCCAGGTGTTCGCCTACGCGAGCGAGCTCGCCGCGCTCGGGGCGCCCAGCGCGTGACCCCCCGCGGGACCCCTCACACCGGTGCGGGCGCCGCGCGATGAGAGTCGTGCTCGAGACAGGACTCGCACGATGAGCCGCGTGCTGGTCACCGGCGGCGCCGGCACGATCGGCGCCGCCGTGGTGAGGCGGCTGCTCTCAGACCCGGCGTACGACGTGCGCGTCTCCGACCAGCGTGCCGCGCCGCGGTGGATGCGCGAGGGCTGCGAGGTGCACACCGGCGACCTGCGCGACTTCCAGCAGGCGGCGCTCGCGATGGACGGCTGCCCGCTCGTGATCCACCTCGCCGCGATCGTGGGCGGGATCGCCAACTTCCACAAGCTGCCCCACACGCTCACGGAGGTCAACAACGGCCTCTACAACGCCGTCTACCGCGCCGCCATCGAGCAGCGGGTTGAGCGCTTCACCTACGTCTCCTCCTCGATGGTGTTCGAGCGCGCCACCGAGTTCCCCACGACCGAGGACCACCTGCCCGACTGCCCCACGCCGCGGTCCGCCTACGGCTTCTCGAAGCTCACCGGCGAGGTGTACGCGCGCGCCGCCCACTCAGAGCACGGGCTGCCGTTCACCATCTGCCGCCCCTTCAACGCCTACGGTCCCGGGGAGCTGCCAGACGAGGAGCCCGGCATCGCCCACATGGTTCCCGACCTGATCAAGAAGGTGCTCGCCGGGCAGCGCCCGCTCCAGATCTTCGGCTCGGGCGAGCAAACCCGCACGCTCACCCACATCGACGACATCGCCGACGGCATCGTCACCGCGATGTCCTCGCGGGAGGGGTTGAACGAGGACTTCAACATCTCCGCCTCCCGCGAGCTCACGGTGGCCGAGACGGCGGGCATCGTCTGGGAGGCGTGCGGCAACGACACCGAGGATCTCGAGTTCGAGCACCTGCCCACGTTCGAGGTGGACGTGCCCCGGCGCTGGCCGTCGGTGGAGAAGGCCAAGCGGCTGCTCGGCTGGGAGTCGCGTATCGGCGTCGAGGAGGGCATCGCCGCGACGGTGCGGTGGCTTCGCGAGACAAGCGGCGAGCGCGTAAACGCCAGCGCCGGTCGGTCCTGACGGCTACCTTCTTCGCGAGTCCCGAAGCGAACGGGGATCAGCGCCAGTGCTCGAGCAGGTCACGCTCGCCCACCTCGCGCACGGCGCGCGCGGGAACCCCCATCACCACCGCGCGGGGGGGCACGTCGCGCGTGACCACGGCGCCGGCGGCGACAAACGCCTCCTCGCCGATCTCGACGCCCGGGGTGAGCACCACGCCACCGCCCACGCGGCAGGCGCGCCTCAGGGTGGCGCCTCGCAGGGGCACGTCTGGTCCGTGGCGGGCCATCGTGTCGTCGTTGGTCGTGGTGGCTCCCGGCCCCACGAACACGTCATCCTCGATCGTGG
>DATBTP010000144.1:0-13111 GCA_036559185.1 Solirubrobacteraceae bacterium | reverse complement strand
TATCTCGGACGCCCCGCGGCCCGTCGCGAGCTCGCGCGGCTCGTTCCGTCCTCGCCGCGCCACCCCTCAACGGCCGGCCCCGATCCGCTGCGCGAGCTTCAGATGCGGCTCACCTATCGCACCGTGCGCGTGCTCCTGGCCGTCGCCGCCACACCCGAGGGCTCCAACCGCCAGGTCGCCGACGGCTCAGGGATCACCGACCAAGGCCAGATCTCCAAGCTGCTCGCGCGCCTGCACGGCCTCGGCTTGATCGAGAACACGGGGTCCGGCTCGGTGCGTGGCGCGCCCAACTCGTGGTCTTGACAGACAAGGGTTGGGAGGTGCAGGCCGCGCTGGCGCGCTACACGACTTGACGGCCGTGGACGCGGCGCAGGCCGGCGTCCTACCGATCGGAGATCGACGGGATCTCCGATCGGCCGGCACGCGTGCCGAGCACGCCGCGCTCGCTGCGTCCTTGCCCTGCTTGATCCACGACCGTCAAGAGCTGACGGGTGGGATGTGCGTCTCGCGCTAGCGTGTACGTGTGACACAGACGTTCTGCCGCCACAACCGCTTCATCCAGCGCTGCCCGATCTGCCGCGACACCGTGCCCGGGCAGGAGCCCAGTCGCGCTGCCAAGCCAAAGGCGCAGGGCCGCGCCGGGGCCGCGGGCGGCGCGAGGGCCGCGGGGACCGCGACGCGTGCCGGCGCCGGCGGGCACGGGAGCCAGAGCGCCACCCGTCGCGCCCGCGATGTGCGCGTGCACCGCGAGCGGCGATCCGAGGACGACGGCTACCGCTGCGAGCTCGTCCCCGGCTTGCACTCCTCGCTGGACGCCACGCGGTTCATACGGGAGATCGGCTTTGCCTCCGGTCGCCTGCTCACGCTCACCGCGGCGCCGCCGAGCCTCTACGCCGAGGCGCGCGACTGCCAGGACGTCGAGCAGGCCACTTGGATGTGCTTCCTGGCCGCCTACCTCTCTCCGCTACAGGGTTCGCAATCGTTTGTGGGCATACGCCAGGCGTTGATCGCCAGTTGGGAGTCTGGGGCCATCCCCGACCTCGAGGACGTGCCGCTCGGGACGCGCTCGTCGCACGACCCGGCTCGCGCGGGCCACACGCTCCTGGCCTACCGTCGCTTCGCCGCGCACGCCGGCTCGCAGGAGCGGGCCTTCGTGGGCGAGCCCGAGTGGACGCCCCAGCGGCGCTTCGAGCGCGTGTTCGAGCGCCTCGCGCTCCCCGGCTTCGGGCGTATGGGACGCTACGACCTGCTCATCACGCTTGGGCGGCTCGGCCTCTACGAGCTTCGCGCCGACTCGCTGCACCTGGCCACGCGCTCCTCCTCCTCCGTGGAGGACCCCACCCTGGCGGCCGCCAAGCGCGTATTCGGGATCGGCGATCCGATCCACATCGAGCGCCGCGCCGCCGTGCTCGCCGAGGCGCTCTCCGCGCCGATCGAAGCGCTCGATCTCGCGCTCTACAACTGGTCTTCGCAGGAGCGGGTCACCCTCGGGTTTCCGCCCGACACCAACGACGCCCACGCCGTCGAGCGAGCCGAAGCCGCGCTTGAAGTTTGAGACATCTTTGCCGTCCACCCCGGCGCCTAAAGTCCTGCATGTCACGTCCCCGTTTCGCGCAAACCAGGGAGCCGCCATGCCGCTGTGCTTCATCGAGCCACACGACGCCATCAGAGTCATCGCGGATTCCGTGGGCCGCGAGGCCCGTCGGCAGCTCCTCGGGGAGGTCGTGCGCGCGTGGGTCGACGACCTCCCCGACCAAGAGCTCTCGCTGCACTACGCCCGCGCGATCGCCGGCCTCGACGACGACGACCTGCAGCTGCTCGCCGCCTGGCACGCATCGCTCGAGGTGGGCCAGCCGATCCCCAACACCGACTTCCTGGTGGGGGTGTTCGCGAGTCTCGGCGAAAACCGCCGCGAGGCCTTGAAGATCGCGGCCGGATTCAGGGGAGAGGAGGCCTTTCAGGCCGGTGTAGCCGAGGAGCAGGCGCTCGACACGGTGCTGCCCCACCTCTCCCGCGAGCGGGCAATCGACCTCGCCGAGGAGTGCATTCAGCTGTATCAGTGGGATCGCCTCGGCTCCTACAACTGAGAGGGCGATCCAGTCAGCCCGGGCGAGCGGGCGGGCCGTGGATAGACTTGGCGCAAATGCAAGAGCCCACGGTCACCGTCGAGGATGTCATGGACGCGCTGTCCAACGTCATCGACCCCGAGCTCGGCCTCGACTTCGTCGAGCTCGGCCTCATCTACGGCGTTGAGGTGACTGGAGGGGACGTGCGGGTCACGTTCACGCTCACCACTCCCGGCTGCCCGATCGGTCCTCAGGTCACCGAACAGATCGAAGAGTTCGTGGGCGAGTTGGAGGGCGTCGCGGCGGTCGAATCGGAGATGGTGTTCATGCCCCCGTGGTCGCCCGAGAAGATGTCCGAGGACGCTAAGTTCGCCTTGGGCTACTGACGCCGCTAGCTGCCTGTCGGATGCGGGCGGGCTTCTTGCTCGTCTCCGCCCGCTCGCCCTGCCGTTCGCGTGCCAGCTCCACGAGCGCCGCCAGCTCCTCGGCGATGCTCTCGCCGATCGACTCGATGTCCGCCAGCGCGTCGAAGTCGCCGAGCAGCCCGAAGTTCATCTCGCCGGCGTACGACATGATCGCAACCGCCAGCGCGTGGTTCTCGGGTAGGAACGCCACCGGGAAGACGCGCTCCATGCGCCTTCCGAGCACGTAGAGCGGGAACTGAGGTCCTGGCACGTTCGTCACGATCAGGTTGAAGAGGCGCGTGGAGAAGTTCAACCGCGAAGCCTGCGCCAGGATGGTGGGCGGGGCGAAGTTCTGCGCGCCCGCGATCACCTCCGCGCCGAGCGCCTGCTTTGACTCCTTCAAGCCGTCCATCGCGTGCCTCACGAAGCGCAAACGTTCGAGCGGGTCGGCGATGTATACAGGCAGCGGCCCCCTCATCACCACGATCCGGTTGCCTCCCTCGTGGCGCTCGCCCACGGTGCGCACCGACACCGGCACCAGCGCGCGTAGCTCGAGACCCTCGGTTCGCCTGCCGCGGGCGATCAGGAACGAGCGCAACGCGCCCGTCACCACCGCCAGGACGACATCGTTGACCGTGCCACCGAGCGCGTTCTTGACGAGCTTGAAGTCCTCGAGCTGTGCCGCCACGCCGACGAAGCGCCTGTGCGGTCCGATCTCCACGTTCAGTGGAGTGGCCGGCGCCGGGTTCAAGCCCGCCCACACGATCTCCCCGATGCCCTCAGCCGCCTCGCGCGCGCGCTCGAGCGAGCGCTCCGGGTGGGTGAGCGCGCTCACAGCGCCCCCAACCATCTCCACGCCCGCGCGCGCCGCACCGCGCAAACCGGCGGCCACCAGTTCGGTGGAATCGGGCTCGGGCTTCGGTTTCCACGGCCTTCCGGAGTGGCTGATCGGAGCCGGTTCGGGGGAAACGTCGAACAGCACCGTCGCGAGGTCCACTCCGGCGATGCCGTCGATCAGCGAATGGTGGGTCTTCGATATCAGCGCGAACCGATCGTGGGGAGGACTGTGTCGACCGTCGGGGGACGCGCCGAGGCCATCCATCGCGGGGTCGAGACCCTCGATCAACCACATCTCCCACAGCGGCCTGGAGCGGTCGAGGGCTTGCGAGAAGATCCGAGCGGTGAGGTTGCGCAGCTGTTCCCAGCTGCCCGGCGCCGGCAAGGCCGTGTGGCGCACATGGAACTCCAGGTTGAAGCTCGGATCGTCAACCCACACCGGACGCCCGCTGTCGAGGGCCGTGTAGGCGAGCTTGTGGCGGTAGCGCGGCACCAGATGAAGGCGGCGTCGAATCTGTTCCAGGAACTCCTCCATCGCCGGTGGCGGCCCCTCGAGCAGCGTGAGCCCGCCCACGTGCATGTGCGAGCTCGCTCCCTCCTGGTGCAGGAAGGACGCATCCACCGCCGTAAGCCTGTCGAGGTGACGCTGTGCCATGGGCCAAGGGTACTGGCCAGGCGACCGCGCGCCTCGCCGGGTGTATGAAGGTGGGCGTCACACCCGGGTCTACAATGGGGCGTAGTGGCCAATACCGTCGAGAAGCTGCTGCTCGCCGCGCCGCGCGGATACTGCGCGGGCGTCGATCGCGCGGTGCAAACGGTGGAACGCGCGCTCGACGTGCACGGGCCGCCCGTGTATGTGCGCAAGCAGATCGTCCACAACAAGCACGTGGTCGAGCTGCTGGCCGAACGCGGAGCCGTGTTCGTGGACGACGTCAACGAAGTGCCCGAGGGCGCCCTCACCGTGTTCTCCGCCCACGGCGTCTCGCCGAAGGTGCGCGCCGACGCGCACGCCCGCAAGCTCGACACGATCGACGCGACCTGCCCGCTCGTCACGAAGGTGCACCGCGAGGCGGTTCACTTCGCCGGCGACGGCTACACGATCGTGCTCGTCGGCCACGCCGGCCACGAGGAGGTGCAGGGCACGATGGGTGAGGCACCCGAGCACATCGTGCTCGTGGAGAACGAGCGTGACGTGGACGAGCTCGTGGTCGAGGATCCCGAGCGCGTGGCTTACATCACGCAAACCACCCTCTCCGTCGATGAAACAACCGCGATCGTGAAGCGACTGCACGAGCGCTTCCCGACCATCACCGGTCCTCGCACCGACGACATCTGCTACGCCACCACCAACCGCCAGGCCGCCGTGAAGCGGATGGCGGGCGAATGCGACCTGATGCTCGTCATCGGCTCGCAAAACTCCTCCAACTCCGTTCGTCTGGTGGAGGTGGCGCGCGACTGCGGCACCGAGGCCTACCTCGTCGACCACGCCGGCGAGGTGCGCGAGCGGTGGCTCGAGGGCAAGCGTGTCGTGGGTGTGAGCTCTGGAGCCTCCGCGCCCGACGATCTCGTCCAGGACCTGCTCGACTTCTTCCGCGCCCGCGGGGTCACCGACATCTCCGAGTTCCACGTGGTCCGCGAGGACGTCAGGTTCATGCTCCCGAAGCCGATCCGCGAGGCGGTAGCAGCCGCGTCTTGACGCGCACGCTCGTCGTCTCAGACCTGCATCTCGGGGCCGGCTCGGGCGCCGACGTCTTGCGCCGTCCGGCGGCGCGCGCCGCTCTCATCGACGCGCTCGGCGACGTCGAGCGGCTCGTCCTGCTCGGGGATGTCCTGGAGCTGCGCCACGGTCCCCGCCGCGACGCGCTGGCTGCCGCGCGGCCGTTCTTCGAGGAGCTCGGGCGCTCGTTCGCGGATCGCGAGATCGTCGTGGTCGCCGGCAACCACGATCACGCGCTCGTGGAGTCGTGGATGCGTCGTCGCGACGAAAACACCACGGCCGAGCCACTCGAGCTGGAGCAGCGCTTCTCGGCCGAGCAGGCCTCCTCGATGCTCGCCGCGCTCGCCTCGTGGGCCTCTCCGGCGCGCCTCAGCGCGGCGTTTCCGGGGCTGTGGTTGCGCGATGACGTATACGCCACTCACGGCCACTACCTGGATTGCCACCTCACGATCCCCACGATGGAGCGGCTCGGCATAGCCATGACCGCCCGTGCCATGAAGCGCCCGGCGCACGCGTTTGCGGCGGTCGGGGACTACGAGGCGGTCACCGCGCCCGTATTCGCCTGGATCGACGCCGTGGCGCGCCAAGCCCCGACCGGCTCGACGCTCAACGGGCAGACCACGGTGCGCGCCTGGCGCGCGCTCATGGGCGATCGCCATGGCGATGGCCGTAGCTGGGGCGACCTGCGCGTGCGCGCGCTCGCCGGCGCCTTCCCGTTCGCGGTCGCGGCGCTCAACCGCGCGGGACTCGGCTCGTTCAACGCCGACGTCTCAACCGAGGAGCTGCGGCGTGCCGGGCTGCGCGGGATGGGTGAGGTCGCGGCGCGGCTCGGGCTCGGCGACGCGCATGTCATCTTCGGCCACACCCACCGTGCGGGGCCGCGAGACGAGGATGAGATCTCCGAGTGGAGAGGACCGGGCGGCGCGCGGCTTCTCAACGCGGGCTGCTGGACATACGACCGCTATTTCGTACGGGGCGCTCCCGGCGAGAGCCCCTACTGGCCTGGCGGAGCGGTGCTCCTCGACGGCGACGGCCCTCCCGTGTCGCGAGGGCTGCTCGACAGCCATCCCGCGGACGAGCTCGAGCCGGTGGCGCCATAGCCCGCCGATCGCGCCTCCTCGCCGAATCCGATTTCAGGGCACTCCGGGTGTGAAGCAGGTCGCGAAGCACTCCACGCCCGCTCCGACATCGAGGTCGAGAGCTCCTCGGGTGTGGCGATCGTGCGCGACCAGCTGGTAGGCCCCGGGGTGGTCGACGGCGATAGACGCTTCGCGGTTGACGGTGACCGTGCGGGCGCCGACCCGCCTGGGGTGGCGCTCCCCAGATGGTGCGAGCACGGCCCACACCCCGCCCGCTTCGTACTCGCCCGACCAGGCGCCGTCCCGGTCGGGCGTTTGCATCGGGAGCTTCGCGCCCGCCGCGTCCTCCGGTCGTAGCGGCGCGAGCGGCTCGCGCTGGACGCCGAGCAGCTCCTGGATCGCGAGCTCCGTCTCTTCGTAGCCGCCCTCGCCGTAGTGGTAGTCGAACAACCTCGCCCTCCCGTCGAAGAGGTAGCGCGCGGGCCAGCCGCGGTTGTCGTACTCCCGCCACACCTCAAACTCGCCGTCGATGAGGACCGAGTGGGCGATCTCCAGGCGCTCCACCGCCTCGCGCACCGCCTGCTCCTCGCGCGAGGGCGCAAAGCCGGGACAGTGCACGCCGATCACCCGCAGACCGTGCGGCGCGTAGCGCTCGTGCCACTCCTTGATGTAGGGGAGGGTCCTGATCGAGTTGGGGCGGCAGAAGTCCCAGAACTCCACCAGCATCGGCTGCCCGCGCTTGAGGATGCTCGCTCGGGCGCCGTTCGTGTTCAACCACGGCAGCTTCGTGGGGAACAGCGGCGCGGCGATCGTATCGACGGGTGCGCGCATCCAAACGGGCGTCTGAGGCGTGAGTCGTGGTGTCCAAGCAGCGCGCCGACCGCGGTGTGCAAGACGCACATGGGGACGGGGGAAGCCGTCAGAGCACGCGAACCGCGTCCCTCAGCCTATCGAGCCGACCATCTCCAGCTGTATCAAGCGGTTGAGCTCGACCGCATACTCCATCGGCAGCTCCTTTGTCACGGGCTCGATGAACCCGTTCACGATCATCGCCGCCGCCTCGTCCTCGGTGAAGCCGCGCGAGCCCATGTAGAAGAGCTGGTCGTCTGAGATGCGTCCAACGGTGGCCTCGTGGGCGACGGCGACGTTGGGGTTCTGGATCTGGATGTCCGGCCACGTGTCAGACCGCGACAGCCCGTCCATCATCAAGCCGTCGCACTGCACCCTCGCCTTCGAGCCGGCGGAGTTGTGGCCCATCTTCACCAGTCCGCGATAGCCCATGATGCCGCCGTCCTTGGAGATCGACTTCGCGAGGATGTTGGAGGTGGTGTTGGGGGCGAGGTGCACCACCTTCGCGCCCGTGTCCTTGTGCACGCCCTTGCCCGCCACGCCAACGTTGAGGTGGTCGGCGCGGGCGCCCTCGCCCATCAAGAACGAGCCGGGGTAGAGCATCACGTACTTCGCGCCCATCGACCCGCCCACCCACTCGACCGTGCCCTCGGCGTCGACGACGGCGCGCTTGGTGTTGAGGTTGTAGACGTCCTTCGACCAGTTCTGCACGGTCGTGTAGCGCGCCTTCGCGCCCTCGTGCACGAAGATCTCGACGACGGCGGAGTGCATCGAGTTGACCGAATAGGTCTGAGCGGTGCAGCCCTCGATGTAGTTCACGTCCGAGCCTTCGTCGGCGATGATGAGCGTGTGCTCGAACGTGCCCTCGCCGGCGCCCTCCATGCGGAAGTAAGCCTGTAGCGGCAGATCCACCTTCACGCCCTTAGGCACGTAAAGGAAGGAGCCGCCCGACCACACCGCGCCGTGGAGCGCGGAGAACTTGTTGTCCTGCGGCGGCACGCACTTGTTCATGAAGTACTTCTGCACCAAGTCGGGGTACTCGGTGATGGCGGTGTCCATCGAGCAGAAGAGGATGCCGAGCTTTGCGTACTCTTCCTTCAGCCCCTCATACACCGGCTCCTGGCGCCATACGCCCACGACGCCCGCGAGGTGCTCACGCTCGGCCTGGGGGATGCCGAGATCCTCATAAGTTTTCTTCATCTCCTCCGGCACGTCGTCCCAGCTGTTGAAGCGACCGGCGGTGGGGGGGGAGTAGAGCACCAGCTCGTCCAGGTTCAAACCGCTGAGGTCGGGTCCCCACGTGGGGACCGGCTTGCGTTCGTAGATCTCGAGCGACTTGATGCGCTTCCGCGCCATCCAGTCGGGCTCGCCCTTGATCTTCGAGAGCTCGCTCACCACCTCGCGCGAGATGCCTTTCCGCGCCAGCAACTGGCCCTGCTCGTCCTCGACGATGGGGCTGGGCTTTGCGATCGTGGTGCGGTCTAGCGTCGCCATATGGCTCCCTTGCTGAATCCTGTGCTCCGGACTAGGAATTGTATCGAGGTCAGCCGGCCGCGCTCACAGGCCAGCTGTTATCGCCTGTGACGGCGCCCTTCACGACCTTCAAGCCGAGCAGCGCGCACTTGCGGCGCGTCGCCGACACGGGGATGCCGAGCAGCTCGATAGCCCAGTCGGCGTCCAGCTCGCCCACCTCCTCGAGCGGCATGCCAACGAGCTCCTCGGAGGCGATCGACGCCGAGGCTTGGGAGATCGCGCAGCCGTGGCCGTGGAAGCGCAGGTCGTCGATCTTGCCGTCCTTCACGCGTATGTGCACACCCAGCTCGTCCCCGCACAACGGGTTGTGCTCGAGCCCCTCCATGTCGTGCGGGTCGAGCTCGCCGAAGTTGCGCGGGCGCTTGTAGTGGTCGAGGATGTAATCGCGGTAGAGGTCGTCCATCACACGTCAAACACCTTGACGCCGGCTTGCAGGGCGTCGATCAGCGCGTCCACGTCATCGCGCTCGTTGTACACGCCAACACTCGCCCTAGCGGTTGCGGCCACCCCGAGGCTCCGCATCAGCGGCTGCGCGCAGTGGTGGCCGGCGCGAATGCACACGCCGCCCCGGTTGGCGAGCTCCGCGATGTCGTGAGCGTGCATGCCCTCGATCGTGAACGACAGGATCCCGCCGCGACCCTTCGCCTCGGGGGGCCCCACGAAGCGCAACCCATCCACCTCCCTCACACGCTCGATCATGTAGGCGGTGAGATCGCGCTCGTGGCTTCTCACGCGCTCCATGCCAAGCGCCGAGAGGTAGTCGACGGCCGCCCCCAACCCCACCGCCTCGGCGATGGGGGGCGTGCCGGCCTCGAACTTGAACGGCAGCTCGTTCCAGGTGGCGGCCTCGAAGCTCACCGAGGCGATCATGTCGCCGCCGGTGAGGAAAGGCTGCATCTCCTCCAGGATCTCCGCCCTGCCGTGCAGTACGCCGATGCCGGTCGGCCCCAGCGCCTTGTGGCCGGTCCACACGTAGAAGTCGGCGCCGATCGCCGCCGCGTCCACCGGCATGTGCGGCACGGCCTGCGCGCCGTCCACGAGCGACACCGCGCCCGCCGCGCGCGCCCGGGCGGCCATCTGCGCCACCGGCACGATCGTGCCGAGCACGTTGCTCACGTGCGTGAACGCCACGAGCTTCACGTCGCCCCTCTCCAGCTCACGGTCTAGCTGGTCGAGCGAGAGCTCCCCGTGCTCGTCCACCTCCAGATAACGCAGCCGCGCGCCCTTCTCGCGGCAGAGCTGCTGCCACGGCACGATGTTCGCGTGGTGCTCCATCTGGGTGGCGAGCACCGTGTTGCCGGCTCCCACGTTCGCGCGTCCCCAGGAGTAAGCGACGAGGTTGATCGCCTCGGTGACGTTCTTGGTGAAGATCGTCGTCCTCGGCTCCCAGCCCAGGAACGCGGCCACCTTGCGGCGGGCTCCGTCGTAGGCCGCGTCGGCCTCCTCGGCGAGCGTGTACACGCCGCGGTGCACGTTCGCGTTGTGCTCGCGGTAGTACACATCCATCGCCTCGATCACCGCCTCCGGCTTCTGCGCGGTGGCGCCCGAGTCGAGGTACACGAGGCGCTTGCCTTCGAATTCGCGCGAGAGGATCGGGAAGTCGCCGCGCACATCGAGTCGCTCGGGCGACTCCTCGCCGCCACCCCCGTGCGCGCGGAGCGGGCTCGTGTCCTTAGTGGCGCGCTCCGCCGTGCTCATCTCGCGGTCGCGTACGCCTCGATGTCCTGGCGTGCCGCGGCCAGCTTCGCGGCGATCTTCGCCCGCGCGAGCTCTTCCAGCGGCTCGTCCTCGAGCTGGCCGAGCACCGGCTCGAAGAAGCCCTCCACGAGCAACCGTACGGCGGTCGGGCGATCGAGGCCACGGCTGGCCATGTAGAAGATCGACGCCTCGTCCAGCTCGCCCACCGTGCCACCGTGCGACGCCGACACGTCGTCGGCCGACACGAGCACCGAGGGGATGGCGTCCAAACGCGCCTTCGGCGAGAGCATCATCGTGTGTATCTGCAGGTAAGTGTGCGTCTTCTGCGCGCCCGGGTCGATCTGGATCAACCCCTCGAAGCTCGCCTTGCTACGACCGGTGGCGGCTCCGCGCCAGTGCACGTCCCCGCCGGAAGGGCCGGTCTCGTGCAGGTCCACCGCAAAGGTGTCGAGGTGCTCGTCGGCCTCGGTGAAGAACAGGCCGCGGAACGCCATATCCCCGCCCGGCTCGCTCACCGCCAACTCGAGGTGCTGGCGGACCAGGTGGCCTCCCAACAGCGCCGGCAGCCAGTGGCAGTAGGCGTCGCGGCCCACTCCCACGAAGCGGGTGCTCGCGTCGAACACTTCACCGCCCTTCCCCCCGCCGTGGGTGGTTCCCCAATCCTGCACCTGCGCGAGGCGGCAGCGGGCGTTGTCTTGCAGATACAGCTCGAACGCGCCCGCGTGCAGCGATTGCCCTTCCTCGAAGTCATCCGCCAGGTCGTGCTCGTGGACGCGGAAGTCGCTGGAAGCGCCGCCTATCACGAGCGTGCGGCCGTACTGCGCGACACCCGCCCCGCCGATCGCATACACGATCTCGAACGGGTCCTCCACCGCAAGTCCATCGGGGACGTAGAGGAACGCCCCTCCGCTCCAGAAGGCGGCGTTGGCCGCCTCCAGCTTGTGGCGGTCGATCGTGAGGCGCTTGGAGTACCACTGCTCGAACAGCTCCGTGTGATCGCGCGCGGCATCCTCCAGCGGGCAGAGGATCACCCCGCGCTCGGCCAGTCCCGGGTCGAGCTCGACGTGCACGACCGAGGAGTCGAGCTGCACTATGCGTCCCGCCCGCGCGCGCTCGGGGATCGCGCTCCTCACGAACTCGGGAACGCCCGTGTCTCGTGGATGCTCGCGCGCGACGAGCGCCTCCAGGTCGAGCTCGGCGAAGGTGGTGGTCCAGAAGCCCGAACGCCTCCACACGGGAAGCTCGCTCTGCCCGAAGACTTCGAATGCGCCCGCGCGCAACTCCTCGAGCGAACGCCCCCCGCCCGCCCCCGCCCCCGCCAGCGCGTGGTAGAGCGACGCCTCGCGGTGGCGCCCGGGCTTGACAGCCACGCCCTCGCGGGCGCTATCTGGGCTCGCGCCGCTGGCGGCGGCGCCGGAAGCGGCGGGGGCCTCAGGCGGCACCTGCGCCCACCTCCTGGCGGATCTGGTCGTAGCCCTCTCGCTCGAGCCGCTCCACGAGCTCCACGCCACCCTCGAGCACGATGCGACCGTCCATCAGGATGTGCACGAACTCGGGCTTGACGTAATGCAGGATGCGTTGGTAGTGGGTGATGATGAGCGCGCCCAAACCCTGCTCGTCGTGGAGCCTCTGCACACCCTCCGCGACGGTGCGCAGCGCGTCTATGTCAAGGCCCGAGTCGGTCTCGTCGAGGATCGCCACGTCGGGGGAGAGCATCGCCATCTGCAGGATCTCCGCGCGCTTCTTCTCGCCGCCTGAGAAGCCGTCGTTGAGGTGGCGCGAAGTGAACGCGCGGTCCACGTCGAGCAGGTCGATCGCGTGTTGAAGCTGCTCGCCGAACTCCTTCACGCGGATCGGCTGCTCACGTTTGGCGTTGATCGCCATGCGCAAGAAGTTCGCCACCGACACGCCCGGAATCGACACGGGGTACTGAAAGGCGAGGAACAACCCCGCCTTAGACCGCTCGTGCGGCTCGGCCTCTGTGATGTCCCGCCCCTTGAACACGATCTTGCCCTCGGTCACCTCGTAGGAGGGGTGGCCGAGCAGGGTGTTCGCGAGCGTCGACTTGCCCGACCCGTTGGGGCCCATGAGGGCATGGATCTCGCCGCGGTCGATGTTCAGGTCGACGCCTCTGAGGATCTCGCGATCCTCGGTGCGCACGTGCAAGTTGGTGATTTCGAGGTCAGCCATGGTTCCTTTGCTTAGACGGTTAGGGGTGAGGGGATCAGGTCGGCAAGCGTGGTGTCTTCGAGCGTGCGCACGATCGAAAAGCGGACCTTGGTCCAGAGCAGCTTCGTGGGACACACGTGATTTGGATCGGACTCGCGAGAGCACACCACCTTGCCGTCGGGTCCCTGCGAGATACAGTCGATAGGCGCGATCGAGCCCTCGAGCGCTTCGACGATCTCGGCCGTCGTGATCTCCTCCGCGGGCCGCGCCAGCAGGTAGCCGCCGCGCGAGCCCCTGCGGCTGTCGATCAACCCCGCCTTTCGCAACCTTGCCACAAGGTGCTCCAGGTACGCCAGCGGCATGCCGTCGTGCTCGGCGATCTCGGTCAGCGGCACCACCGACTCCGTGTAATCGTCGCACTCGCCGGCCCTTCGGGCCAGCTCCACCATCACGCGCACGCCGTACTCGGCCTTTGTTGAGAACATCATCGTCAAATACCTACCTGCCGACTAGGGTATCAGCCCGGCAGAGGCGCGATCCGTGCGCCTGTGCGGTGCGCCTGTGCGGTGCGCCTATGCGGTGCGCCTGTGCGGTGCGCCTGTGCCATGCGCCTGTGCGGTGACCTGTGCGGGCGGGGTCGGGATCACGCCATGTCAGCCGGTCTCGAGCAGGCGGATGTCGTGGCTCAAGTCTTCGGGGGTGATCTGTTCGATGCCGAACCCCACGCGCTCGTTGCCGGCGCGGTCGATCAACAGCACC
>DATBTP010000143.1:0-13270 GCA_036559185.1 Solirubrobacteraceae bacterium | reverse complement strand
ATCGCGGCTGCCCGCGCACGCCACTTTTCAACCTCACGTAACACTTCGCGTAGCCCCCAAACCATCTCGCGCACCACCGCCTTCCCAAGAGCACACGCTTGCCTTAGCGGCGCACGAGTCGTATCGCGTATTCCTCCAACCATCAGAATGTCCGGAGGATGACGTAACTAGTCTTGTAGGGCCGGCTTGACCCGCACAGCCAAATAGCCAGGCAGCGCCACCACAGAGAGGCCAATCACTGTAACAACGACAAAGCTTATAGCAGCCACACGGACGTCAACCGAGAATAGGACTGGGAACCCGGCGACGCTCACCAATGCGTGGCTCAATACCAGTTGGCCATATAGCCCAAATATGGCTCCTATCGTGCAGCCTGTACCAAGAAGCAGCGTGCTCTCCCACAAAAGCGCGCCCCACAGCTCTTTCTGGTCAAACCCGTCGACCTTCATCCCGGCGAGCCGCGAGCGGCGTTGCCAGATCATCGATCCCATAGCCGCCGCCATCGCCAACGCGGCCGCGACAAGCACTAGCGCCGCGATCGCCGTCAGTCGCGCAAGTCCCTGCCGCTGCCCGTCGATCTCGTTTTGCTCCCGCCGTCCCGCGCTCTGCACCACGAGAGCGGTACCCGTCAAAGCGCGCCGCACTTCAGCGATCCCCGCCTCAACAGGCACTCCGGGCTTCAAAACTATCTGATAGGCACTCAATTCGTCACTTTTCCACGCACGTGCGTAGTCGTCCGCGTTCATGACGATCACACCGGGCGACCATCCAAAGTTTGTCGTAACCGCAGCCACTCGAAATCGACTCGGGACCGGTGCCGCCAATGTGAATTCATCGCCAACGCGCAAGCCTCGTTCGTTCGCTATTTCCTGAGACATCGTCACCCATCCGCCCTGCCGCAGTCGTGACCGCGCACGTTCTTCGTCGCCAACCACGATCTGCGTGCTCGCCACCAGATAAGGGTCTTCCTTTGGGCGACCGAGAACCAACACTCGCCGTGACCCGAGGTCTAGGAACCCACCGCGATAGAGATCGACTCGGCGCACGTCGGCAAGTCGCCCAAGAACCCTCTCCTCCGTATTCATAAACGGCGTAGTCGCCAGAGTGGTTGCCCGGCCTGACGGCGACACCCACAAGTCGGTGCCGAGGCTTACGTCGGCCGCCGCACGCTTGAGCCCGTTACGCAAGTTGCCCTGGGCGCCCTCTATCGCGACACTCCCATACACGGCGATCGCGCCGGTGGCGACGATAGCCAAAGACCGAGCGCGTGTGGCTCTAGACCTCAGCTCGATGAGCGCGATCCGCAACGATACCCCCATGAACTGTCGTTGCGTGCCATCTATGGCTAGCATCGCCGTGCTGAAAGCGACCGGCAAGATCAACAGGAGAGCCGCGGTCAGACCGGCAAACGCCACCACCGCGATCCGCACAGAGCCGATTCCGCCCCAAACGACCGCGGTCGTCACGACGATGCATGCCAGTCCGCCCGCGATTGCCAGGTTTGGCCTTACTCGCTTGGGCTGCTTTGACACGCGAAAGCCGAGCGGCCTATAGTCGAAAATATCGTGTCGGAGCGGAACGATGACCCCGACCACCGCGGCGAGCATCCCGCCAGCGGCCGCTATCGCGACGCACTGCCACGTAACGATGTGAAGCGAGCCAACCGGGAACGCCAGCGAGAGATACCCAGGTTGAGCCTGGAGCAGGCTCCGCGAAAGGAAGTCGCCAAGAGCAACACCGACAACTGTGCCCGCGACCCCCAAAGCCAGCACGTCGAACGAGAGCACCTCGGCGATCTCGACAGGCGTATATCCATCCAGGCGAAGATCGGTGATCAGGTTTCTGCGCTGAGGTACCGTCAGCAACATCGCGTTGAAGGCAAACAGGAATCCCACCAGCGCGCTGATCGCCGAGAACAGCTCCGTCGACTGCACCGCGGGGCCCTCTGCCTGATTGAAGACGGTCGCGTCGAAATTCGCCGGTCGAACGTCCAGGCGCCCCCCAGCGATCCGCTCGAGCCCCTTTTCCACTTCTCCGTCACGACCCGGCCCGGGCTCGATGAGGACGCGACTCACCTTTTCGGTCATGCCCGCCAACTGCTGCGCCTGTACCAGCGGCATGATCGCTACGGGGCTCGAAACTCCCGGCCCGAGATCAGCGACCTCGAGCACGACCGCGAGGAGCGTTCGTATATTCTTCGCGCCAACTTGCACCGTTAGAGGTTCGAGCGATTTCACCCCGATTTTCGCAGCGGCGGGCGCCGGCAACGCGAGCCCTTTTTGCCTATACAGTTGTTCCGCGCTCACGCGCGCGAGCAGTTGACCTTTCAGTTTCACGATGCTCGCATCCACACCGATTAGATCGACCGTCTCCTCCCCCTTTGGCCCCACGACGTTCACGCTGCGCTCGAGTACCGGTGCGGCCACCTCGACGCCAGGGAGGCGCTTGATTTCTGTCAGTACTCCTTCGTCGAAGCCGTGCGGATCGCGTGCCGTGATTTGCAAGCGGGCCGCGCCCACCAACTCGTTCGTAAGACGCGACACGGAGCCGGTCAGGCTCGTATTAGCCACCTGCGAGGCGAACAGCAACGCGACGCCCACGGCGATCCCCGCGACGGCGAGCATCTCCTGCACCAGCCGGGCGCGTAGTCGAACGCGGTAGAGGTAAACGATCGTCGAGAGTTTCATAGCCAGGCGAAGCGTGCGTCCGCGGTGACGCGCGCTCTGATCATCCCGCGCCGAACGGCGCGGGGGCGAGCAGCGGCTCGTACTCCACCAGGCGCCCGTCGCGCAGCGCGTGCACGTGATCGGCAAACGCTGCTCCTCGCGGGTCGTGGGTGACGAGCAGCACAGCAACCTCACGTTCGTGACACACCTCGGCGAGTAGCGTGAGCACTTCCCTGCCGCGATCGCTGTCGAGACTGCCGGTGGGCTCGTCGGCGAGCACGAGGCTCGGTTCGGTGGAGAGGGCTCGAGCGATCATCACGCGCTGGCGCTCGCCCATCGAGAGCTGCTCGGCGCGCTGTAACACGCGGCCGTTGAGCCCCAAGCGTTCCAACAACGGCGCGATCTGGCGTTGCGCGTCGCGACGCCCCGAGGTCGCGAGCAGCTTCAACGCGGCATTATCGTCGGCGCGCACACCGGGAATCAGATCGAGCGACTGGCGGATGAAACCCAGTTCCGAGCGGCGGTAATGCGCTCGCTCCCGCTCAGACAGCGCCGACACCTCACGCCCATTTACGATCACTCGCCCGCTATCGGGCGTCAACAACCCCGCGATCATCATCAAGAGCGTCGTCTTTCCCGAGCCACTCGGCCCGTAGAGAGCCACGAGCTCCCCGGCGGACACCGTCAGCGACACCCCGTCGGCGGCGCGCACGATCTCCTCTTCGCCGACGCGATAGTGCTTGACGACATTCTCGAGTCGCAACATCACCTGTCCTTCCCACCCAAGCTATCCCATGCCGGACGATACCCAAGGCCACGACATTCCGAGTCATCAAAATCGGCGGAGCTTCTCAGCGTGCTGGAAGACCTCCCTGCGCACGATGGATCTCGGCGTGACAATCGCGCGGCGGCGGCCGCTCCCTTGCCAGCTTCTCAGGCATAGGTTTCCCTGCCTAGCAGTCGGAGACATTTCCGCCACACCCGCGAGCGGCGCCCACCGGTAGGCTCCTCGGCCACCCGATCACTCCCAACCCTCACGGAGCTTGCCATGAGCCTCATCCACATCGAGCACGACGGTCCGCTGGCTGTCCTCACCATCGACAGCCCCCCTTTGAACTTGTTCGGCCAGGCGCTCATGGACGAGCTCTCGGACGCCATCGACGGGCTTCTCCTCGAACCGCCTCGCGGACTACTCCTGCGGGCCAGCGGGCGAGTGGTGAGCGGCGGTGTGGACGTGCACGTCTTCGACGGACTCACCCCCGAGCGCGCGAGCGAGATGTGGGTGCGTCTGCTCGATCTCATCCACCGGGTCGAGCGACTGCCGTTGCCCACAGTGTTCGCCGCCCACTCACTCTGCCTCACCGCCGCGTTCGAGCTCTCGCTCGGCTGCGACATCCTGCTGGCGGCGGAGTCGGCCCGCTTCGGGCTTGTCGAGACGGTCGTGGGCCTCACACCGGCGATGGGCGGCACCCAGCGCCTTGCCGAGCGCGCCGGACCTGCTCGGGCGCGGGAGCTCGTGATGACCGGTGAGCTATACAGCTCCGCCACGCTCGAGCGCTGGAACGTCGTCAATCGCGTCCTCCCCGACGAGGGCTTCGACGACGCCGCGCGCGCGTTTGCGCGCAAGCTCGCCGAGGGACCCACGCGCGCGCACGCGGCCACGAAGGGTATCGTGCGCGCCTATCTCGATCGCGGCGGCGTACGCGGCGCCGACGAGCGCGTGCCCGAGCTCGCCGGCGAGCTCTTCGCCACCGACGACCTCAAGGGCGCGGTGCGCACATTCCTCGAGCGCGGCCCAGGTCACGCCACCTACGAAGGCCGCTGAGCCTGGACGCATACGCGCGTCCAAAGCGGACATCGCGCGCCGTGGCGGTGTTTGGGCGAAGTCAAATAGCGCGTCAGAAGCACCGAGTCAAACCGCGACAGGCCGGTATTCGCGCGTCGTGGGGTTCTGCTCCAGCAAGCCTACCGCCCGCAAGGTCTTCACGTAGCGGTGCGTAGTGGAAGGCGACATGCGGAGCTCTTTGGCCAGATCGATGATCGCCCGCCACGGACGCTCCGGCCCGTAACAGGAGAGTATCGCCAGCCCGCGCAGCAACGATTGCGAGAGTTGCGGATCGTTGAACGCCTCGGCAAGGGCCATTCGAGCCGCGTGGTGAAGGGAACCGCGAGCATGACCGTCCCCGTCCGCTGGATGCGCGCTGTCGAGCGCCGCGATGAGCAGGCTCGACACCGTGCCGTTTCGCGTTTGGCCCGCCGAGCGAATTACCTGCTCGATCTGCGCCGGCGAAAGCGCGATCGCGATGTCCTGATCCTGTGTCATAGCTCTGGTCTCCCAACTCTCGCGACTTATCGGGCGCGGCGCGGCCCACCTTGCGAAATCCGGACCGGGTCACGCCAGGTAGATGAAAACCCTGGACACGCAACCCAACGACCGCACCCCTTACGGTCCACTTCTCGATACTACCCTGACTGTTCGCTTAACATTCAGGGAAAGTCATCAAATGTTTCTCCTACGTATGCGGCAGGTATTTGGTTCAGTCTGCCGGCGAGAAACTCATGCTATTCGAACGGTCCGCATACCTCTTTTAAATCTTGGGTGCAAGGCCCGTATCGACCCGACTATCTCAGATCGCACTGCGGACTTTCACCGAAGAGAACTCTGGGCTGTGCCCCTGCCTGAGCTCTGATACACACATCTCCCATGGGCCTCCCGCCGAGTCGACGCCGATCCGCCGGGCGCGTCGGGCTGATCGCGGGCGCGATCCTGCTGGCGGCGGTGCTCGCCTTCGCGCTCACCCGCCTGAACCTACCCCACCTCGTCCACGCCCTGTTTTCGGCAAGCCCAGGTTGGATCGTGCTAGCGCTGGCCTTCATGATGCTCTCGCTGCTCGCCCGCGCCCTCTCCTGGCAGACGATCCTGCGCGCGGCGCTCCCCGGAACCCGCATCGCCTTGGCGCCCGTCGCGCGAGCAACGATGATCGGCGTGATGGCCTCGGCCGTGTTCCCCGGCCGTATCGGAGAGCCCACCCGCATCGTCGTGCTCAACCGTCGCCTGGACGGGCCCGCCACACGCACGTTCCCAGTGGTGGCGGGCACCGTGCTCTCCCAAACGCTCATCAACCTCGCCGCGCTCGGCATCCTCGCCGCCGTCACCTTCACGAGCGTGCCGCTGCTCCACGGCCACTCCTCGGCACTGGTAGCGGTGCTCGCCGTGCCCGCCTTCATCGCCCTCTTCGTCTTCGGCGTCCCCCCATTGCTACGCCTCGCCCAGCACGCTCCCAACCTGCGCATCCGCGCCGCCGCCATCGCCTTCGCCGGCTTGCTGCGCCTCGCGCGGCGAGGACTAGTCGTGTTCGCCACGCCAAGTCAAGGCCTACCCGCCGTCGGCTTCCAGCTCTTGGCGTGGACCCTCCAGTGGGGCTCCTGCTACATCGTGGCGCTCGCGCTCGGCCTCACCCCCCGTGCGACTCCAATCACGGCCGCCGCGATCCTCCTCGCGGTGAACGTCACCGCGGTGCTGCCCGCCACACCCTCCAACGTGGGCGTCTTCCAAGCGGCATGCCTCGTGGTGCTCGCGGCCTATGGCATCGCGGCCGGCCCCGCGCTCGCCTACGGCATCATCCTGCAGGCCGTCGAGCTGTTCACCGCACTCGCGCTCGGCATCCCCGCGCTGCTCAGAGAGGGCATGAGCTGGCAGGACATCCGCCGCAACCGGCTCGACCCCGATCCGCCGCGCGCGCCCGAGTAACGAACCGGGCGGGCCAGCCGAGCAGCGAACCGGGCGGGCCAGCCGAGCAGCGAACCGGGCGGGTCAGCTGAGCAGCGCGCGCACCGACTGGCGCAGCGAATGGGTGGTCCGCAGCACGGCGGTCGGCTCATACCCGCAGTGGGCCATGCAGTTCTCGCAGCGCGGGTCCCGACCGCGGCCGTACTTGCTCCAGTCGGTCGTCTCTATCAGCTCTTTGTAGGTTGCGGCATAGCCGTCTGACATCAAGTAACAAGGGCGCTGCCAGCCGAACAGCGAATAGCTCGGTATCCCCCAGGCGGTGCAATCGAATTCCGCTTTGCCTTCCAGGAAGTCGAGGAACAGCGGGCTGTGGTTCAAGCGCCACCTCCTACGCCTCCCGCCGGCGAACGCCTCCGCGAAGAGCTCGCGCGTCTGACGCACCCCCAGGAAGTGCTCCTGGTCGGGAGCCTTCTCGTACGCGTAGGCGGGCGAGATCATCATCTCGTCGACCTCTAGCTCGTCGTTGAGAAAGTCGAGCACGTCGCGCACCGTCTTGGGCGAATCGTGCGTGAAGAAGGTGGTGTTCGTGGTAACCCTGAACCCGGCCGCCTTGGCGGCCTTGATCGCCGCCACCGCCTTCTCGAACACCCCCTCGCGCTCCACAGAAGCGTCGTGGCGCTCTCTCAAGCCATCCATGTGTATTGCCCACGCGAAATATGGGCTCGGCTCGAAGTCGGCGAGCTTGCGCTCCAAGAGGATCGCGTTCGTACACAGGTAAACGAAGCGCTTGCGTCTTACGAGCTCCGCTGCGATCAGATGGATCTCCGGGTGGATCAGCGGCTCGCCGCCCGCGATCGACACCATCGGCGCGCCGCTCTCCTCGATCGCTCCCACCGCTTGCTCCACCGACATCCTGCGGCGCAGCACGTGGTCGGGGTGCTGGATCTTGCCGCAGCCAGAGCACGCCAGATTGCACTGGAAGAGCGGCTCGAGCTCGACGATCAGCGGAAACTTCTCACGCCTTGCCAGGCGCTGGCGCATCAGATACCAGCCCATCTTCGCGCCCTGCCTCATCCGAACAGCCATCGGAGCTCCTCGCTCGGTCGCTTCCCCTCCATGCAAGCACAGCTACCCGTTCAAACCAAGCACAGTATGAAGACTGCCCTGGCGTCCGAGCCGTCCGAGCGCCGCGCCCACCTGGCGAAGCGTGGACATGGCACGCAGCCCGTCGATGACCGTCGGTAGCGGCGGTCCCACCGGCAGCCGCTGGCGCAGCTCTCGCTCGGGGGTGTCCGAGAGCACCCGTACCACCGTGAAGGGCCTCCCCTTCGCCGCGCGCGCAACCCACGCCGACTCCATGTCCACCGCCACGGCCCCGCACTCCTCCATCCGCGCGCGGGCCTCACCCGTGACGATCTCTCCTACCGACGCCACCGCGCCCCTGCGCACCGTAATCCCTTGGCTCCCCAGGGCGGCCGCAAGCGCCGCCGCCGCTTCGCACGCCACGCTCTCGCCGGCCTGGCGGCCGTGCTCGTCGATAGTGAGCACCTCGCTCGCCACCACCACTTCGCACAACTTGCTCCCCGCGGGCAATCCGCCGCCGAAGCCGAGTACCACGAGCGCCGCCGCGGGATCGGCGAGCAGGCCGGGCACAGCCTGAAGCGCCCGCCGTGGGCCCATGCCGGTCGTGCGCACCCTCAAGCCCGGCGCGGCCGAGCGCACCGCGAGCGCCTCTACGCCTAGGGGCGAGACGACGAGCACGTCGCTCATAGGAGAACCTTCGGTTGCCGGCTGGTCAAACCGCTCACACCGCCATCGCCGCCCGTGCGGCCGAATGGCCGCTCAGCACCGCCCCCTCGAGCGTCGCCGGCCAGCCCGTGTCTGTCCACGCGCCCGCGAGCACCAGACCCGGCACGGTCGTGCGCGTGCCCGGGCGCAACGCCTCGCTCCCGGGCACGGCGCGAAACGTCGCGGCGTGCTCGCGGCTCACGTGCACGCTGCGCACCACCGCCTCGCGGGCGCGTGGAAACAGCTCGCGCAGCGCCTCGAGGTAGCGCTCGCGCAACGCCACCGGCTCCATCCCCATCTCCCGCTCCGCGCCCGACAGCGACACCGCCAGACATTGCCCCTCGGAAATCCCCACGGCACGCGTGCGGTCGAAGACATACTGCACGGGCGTCCCCACACCCGCCGCGAACTCCACCCCGCACACGCGCCTGTCGTACACCACGTGCACGTTAACGATCGGCGACTCGCCCAACGCCCTCCAACGCTCCGTCTCGACGCCCAAAAGCGGCTCGAGCAGCGAAGCCGCGCGTTGGTGAGGAACGGCGCACACCACCGCATCGGCTGCCACCGCGCCACCTCCGGCGTGGACCCGAAGCGTGGGCCGCTGCGCCCCGGGATCGCCGCCGCGAACGGCCACGCCCGCGCATGGCCCACGGTGTTGGAGGCGCAACACCCCCGCCCCACCCCCGCTCTCGCACGCCCGCGCGTGGGAGCGCGCGCGCGAGTCATCCCTCCGGGAACCGACAACCTCGACAGCCTCCGCGCGCATCCCGAGCCTCACATCCACCCCGCGCGCGCGCAACACGCGCTCGGCGGGGTCTCCCAGCGTCTCGCTCAAAGGCCGCGTGTGAAAGCCGATGTCGCCCGCATCGTTGTGCTCGAGCAACCCTGTGCGCAAGACGAACGCGCCGAGCGCCAGCGACCCGCGCGCCGCTGGCACGTTGAGCGTGGGCAGCGCGATCAGGTCCCACAGCGCCGCCACCGCCCGTTCCCCCTGACCGTGCTCGGCCAACCACATACCGAGCGTCGTACCAGCCACGCGCTCGCGCTCGAGCGCCTCCGCTCGGTCGAACCGGGCCAGCGCGAGCGCCGCGCGCGCCGCCTTGACCTTCTCGCCCAACCCGAGGTGCGGGTAGCGGGCAAGCGCGCCCACGAGATGAAGCGGTGCGGGCAGCGTCCCGCGCCGCAAAGTCGCGCGCCTGCCGTGCGGGCAGAGCACGGGGATCTCGAGACGCGCCTGTATATGCACGCGACCCGAGCTCCCCAACCGCTCGAGCAGCCGCCCGTAGGCGGCACAACAACGCAGGAACACGTGCTGTCCGTTGTCGAGCCGCAAGCCGTCTCGCTCGAACGAGTACGCCGCACCGCCCAAGCGCGGGCGCACCTCGAGCAGCGTCACCCGTTCCCCGGCCTCGGCGCAGTCGAGCGCCGCGGTGATCCCGGCGAGCCCGCCGCCGATCACCACCACCCGCCGCCGCTTCACCCGACCACCGCCGCCAGGACGCTGCGAGTCGCCACCCACCCCTTCGCCCAGATCGGCAGCGACACACGTTCCCCGCGCGCCGCCTCGGGGTCGGCCTCTATACGCGCAAGCACGCCACGATAGATGTTCGCCATCGCCAGCACGCACGCGCCGCTGCGCCTGTCGAGCAACGGCACGAGCGCCAACCCATCCTCGAACCATTCGCTTGCCCGCCGCGCCTGGAAGCGCATGAAGGCGTCCATCTGCCCCTCCCCGCCCTCATAGCTCCCCTCGGTGCTGAGGTGGTAGCGCACGAGCTCCCGCCGCGGCACATACACCCGGCCGCTCGCGGCGTCCTCTGAGATGTCGCGCAGGATGTTCGTCAACTGCATCGCCACCCCCAAGTCGTCGGCGAGCCCACGGGCTCGCGACGCTTCGCGCGCGCCGAAGATCGCCAGGCACAGCCGCCCGATCGAGCCCGCGACGCGCCGGCAGTAGACGAGCAGATCCTCGAAGCTCTCGTAGCTCGTGCCGATGACGTCCATGCGCACGCCAGCGATCAAGTCATCGAGCGCGTCCGTCGGCAGACCGAAGCGCTGGCGCGCATCCGCGAGCGCCACCACCACCGGGTCCATGCTCGAGCCCGGCCGGTCTTCCAGCGAGCGCTCGGCGGCGTCGAGCAACCCCAGCTTCTCGCGTGGCTCGATCCCACCGTCGCCGATGTCATCGACGCGACGCGCGAACGCATACACGGCGCAGGTCGCGCGCCGCTTCTCGCGCGGCAGGAGACGGATGCCGTAATAGAAGTTCGCGGCCGCCACCCTCGTAAGAAAGTCGCAGTGGTCGTATGCCTCCGACGCCCTCACCGCGATGTCCACCCGATCGCCGCCGACGCCCCCGCGCCGCGCGCGAGAACCCGCGCCAGCGCCCGCGCGCGTCGCCACGCGCCCGCGCGTGACACGCCGGCGAGGATTTCGCCGCGCGCGCGCTCGATCTCCTCCACCGCGGCGTCGCCACCGGCCACGAACGCCGCCACCGCGAGCTTGGCTCGACCGGACACGCCCGCCACGAGGGCGACCCCCGCGGCCAGCAGCTCTCGTGCGCGCTCAGCCTCGAAAACAACCGTCTCGCGCAGGCCCGCCGGGGGCAAATCCTCCTCCCGACGCCTTCGCCGCGCCCCGGGCGCCAGCGCACCCAAACCCGGCTCGCGATCGGCGCCCGCCCGCAGGAGCCGCTCGTGCGAGCAACCGAAGCGCGCGAGATCCTCCTGGGGGAGATAGATGCGCCCGCGCGCCAAATCGTCGGCCACGTCCTGCAAGTGCTCCACGAGCTGTAGCGCCGTGCACACACGGTCGGAGAGCGCGATACGCTCGGGCGTGGCGAGGTCGAACACCCCCAACACGAGCTCGCCCACCGGGTTGGCCGACAGCTTGCAATAGTCCTCCAGCTGCTCCCAGGTCCGGTAGCGGGTGACGCGTTGGTCGACACGGTTGGCCTCGATGAGCCGCGCGAAGGGCTCGCGCGGGAGCGGGTGCTCGGTGAGCGCCTCCCCCAAGACGCCCAGCAGGGGATGGCGCGCCCGCCCGGCGTATGCGCGGTCCAATTCGCCCTCTAGCCAGTCGAGCGCCGCCAAGCGATCGCCCTCCAGCTCATCGCCCAGTTCGTCCGCCATACGCGCGAACCCGTACACCGCCATCAGCCCGCGGCGATGCTCGCGCGAGAGCACCCGCGCGGCCACCGGGAAGTTCTCGCCGCGCGCCCTACCCATAACAGCGTGCGCGCTCGGGATCTCAGGCGGAGAGAGCTCGAGCGCCACCGCGTGCATCATCGGCGCGGACCGCCGGGGTCGGTCAAACAGCGTCCGAGCGCCATCACCGGGAACGTGAGACGGTAGAGGTGGTAGTTGATGTAGTAGTCCGACGGAAACCCGGTGCCCGTGTACTGCGGCTCCTCCCAACTCCCGTCCTCGCGCTGGGTCTCAACGAGCCACCTCACGCCCGCGTCCAGGGCATGGGAATCCCGCTCTCCCGCGGCGTGCAACGCGAGCAGCGCCCACGCGGTCTGCGATGCGGTGCTGGCGCCGCGCCCCACCCACTCCTCGCTGTCATAGGAGCGCGGATCCTCCCCCCAGCCGCCGTCCTCGTTCTGGTGCTCCTCGAGCCACGCCACCGCGCGCCTTATGCACGGCTCGGAGGGCGCGACCCCGGCGGCGATCAGCGCGGGCACGACCGCGCCCGTCCCATACACGTGGTTTACGCCCCAGCGTCCCCACCACGAGCCGCCCGGCTCCTGGCGCTCGAGCAGCCAGCGCACCGCCTCCCTCGTGTGCGACTCCGACGCCCGGCCGAGCGCCGCCAGCATCTCAACCGCGTGCGCGGTCACATCGGCGCTCGGCTCGTCTATCACCTCACCGAAGTCCAGAAACGGCAGCTCGCGCACGAGCGAGCGGGTGTTGTCGGCGTCGAACGCGCCCCACCCCCCGTCCTCGCTCTGCATCCCCTCCATCCATCTCACCGCCCGCTCGATCGCGCGCTCCGCGCGCGTGGACCCAAGCGTCCCAGTCAAGAGGGGTCGATGCGGGACGCCGATCGCCCGCTCCTCCCTACCGGACCCATTGGTCGCGTGCGAGCGCTGATGGCCATTCTCTAGCGCACGACTCGCGCGCTCGCCTGAGGGCCGCTCGAAAGAGATCCGCCGCAGCGCCAACACCACCTCGGCGGTGTCGTCCACGTCCGGGTAGTTGACGTTGGCGAACTCGAACGCCCATCCGCCGGGTTCGAGCGCCGGGCGCGCCACACGCCAGTCGCCCCCCACGGTGACCTCCTCCGCCAGCAACCACTCCCCGGCGCTCACGAGCGCAGGGTGGTCGGGCTCGAGGCCGGCGTCGCTGAGCGCCACCACCGTGAGCGCCGTGTCCCACACCGGCGATTGACACGCCTCCAGGCGACGGCTCTCTCCCGCGGGCGCACCCACCCCGAGCGGATCGCCGCTCTCCCGCACCATGAAGCCGTCGATCCCCTCGATCCCGCGCCTCATAACGGGATGCTCGAGCGCATACCCGTTGAGGCTAAGCGCCATCAGCGAATACACCCACGGCGGCTGGATGCCTCCCCACGACCCGTCCGCCTCCTGGCGGCGCACGATCCAACGCTCGGCCCTCGCAAGGGCGACGCGGCGCAGCACACCGATCGGGCGGCGCTCGTAGACGCGCAGCGCCTTGTCGAGACGAGCCAGCCAGCGCGCTCGCGCGCTGACCGGCGGCTTGGCCGCCCACGGCACAGAGCCATGCAGCTCCGCCAGCTCGAACCCCAGCTCGTGACACGGCCTGTGGGCGATCACCACCGACAGCGCCACTATCGTCTGACGCGCCCAGGAGGCGAAATCATAAATGTTGAGCGCCACCCACTTCGGCAGCAGCACGATCTCCGGGGGCAACGCCGGAACGCGATCCCACGACCACAGCCCGAACAGGGCCAGCCACACGTGCGTGAACACCCGCGCCCGCTCGATCCCGCCCTGTTCGCGCACGAACACGGCGGCGGCGCGCATGTGCTCCCGCTCGGGCTCGTCGCCCGCCAGCCTCAGCGCCCAGTAAGCCTCGATCGTCGTCGAGAGGTCGCCGGG
>DATBTP010000142.1:0-6066 GCA_036559185.1 Solirubrobacteraceae bacterium | reverse complement strand
CTTGGGGCCCCTGCGCTACGAGCCGCCGAGCCGTCACCGGCGACCGAGCCCGCGACGTGCGTGCCGTGTCCCTCGTTCTTGTCGGCCGGGCCGTCGTCGAAGGGCGCGGCGTTCGTGCTCATACCGCGCCACGCCTGGTCTATGGGGAAGCTCACGATCGCGTTCACCCGTCCCATCAGGTCGGCGTGAACAGTTTTCGCGTCGCCCGTGTCGAGCCCCCCGTCGGCTATCGCCACGATCTGTTTGGTCCCGCTCAATGCCGTCCCGGAGATCTTGCGATCGCCGGGGACGCCCATGATCCCGGTGGCGACGTTGTTGAACAGCCGCGGAAACTGGTGCGGTTGGACCGCGGCGATCCCCGGCTGCTCGGCGATCGCCGGAACGGCCTGGTTGGGGACGAGCGCGACCAACTCGTGCTCGCCAGCGGTCAGCACGGTTCCGCCGTGCTCTTCGACGAATCCGCGCAGGGGCGCGATCAGCTCTCCGGCAAAGACAGCGATCTCGACCTGTGCGGTCGCGTCTGAGGGCTCCAGCGCGCCGGTGGGCTCGCCGAGTTCGGCGTGCTCGACAGCGCGACGACCCACGCGCAGGTCGGGGTGTACCTTCATGAGCGGCCGGTAAGAAGCGATTCCGCGCACCCACGGCAGGCTCACGAGCTCCGACTCTCGCTCCGGTGCGATCCCGACCACGAGCGTGAAGCCGGGGAGGGTGCCGTGCACGCTTCCGCCGAGCGCTTCGAGCTCGGCCAACCAGCTCCCGTGCGCCGGGCCCGCCATGCCCACGAGGTAGTAAGCGGTGCGGCCCGGCGCCTTGGCGAGCGGCGCCAGCTGGTCGGCCGTGCCGGCGCTCTCCAGGGTGAACGACGCCCCTGGAGCCTCGACCGGTTGATATTCGATCTCGACCGCCTCGAGCCCCGCGGCAAGAAGCTCATCTCGCTGCTCGTCGGTGCATGATGCAAGCAAGGCGTCAGGGTAGGTGGCGAGCACGGTGCACCCCGCCTCGGCGACCGTGCGCGCGTCCTCCCGGGAGCGAAGGGTGACGAGTTGTGCGCTCATTGTGGATCCCCTCCAACTCCCACTACCTCGGCGCCCTTGCTGTGGTTGGTCATTTCGATCGCCTCATCATTCTGTTCAGGTGTACACGAGATCTTGCGGCCGCTTCTCATATGACTTCTTCTGGGAGTGATAGGCCTCCGGCTCGCGCTCCTCGCCCCGGAGGGCTCGCGCATCGCCCGAGAGCGCTTGCTCCCACGCGCGAAAAGAGGCGGCCCGGTCCACCAGCCGCTCCTCCAGGTGGCGCCGTCCGTTGGCGGCCAGCCGCCGGTGCTCCGCCGGGTTGGCGGCGAGCATGCTGGCGTAGTAGGACATCTCATCCGAGTCCGATGTCAGGTACCCCGTCTCGCCATTTACGACAAGCTCGCGCAGACCGTAGGCGTCCTCCACGATTGGCACGACGCCGTGCGCGTAAGCCTCGAGGACCACGCGCGGGTAGTTCTCGCGCGAGCCGCCGGTCTTGTGGACCATCGTGTCGATGGTGCGCCAGAGGCGGCTCGCGGGAATAGCCCCGGCGCCCCATGTCTGCCAATCGAGACCGCTGGGGGGCCGCCCGATCTTCTCGACAGCTTTCGGTCCATAGCCGAGGATGTACGCCTTCTTTCGCAGGTGAGCTGGCACCAGCACGCGGTCGAATATGCGCCAGGTGTCCGCGCTGAACTTGGCCATGTCGTCGCGGGAAGCGCGGCCGAGCCTGTAGGTGCCGTTCCATGGGCGGTAGTCGAACGGTATGCCCCCGATGCTGAAAAAGGGGCGATAGTCAAACCTTTGGACTGGGCCGAGAAGTTCGAGCTGAGGGATCAGGCACGACGCTTGGTAGCGGCTCTGGAAACCGAAGCAGTCGATCCAGCCTTCGGCGTGGGCGTGCTTCTCCGCGTCGAACAGCCAGGTCATGCAGTTGAACCAGATCACCCTCGCGGGGCGCCCGCTGCGCACGATCTCCGGCAGGCGCTCGAGGAACTGGCCATTGCAAAAGCTGATGACGCTCTTCTCGCGGAAGATTCCGTCGGCGTAGTCGTGGATCGCGCATCCCCGCGCGAGGACGCTCTCGCGCATCCGCCGGTCGGCGCCGAACATCGGCACTAGATTGACCTGCACGTCGTAGTAGCGGAACAGATCAATCAAATGGTCTAGCTCGGTATCGGCGCCACCGTAATAGGAGGGAAAGCCGGCGATCCAAACCGAGTGCATGCCGAGGAAGTTTGCCACCAATGTCAAGACCCCTGGCAGGGCAGGAGTAGAACATTTGTCCACTCATTGGTTGGGTGGCGGCGAAATCTTCTTGACTTGGCAACGGCGCGTTGCTAGCTTCGCTGCTCGATGAGACTGGGACGCCGCAAAGTGGAGAGGTAGGTCGACGGTAGCCGATGGAACGCGCGGCTTTGACCTCCACGACCGGGCAAACGTGCATTCCGGTTAGTCGGATTAGCGCGATTATTCAGATGCAGGCCCTTCCCCGGCTGAAGACAGGGTCGGTTACGCGCCTCGGTTTTCACATCAGGTTCACACCTGGGGCCGCGCGATGCACCTAGTATGGATCTCCGACAGCCCCACGACTCCGTCGGGCTTTGGCAATGTCACCGCCGCGGTATGCGGCGGGCTTGCGCGCAAGGGCCATCGCGTGAGCATCCTGGGGTGGCAGACGAAGGTCTCCGAGGACTGGAACGGTTGCCGGTTGCAGGCCGCCGGCAAGGACCCGTGGGGGAGCGACGCGCTTTTTGCCTACCTCGTGCGCCATCGCCCCGATGCCGTCGTCGCGCTCGCCGATGCTTGGTGGCTGCCCTACTTCGCCGCTCCCCACATGCGACGCCAGATGGAGCTGTTGGAGGCGCCGTGGGCACTGTATTTCCCGGTCGACGGGGAGCTCGAGGACGGCTTGCTGCCGGCGAGCTGGATCGAGCTCTTGCGCGAGGTGGACGTGCCAGTCGCGATGAGCCGCTACGGACAGGAGATCGCCGACAGGTGCGGCATCGACGCCGAGTACATCCCACACGGCGTGGACACTCGCGTATTCGCGCCGCCCGCCGACAAGCATGAGGCCAAGGCGGCGCTCGGCCTGGAGGGGCGTTTTGTGGTCCTCTGCGATAGCCGCAATCAACCTCGCAAGCTCCTCCCCAGGTTGCTGGAAGTCTTCGCGAGCTTCGCGCGGGGTCGGCCAGACGCGGTCCTTCACCTGCACACCGACCCCGACGACGAGTTCGCCCGCTCGGCTTACTATTCCTACGACGTGCGAGCCGACGTCGAGCAGCTCGGCCTGGCCGATCGGGTCAGTTTCACTCCAGGCTTCGCGGTCAAGCCGGAGCGCGGGCTCACGGTTGAGCGGCTGGCTCGCTACTACCAAGCCGCCGACGTTCACCTGCTTGCCTCCAGCGGCGAGGGTTTCGGGCTGCCTACGCTGCAGGCCGCGTCAAGCGGGGTCGTGCCGTTTGCGAGCGACTACAGCGCGAGTCGCGAGCTGGTCGCCGGCCACGGTGAGGCGATAGAGGTCGCCGACTGGACCTATACCGAGTTTGGGATCAAGCGGGCCCTGATAGACGTTGAGGACGCCGCTGAGAAGCTCGCGCGCTACTACGACGATCCCGATCGTCTCGCGGCGCGCTCCCATGCCTCGCGGCGATTCGCGCTGGCTTACGACTGGGAGGGTGTCATCGACGAATGGGACAAGCTGCTCTGCTCGCTGCGCTCGCGCGTCTCCGCGGATACCGGCGCACGCTCGGACGGTGAGGTCGAGCGCGTGCTGCCCTCGATCCCCGGCGTGGTTGTGAAGACGAAGGTGGTGAGCCGCCAGCTCGGGCGACTGGAGGCTTCGATATCCGCCGATCTGCGCAAGAAGACGGGAGACATCCGTATCCCGGCCACCTCGCCCCCCTCTGACCTGACCGGCGTTGAGATCCCGCGGCAGCCTGGCTTGATCGGCGTGGGCGTTGCCGACTATGAGGTGTTCGCGGCTTTGCGACGTGTCTTTCCGGCACTCGCCGGCTGGTACTCGCCCGAGGAATCGAGCGCTAGTGAATCTGAGAGCTCGCGCCCGCCGCTCCCGCCGGGCGTGTATCCCTGGGGATCCTCGCACGGCGACCTCGCTGTGGCCGAAGCGTCCGGCGAGCAGCTACGCGACACCGACTGTGCTCAGTCGCTGGATTTTCTCGCGGGGCTGCCGCGGGTTGTCCTGATCATCGATCAGGCGGGCGCCCTGCCCGAGCCGCTGAGGGTCAAGGCGGCGCTCGCGGGCGTCCCGTGCATTGGTCCCGCCCATGCGCCTCTCCAGGCGCAGCTTTGGCCGCGGGCGTCGGTCAAGGGGCCAGAGCAGGCCTATCTGCAAGCTCGTGGGCTGCTGAGCGACGCGGCTCGGCTACGCGCTATCGCGGTGCATGGAAGCGCCTGCGCGCAAGAGCTATGGCCCGACGTGCTAGCCCATATGCGTTCGGCACTCCACGCTTCCTACCAACCCGATCAGGCGCGGCGGCTCGTCTCCGCCGGCGTGGGATAGGAGGTCGGGGGAATGGGCGTCCAGATGTACATGATCGGCGTGAAGGACGAATTGACGCAGGAGACCTCGCGCGAGATACAGCGCGCCGTGCGCACCCACGATGGACTCATCCTGATGGTCACGAGGACGGGACCGCTCGTGGCGCTCGAGGAGGCCGCGGTGGGAGCGCTCGCCGATCATCCCCTGGTGCGTTTCATCGGACCGGTCAGCCTCAATCCCCGCGGCTTTGCCGCCCAGCGCTTGGAAGCGATCTTCTCAGAGAACCTCAACAAGCAGATAACAATCACTCACCGGGCGCCCGAGGAGAGCCTCGGGCAATGAAAGGAGCACGATCATGGGTGCCGATGTAGGTCACGAACTACTCTCCGCGCCAGTGCCGCAAATGGTCTATGACCTCTCGCAGTCGATCGCCAAGGGTCAGCTGGCACTCGACACGACGTCGATCAACACGCTCAAGATCCTGGCGAACACGAAGTTCGACTATCTGCCGGAGATCACCGAGACGCTGACGCCGCATCCGATAACCACCAAGGCGGGACCGACGGTCACGGGCACCGACGTGGAAGTCGAGGAGTCTCGCACCTTCCCGATGACGCTGCTCCAGGCCGGCATACTCCCGACCTTCTACCAGTTCACGGAAACATTGATCGAAGTCAAGATCTCGATCTCGAGCCACACCGAAACCAAAAACGAATTCGAATTCGGCGCTGAAGTGAAAGCGGAAGGGGGATTCCTGTTTGGCTCGGCTTCGTTTGCTTCACACGTGAATTACAAGACGGCGAGCACGTACTCCTACAGTGTCGAGGGTTCGAGCTTGATTCGAGTGGTGATGCGCCCGGCTCCGATGCCCCCGCGTGCGATGCCGAAGTTCATCACGGTAAACACACTCGTCACTCCGCCGCAGATCACGACGAGCTAGTCGCGGCATGCCGACGATCACGCAGGTTGGAGCAGAACTCCAGGAGGTGCCCTTCGGCGAACTCCTTAAGAACGTCGCACAGGGCATCGCCGACGGGCAGCAAGCGCTGGACCTGACGTCGCTGATGACGCTCGTGGAGCTGTCGAAAACGATGGTCGAACTGATCCCCGAGGTGACCGAGGTCATGCTGCCCGAGCCTATGTCAGTCAACGTGTCGGGTCACACGCCCGTCGAGGTGACAGGGGTTCGCGTGGATGCGAGCGCCGCCGCTCCGGTCCAGATGAGCGCACTGCAGGCCGGTCTGACGCCGACCTTCTATCAGTTCGCCGAGGCCACCATCGAGGCCAAGGTTTCGATGCAGCTCCGCGAAGTCCAGACAACCGACAATCAGGGCACAAAGCGAGTGGGCTTGGCGATGTTCGCGTCTAACGTCAACTTCCGGGCGCAGAGCACCTACTCATATTCCGCCGAAGCGTCGAGTTCGGTGACGGCGATACTGCGCCCCGTGCCCGCGCCCGCGCGCGCGGTGCCGTCCACCGTTGTCGTCAACGCCTTGGGACAGCATCCGACGGTGTCGGTGACACCCTGAGCAGCTCGACTATCTCTAT
>DATBTP010000141.1:0-23349 GCA_036559185.1 Solirubrobacteraceae bacterium | reverse complement strand
CGTGGCGCTCGCGGACGCCCACATGCACGAGGCGTTTCCTGTATTGAAGAACGGCGCTTGACCCAGCTGGATGGACAGCGGGATCTGATTCGGCCAACCGTCGCTACAAGTGATCGGATTGTTCGCGGGCTGGTTGAGGTCTGCGCCGAATGTGGCTGCGCTCGCATCGCTCTTTCCAGCGATGCCCAAGAAGAGCACCGCCATGCCCGCGGCTGCCATGACGCGCGGCTGCCACCCCTGCGGCAGGAATGCTGCTCGGCGCGACATGCCGTTGAGCTTACCGCGCCCCCGGTGGCTGCATTTGCGCGGCGTGCGGTCGCTAGCATCAAACCCTGTGCAAGCGCCTCGCCGAAGGTGGATACTCGCGACTGCGATCGCCGCGGCGATGTCAGGTCCGATCGCGCTGGGGATGGCGCCTTCGGCGGCGGTTCCCGAGCCTTCTGCGCCAGCCCCCCACGAAGGCGCGTGCCCGGTCTTCCCGGCGAGCAATCCGCTCAACCAGGACATCTCGCGCGCGCCGGTGGCCCCGAACTCGGGGAAATACGTCCAAAGCATCGGCGCGAGCATCCACCTGCACGCCGATTTCGGGACGCCGCCGAGCTATGGCATCCCGTATGTCGTCGTGGGCGTGCACCAGCCGAAGGTTCCCATCCGCTTCACCGAATATGGGGAAGAATCGAATCCCGGCCCATACCCGGTGCCGGCGAACGCGCCGGTGGAGGGGGCGGGCGAAGAAGGCGACCGCCACGTGCTGGTGCTGCAGGAGGGGACGTGCAAGCTCTACGAGCTGTACAACGCCGAGCGTCACGGCGCGGGCTGGGACGCTGGTTCGGGCGCCGTGTTCAACCTGCGCGGCAACGCGCTGCGACCGGAAGGCTGGACTTCGGCGGATGCAGCCGGCCTACCGATCTTCCCGCTACTCGTGCGCTATCCCGAGGTGAAGGCGGGACGCATCGACCACGCGCTGCGCGTGACTGTGGAGCGCACGCAGCGCGGCTACATCCACCCGGCCACCCATTTCGCCTCCGCCAGCAGCGATCCCAACCTTCCGCCGATGGGTTTGCGCCTACGTTTGAAGGCGAGCTTCAGCCTCCTCGGATACCACGGCGAGGCGCTCGTGGTGTTGCGCGCGCTCAAGCGTTATGGCCTGATCGTGGCCGACAACGGCTCATCGTGGTACATAACCGGCGCCCCCGACCCGCACTGGAGCGACGAAGACCTCAACCAGCTCAAGCGCGTCCCCGGCTCGGCGTTCGAGGCTGTACGGACCGGGCCGATTCTGCGCCGAGGGTAACGGTCGGCCAGAACGCTCAGCGGCTCTCAGCGGCGGTCGCCCGCGGCCGGATCGCGCTGCGCGAAGGCGTCATGGGCCTGCGATTGCTCTGGCGGCGCGGTTTGGACAGGCTCGGGCGATGGCGTCGCGGGCGGCAAAGTCGGCTGCTGGTCGTGAGTTTGCGTCGGGGTCGGGCTGTGGCTCTCGCCGGTGATCGCCTGCTTGAACTCGCGCATCCCGGTGCCGAGCGAGCGGCCGAGCTCGGGCAGGCGCTTGGCGCCGAACACGAGCAGCACGATCGCCACGATGAACGCGATGTGAAGGGGGTTGTCTAGACCCATCTGTGTACGAGTCTAGAGGCTTAACGTGGGATTGCGTGTAGATCGGAGAACGACGTCAAAGGCGAAACGCACATCTTCTTTCAAGTTTCGGTCGCATCCGTCGCGCGAAGCTCGCCCGTGTTTGCCGGCCGAGAGTCGTCCGTCTCCTCCCCCAGCGCCTTGCGCGCGAGCTGGATCGCCACGATCACCATGAGCAGCGCGAAGCCCACGCGCAGCACCTCGCCGGAGAGCGCGTTGGCGAGCGCCACGCCCGTCGCGGCGCCCGCGAGCGAGAGCAGTCCCATCAAGAGCGCGTCGTGACGGCGCACGTTGCCGTATCCGTCCTGCTTAAACGTGCCCACGATCGCCACCGGGATGATCGCCAGCAGCGAGGTCGCCTCCGCCTGGTGCTGGCCGAGGTTCATGAAGATCACGAGCCCCGGCACGAACAGCACGCCTCCGCCCACGCCCAGCAGGCCGGCCACCACGCCCGCGCACACGCCGATCACCATCAGCCCGATCATCGCGTGCCAAACCGGGTACGCCGTCTGCCGGTGCGCGCACATGGCTTTTGCGCCACGAGTCCGATCATCGTGTGCGCCACCGGTGCGCGATGCCGCCCGGGTAAAGTCGACACGGGTGTGCGGCGGCAACTCATCGCGTGAGCAACTCCGCCGCGCTCGCCACGAGCACCGCCGCGAACAGCAGCGAGATCGAGCGCGTCGGCAGGCGCTGTTGCAACCCCGTTCCCAGCAGCACCCCGCCGATCGCCGGCACGCCTATCAGTACAGCGTCGAGCACGTGAACGTTGCCATACGCCCCCTGCGTCGCCGCGGCGAAGCCCGCAATGAACACGATCGCCGCGAGCGAGGTTCCGGTTGCCTCACGTGCGCCATACCCCAGCCAGAGCACGAGCAGCGGCACCATTACCGTCCCGCCGCCCACGCCGAAGAGGCCGCTGAAAACCCCCGCCAGCGTCCCGATGGCGGCCAGCTTGAGCGAGCGGCGCGTCCCCCCTTCTCGCGTCCGATCAGCACTCATGCGACGCGTGTGACGGATCGGCCCGCATGGAGCGCCATACTAGAGGTCGTGTCACCGGCTGCCACCCTGGTGGAGGCGCTCGAGCCGCTCCGCTCCGATCCCGCTCACGCAGCTGTGCTGCTCGATATCGACGGCACGCTCGCTCCCATCGTTCGCCACGCCGCCGACGCACACGTGCCCGAGGCCACGCGTACCCTGCTCATCGAGATATCGAGGCGCTACCGGCTCGTCGGTTGCGTCAGCGGGCGTCGCGCCGCCACCGCCCGGCAGATCGTGTCGATCGGGAGCATCGCCTACGTCGGCAACCACGGCGGCGAGCTGCTGCGCCCAGGCGCCACCCGCCCGGAGGCGGACCCCGACGTGACCGCCTGGTCGGAGCGTGTGGGCGAATTCGCGCTGCGCGCCTACACCCCGGAGGTGCAACGCGCGCGCGTGCGCAGCGAGGACAAGCAGGCCATCGCCGCCTTCCACTGGCGCGGCGCGCCCGACGAGCCGCACGCCGCCGAGCTCGTGCGCGACATCGCGCGCCGCGCCGAGGAGGAGGGGTTCGCGATCCATTGGGGCCGCAAGGTGCTCGAGGTGCGTCCCCCGGTTGCGCTCGACAAGGGGCTCGGCGTCACCGCGCTGCTGCAGAGCGCCGCTGGGGGTAACGGCTCGGCGCTGTCGGGGGCGTTGTATGCCGGCGACGACAGCACCGACATCGACGCCTTTCGTGCTCTGCGAGCGCTTGTCGACGCCGGCACGTTGCGCTTCGCGGTGTGCGTGGCGGTCGCCTCGGAGGAGACCCCGCGCGAGCTGGCCGAGCAGGCGGATCTGACCATCGACGGGCAGGGCGGCGTGCGCGGCCTGCTCGAGGCGCTCCTTTAACGAGGCGTGCACTTCGTCGACTTCCTCAGGGCCACCGTCCTGCTCAGCGCCGCCGCCGCCACGGCGCTCGTGATCGTCACGGTCCTCTCCGCCGGGACGGGCGACGCGACCGCCGTGTACGTCTCGGCCGGCTGGTGGGTGATAGCGGCCGCCGCCGGCCTCTGGCTGGGTCGCCGCGCCGAGGTCAACCCGCCGATCGCGCGCCTGCTCGGCGAGGCCAAGGCGAGCACCGCCCTGCCCGAGCACCGCCCTGGGGCGACGCTGCTCAACCGGCTGTGGCCGCTGCTGCTGTTTAGCGTGGTGGCGGGTGGGCTGGCCTTCATCGCCCCGCAGATCCCAGGCATAGGCGCCGGCTTCGCGATCGCGCTCTCGCTCTGGTGGCGCCGCCAGGACGCGGCGGTGGCCGCGATCGAGGAGCGCGACGGCGTGCGCTTCCACGTACTGCGCACATCCCCGCTTGGCTCGATCGCGCTGGCGCGCACCCCCGGCTTCAAGACTTTCCGCCCGCAGCACATAAACGGCGCCACCACGTGACGTGCTAGGCGGGTGGCGGTGAGGGAGGGAGAGGCTCTGGCGAGCCCCGGCGAGCGGCCGTCGGCGAGTGCGGGGGATGGAGGGACCGTTGACGTGTTGATCGTCTCGCTCGGCTCCACGGCTGGGCTGCGCGTCGCCGACGAGGAGCTGCGCGCGTCGCTATGCCGAGCCGGGGCGAGCGCGGCGCTCGTCCGCGCGCGAGCGCCCCGACGGATGCGCACGCTGATGCTCACAGACCTGGCTTGGGCCCTTGCCGCGCGCCGCGCCGCGCGGGATGCCCTCGCCCTCAAAGATGCGCGTGCGCTGATCTACTCGAGCACCACCGCCGCCCTTTTTTGGCCGCGGCCGGGCGCGATCCGTTTCGACGCGCCCGCGGCCGCCAACCGTCCGGGCCGTCATGGGCTGTGGCAGCGTCCGCTGGAGCGCCGCCGACTGCGCGAAGCTCCGTTGCTGCTCCCGCTCAGCGAGCGCGGACTGCTGGAGGCCCCCGTCTCGGCGCGCGCGGGTGAGGCGCTCGTGTTGCCGGTGCCGGTGGAGCCGCCATGCGAGCAGGGCCCGCGTGGTGGCGGCCGCGCGGTCGAATTGGACGCGACGCCGAGCGCCGACGCTCCTGTGGCTGCTGTGCCCGAGCGCGATATCGCGGCGCTCGCCTACGCCGGCAACCCAGCCAAGAAGGGTTTGGATCGGATACTCAGCGCCTGGGCGACCGCGCGCAAGCCGGGGGAGGAGCTCGTCGTGGCGGGGGTGGGCGAGGAGGAGCTGCACGAGCTCGGCTACGCGGTGCCGGCGGAGGGTGTGCGGGTGGTTGGGATGTTGCCCCCACACGATTACGGCGCGCTGCTGGCGCGTTCGCGCCTGTTCGTGTGCGCCGCCCGTCGCGAGGATTACGGCGCCGCTCAGTTGGAGGCGCTGGCGAAAGGCTGCGCGCTCGTCACCATCCCGTCGCCTGGGCCATACGTCGCGCTGCCGATCGCCCGCCAGCTGGACGGACGGCTCGTGAGCGACGATCTCGCCCGTTCGCTGCGCACCGCGCTCGACGATCCGATTCCCGGCTACGCCGCGGGAGCCGCACAAGCGCTCGCGCCCTTCCGCCGCGCCGCCGTGGATCGGCTGGTAGCCGAGCAGTTGCTGCCCCGGCTACTTGACGCCGTGAGCGCGATTCACGAGACCGGTCGGGGCGGGCGGAGGATCTCCCGTAGCCTGTTTCTGACTTACTGATTAATCCAACAAGATGGAATAAGTCTTGTTTAGACTTCCGGCATGGAGGCCTCCGCGCACGCTGATGTTCGACCTCGGGCGAGTTTGGAGCTCCCCACGGCGATGTGGCGCTTCAGCGGTTCTGCCTGGGGCGCCATCGGCGCGACGGCGGCCTTCATAGGGATCACGTGCTGGTGGCTCACCCAGGACCGCAGCGTTCCCGTGTACGACGCCGGGGTTCACCTGGCGACCGCGCTGCGCTACCACAACATGCTTCAAGCCGGCGATCTGCTCGGACCGCTCAATCACGTCTCCCAGTACCCGCCGCTGGCGCATCTCGTGGGAGCGCTCGCCATATTCGTCGGGGGGGCGAACGTCGCGCCCCCCATCGTGGGCGAGAATCTCGTCTTCGTGCCGTTGCTCGCACTGGGTTGCTACCAGACCGGGAAGCTCCTCTTCGGGGCAAGGGCGGGCCTGCTGGCGACGATCTTCGTGCTCGGATCGCCGCTTCTCATCGCACAGTTCCACGTATTCATGCTCGACGCGCCGGAGACCGCGCTAGTCGCCGTCTCGCTGTGGTTGCTGCTCGCGAGCGAGGACTTCAAACGCACTCGCATAGCGGGTTTGGCGGGGCTTGCGGTTGGCTGCGGACTGCTCGTCAAGGTGCAGTTCCCCTTCTTCCTGGCTGGCATCGTGTTGTTCGCGCTCGCGCGCGGCGGATGGCGAGAATGGCGTGCGCTGTCGCTGTTCGCCGCGGCCGCCCTCGTGGTGGCCGCGCCTTGGTACATCGACCACATCCCCGAGTTCAGCACGATCGCTCAGTTTGCCGGCTCGAATTCGGGTGCCGCGCCCGGAAACCTGCCGCCGCTACTGTCCACGGCTGATTTCACCTGGTACTTCTGGAGCACGCTCAACTCTCAGCTCTATGCGCCACTGTTCGTGCTCGTCCTTGGTGGCGCGATCTGGACGATCGCTTCGATAGCGCGCGGCGGCGATCGCCGCGGCCTTCGGCTCGAGTTCCTCGTGGGCGCGTTCGTCGCGTGGCTAATAGTCACGCTCACCCCCCATCACGACATTCGCTACGACATGCCGCTCATGCCATATCTGGCTGTGCTCGGCTGCGGCTGGATCGTCCACCTTCGGCGTGCCGCGCGCCTTGCCGCCACAGGGCTGCTGGTTCTCGCGGTGGCGGCCAACACGCTCGCCACCACGTTTGGGGTTGGAGGGCTCGTGGACTCGAGGCTGGTGAGCTCGCCGCCCGCTACCGAGGCGTTTCCCGACCAGATCGTGTTCTATTCGAATCAGGCCTTCGTCGTGGGCGCGCCGCACCGCGACGGCGATGTGCTCAGCCTGTTGCGTGAATTGCGACGCGAGGGCGTGAGGGTCATAGCGTTTACGGTAGAAGAAACGCGGGAACCGGATTTCTCATATGAAGGGCTCGCGCCGTTAGCGTTGATCGCTGGGCTCGGCGAGTCGCTGGAAACGGAACTGGTTAGGACAGATCCGACTGTGGCTGTGCTCCTGCACCGCCCGGTCTCCGCGGGCTCCGCCGCCACGTGCACGCGACTGAGTGACGGTACCGGAGTGTGGGTGGCTCGCGAGGACACAGCCACGGGAATAGTCGAGTATTACTGCCCGTTTCACCATCCGCGCTTCTACGGCTGAGAGTGTGAAAGCCGCGTCGAGGAATGAGGGTCAGGGCGTGGCGCGCTGGTGTGTCTTCCGGCATCGCTGGAACTCCTCCCAGGAGCGCGTGTTGACGACGTCGTGCGCCGTCAGCCACGCGCGCCGGGCGGTGGCGATCCCCCAGCGCATCACCTCGAAACGCGCCACCCAGTGCGCGTCGGAGTCGATCAGGATCCTCACACCCGCTTGCGAGGCCGCGCGCGCGTGCACCTCGTTGAGGTCGCGGCGGTCGGGGTTGGCGTTGATCTCGAGCATCGTGCCTGTCCGTGATGCCGCCTCGATCAACGCTCGCACGTCGAGCGCGTAGGGCTCGCGGCGCTCGATCAGGCGTCCGGTGGGGTGCCCGATGGCGTCCACCAGCGGATGCTCGACCGCTGCGATCATGCGCTCGGTCATCGCCTGCTCGCTCATGCCGAAGGCGGTGTGCACGCTCGCGATCACCCAGTCGAGCTCCTCGAGCAGCTCGTCCTCGTAGTCCAGCGAGCCGTCGGGCATGATGTTCACCTCGCTGCCCGCGAGTACGCGGATGCCATCGATGCTCGCGTCCGCTTCGCGCACCAGCTCGATCTGGCGGCGCAGCTGCTCGGGGGAGACGTCGTCGCCGAAGCCGTGCGAGGCGGAGTGGTCGGTGATCGCCACATACTCATATCCCCGCTCGCGCGCCCCCAGCGCCATCGCCTCGATCGTGTCGCGCCCGTCCGAGGCCACCGTGTGGCAGTGCAGGTCGCCCTTGATGTCGCCCAGCTCGATCAAGTTCGGCAGGCCCGCGCGGGCCATGTCCGCGTCCGCGGGCGCGGCTGGAGCGGGTTCGAGCGCGCCCGCGCCGCCCGGGGCCGAGCGCTCGAAGTCGAGCGCCGCCGCGGCGAGCTCGCCCCGGTTCTCGCGCAGCTCGGGCTCGATGTAGGCGAGGCCGAGCCTCCCGTACACCTCCCGCTCGCTCGCGCAGACGGTCGTGGCGCCGCTCTCGTCGTCCAGCACGCCGTACTCGGATACGTGCAAGCCCTTGCGCACAGCGGCTTCGCGTAGCGCGGCGTTGTGCTTTCCCGAGCCGGTGAAGTGCTGCAACAGGTTGCCGAGTTGCGCTGGCTTTGCGATGCGCAGGTCGACGCTCGCGCCCGAATGCGACCGTCCCTTCGCGCCCGCCTTACCCGCCGAGGTCACGCTCTCGATCTCCGCCAGCGCGGCGAGGCCCTTGGCGAGCGTCACGGGTTTGCGCGTCACCGCCACCAGATCGACGTCCTTGACGCTGTCGGCCATCCGCCGCGTAGAACCCGCGATCAGCACCTGAGTGCCCTCTCCGCCACGCTCCACGAGCCCACGCGCGAGCGCCTCCGCGAGCTCGAGCGCCCGCGGTAGCAGCAGGCGCGGTGTCCGGCGCTCGGCCACGCCGCGCTCGAGCGCGTCGAGGACGCTTGCCTCGAACTTCTCGCCGAGCCCCCGAACGGTGCGCAAGCGCCCGGCGAGCGCCGCTTCGCGCAGCGACTCCATCGAATCGACGCCAAGCTCGGCGTGCAACGTTAGTACGCGCTTGGGCCCCACCCCGGGCAATCGCGTGATCGCGATCAGCCCGGGGGGGAACTTCGCACGCAACTTCTCCATCGCCGGTATCGAGCCCGTTTGGATCAGCGCGACCATCTTCTCCTGCAGCGTGTTGCCCACGCCCGCAAGCTCGGTCGCTCGCCCCGCGAGCGCCAGCTCCGCCACCGACACCGGCGCCTCGCGCACCGAGCGCGCGGCTGTGCGGTAGGCGACGACGCGGTGCACGATCGCGCCGTCGAGCTCATACAGGTCGCCGAGCTCCTCAAGCGCGTCGGCGATCGCCGAATTGGGCAGCGTCGTCTCCATGGCTCTAGCGCTCCACCACCGCCACGACCGTGTCGGGCGCGAGCACCAGCCGCGCCTCGTGGCCGCGCACGCTCGCGGTTCCCGGCTCTTCGATCGCCGAGGCGCGCGTGAGCGTCTCGGTTCGCACCCGCCTCGCCCGGCCCGCCACCGGCACGGTGAAAGGCGAGGGCTTGCGCGAGAACGAGCTCAAGATCACGGTCGTGTGTGCGCCCTTTCTCACCGTCGCCGCGAGCACGCCCTGTTCGTCGTGCGAGCTCGGCCGGCCGGGTAGCACTGAGAACGAGTGGGGCGCCGCCGAGGAGGGGGGGCGCGCGGAGGAGAGGATGCGGCTGCCCACCGGGATCCAACGGCTCAGGAACAGCAGCGCGTGGCCGAGCGGGCGCAGCTTCACCGTGCCGTCGGCTTCGACCACGAGCGGGTCATAGCTCGTGCCGGCGCAATGGAAGCGCACCTGCGCCCACCCGCGCAGCAGCGCCGCCACCACATACCGCGCCGCCCACACGCCCGCCACGGGCGTGTCAGACACGCCCGGCTTGCCTCCGCACGAGGCGCTGTTGCTCTCGGAGATCACCGCTTCGCGGTGCGCCGCCCGCGCCGCGGTCAACATCCAGTCGTACTTTTCCACTAGCCCCACGCTCGCGTGCACCGAGAGCAGCCGCGCCGCGGTGGTCGTCGGTCCCGCCGACCCGCAAGCGACCGTCGGATAGGCGTGCACGGTCATCGTGTCGGGGGGATCGCGCTCCAATAGCCGCGTCATCGGCACGCGCCAACCGATCCCCGCGAGGTCCGGCCCCTCGATCCTGAGCGGCCCGAGCCGCGCGCGGCGGTTGGACCATTCGCTCGCATACTCGCCCGCCGTCCACGGCGAGGGGCGGTAGGCGGGGACCGTGAAGCCCGGTTCGTTGGGGAGGATGTGGGCGATCCCATAGAGGTCTGGCTCGTTGCCGAGCGAGAACGCGAGTTGCGAGGCGGGGATTGCCTGCTCGGCGGCGGCGATCGTCGTCGACTCGTCCGCCACCGGGCCTTCGCCGAAGTTCAACCCCACCGTGATCGGTGCGCCCGTTTCGCGCGCGAGGCAGCCGAACCGCGACCAGAAGGACGCCGGCACGAAGTAGTGATAGGCGGGCGTAGGCCCGGCGAGATCCTGCGAGTCGCCGCCTACCCGCAGGGTCGGCGATCCAAGCTCTCTCAGGGCATTCACAAACGCGGGGCTCGGACACGTCCCGTTCCCGAGCGCCCGCTCCAACAAGGGATACTCGATCGAGAGGCCGAACGGAGTGCGGCGCACCATCGCCGAGGAGGCGCCGTTGGGTCGCAAGGACGCTGTGAGGAGGCCCCCCGCGAGCAATCCCGCCAAGAGAGCGGCGCGCCGGCGACTCATCGCGGCCTATGATAACCAGGGGGTAACACACCCGGCCGGTGCTGCGCTAAGCGATCGCCGCGGCAGGCTTGCAGCGAATTCGACGATGCGCGCACGCACACCCACCCACGCCCTAACGCTAGCCTTGGCGAGCGCGTGCCTTGCGCTTGCCGGCTTTGCCACGGCGTCTCCCGCCGCCGCGAGCTTCCGCTTCGGTCTCTCCGACTACGAAGCGAGCACCTTCTCCGACCCGCGCGTGGCGGAGCTCGGCGTGCACCTCGCGCGCGACGTGCTTCCGTGGAACGTGGCTTACAGCAAACGCGACCTCGCCCTCGCCACGGCTTGGCTCGACGCGGTGAGGCACGCCTACCACATCACCCCCTTCATCACCTTCCAGCACGCCGACAACTTCGGCCCCGCGCCCAGCCCCGCGCAATATCTGAGGGCCTTCCTGCGCTTCCGCAAGCGGTTTCCGTGGGTGAAGGAGTTCTCCCCGATGGACGAGGCCACGCACGCCACCCAACCCACCGAGCGCCACCCCAAGCTGGCGGCCGAGTACTACAACGAGCTCGCCTCCCACTGCCCCGGTTGCGAGATCGCCGCGCCCGACATCCTCGACTCCGACGGCAACGTGGAGGCGTGGGTGGAAACGTTCCTGCAAACCGCCCGCCCGCAACCCGCGATCTGGCCCTTCAACCCCTACGCGAGCGTCAGCACCGACAATCCGGCGCCGGTCGAACGCTTCCTGACGGCCACCAAAGGCCAGGTCTGGTTCAGCGAGGTCGGCGGAGTGGTGTGGTGGCGCTTCAAAGGCCATCTCATCCAGCACAGCGAAGCCTACGCCGCGAGGGTCGCGCAGAACACGTTCCGCTTCGCCAGGCTCAGCTCGCGCATAACACGCGTCTACTACTACCACTGGCGCTCCCCCGGCAACCCGCACAGACTCCCCAGGCGGGTGACATGGGATTCGGGGCTCATCCGCTCCAACGGCTCCCCTCGCCCGGCCCTGCTGGTGGTCGCGCGAGAACTCCACCGCTACATCCAGAAACTGATCCCGAAGATCTTTTGATTGGCCTTCGGCCCGCGGCGTGGGTTTCGCGTCACCCGGCCGCCGGCGCAAAGCGACGTAGGCGCTTGACCAGTGGTGGCGCGTGCCGTTGTCGATCATCCGGCCGCCGGCGCGAGCGGCATAGGCGCTCGATCGGTGGTAGTACGCGTGCCCGTTTTCAAATCACCCGGCCGCGGGCGCAAGCGGCGCGGGTCGGTGGTGTGCCCGGTAGGCGGCGTTCAATGCGGCCACCGCCCCCGCGTAGGAGCGCGCGGGACGACGGCCGCCAAAGGCTACGGTCAACGATCCGGAGTCGGAGCGCAGCGCGATCGTGGCGCCAAATGCCGTTCCGTGCGGCCCGCGCGGATGACGGGCCCACGAGGGGAGCTTCCACTCGAGCGCGATCCCCGGGGAGAGATCGCTGTGCCACTGGAGCGTCTCGCCGTGGGCGGTGGAGCGCTCCACGAACGAGACCGTGCCGTAGGCGGTGGGCGCGTCGCTGACGGCTATGTGCTGTCCCGGCGCAAGCCACGCCGGAGAGGCGCCCTCGAGCAACGTCACTCCCGCGGTGGGGCTTTCGTCCACGAGCATGTCGCGCAACAGCGCCACGTAATCGGCGGAGAACGTCCCGTGCGGCGCCATGTCCACGGGCGAGCTACGCGAACCGAACGGGGCGACGGTCCACTCCCAGCCGCCGTCGGTGGAGGTGGTGTGCGCGAGCTCGGCGTAGAGGCCGGCCACCGCGTCGGACGCGTCGCCCTCGGCGAGCTCGGTTTGGAAGATGGGGAATCCGAGGTAGTCGTGCAGGCTGCCCCCGTTCGCGTAGGTGGCGAGCCCCTCCTGCATATGCGTCCGTGCCCACGCGACCGTAGCTCTCACGGCGGGGGAGGCGGCGGCGAGGACCTGCACGGGGTAGGCCGCGTAGTAGTTGCCCCAATCCTGCCCGCCGCCCGCGTCGAGCACGGGCGGGATGTGGCCGGCTCGCGTCGCCCCCAGCGCGATCGCCTGGCGCAGCGAGGCCTCGAAGCGACTGTCCACCGCCTGCCATTCCCTCGCGAGGTCTTCTCGCCCCGCCAACCTCGCGCCGGCGATTGCCGAGCGCAGCCCCGCCGCCGCCCACAGGTCATCGCCGGTGATGTGACCGTAGGCGAGCTCGTCGTCGCCAGGGTTGGCGGCGGGGAGCAGGCCCATTGGATCTGTGGCGCTCGCCAGCGACAGCCACTGGACCTGTGCGCCCATCCGCGTGAGCTGCGCTCGCGCGTAGGCGGGGTCGCGCGCGAGCTGGGCGTGTTGGTCGATCGCCCACAACGCCTCGCCGGGCCCGTCGTACTGGTTGGCGCGGTCGATGAAGAGCCCGTCGGGTTGCTGGAGGGTGTCCATGAACTCGAGGTCTTGCCCGGCCTGCGTGTGCAGTCCGGCGAGGTCGAGCGCACGCGTCTCGAGCGCGCCGTCGCGAATCCAGAAGGCCTGATATTGGAGTCTGTTCACGCCTTGCACCCACCCTGGGGGGGTGAGGTAGCGCGAGTCGAGGATCTGTGCGATCGCGGCCCTGTAGGTAGCGCTCGCCTTCGCCTCCGGCACGTCGATCCTCGTCATCCCCGCCTCTTCTTTCTCCCACATGCGCTTCAGCTCGGAGCGGGCGGCATCCAGAGGCGCCCTGTCGAGCGTGCGGTCCGCGGCCGCGCCGGCGGCGGGCGGGATCAAGGGGATCTGCCAGGTGAAGCTCGCGCTCGCGCCCCCCTTCAGACGGGCGCTAAACAACCGCGCGTCGTGGAGCGTGTTGGGGCCCGCGACCGTCGATGCCCCGCGCGCGCGAGGTGAGTCGTTGTTCGCAACCGCCGCGGCCGTGGTCGAGCGCGCGAAGGCGGTCGAGCGCGCCAAGGCGGTCGCGCCGAGCGGGCGGCTGGCGGCGGAGGGGCCGCGCGCCAGCAGCAGGCCGGAGCGGTCGAGGTCGCGACCCTGTGTGGTGTAGGCGAAGGAGGGCGAGAACGCCTGGCCCGGCTGCTCGTAGAAGCCGGACGCGCCGCTGGCCGGACGCTCGTAGCGGTAGGCGCCGGTCGTCGTTCCGTGGACGCCGCGGAGCTGGCGCCCGCGCGTATACGCCACCGCCATCGCCAGCCGCGCCTCCCACGGGCGGCTGGAGGCGTTGGTGGCCGTAACCGTCTCATACGCCACGGGCCTGCCTCCAACCGACACGGCGAACATCGTTTGCGCGTAGCGCACCGGTCCGTCGGAGAGCTCGCTCGACAGAAACGGCAGGCTGGGGTCGGGCAGCGTGCGCGTGGGCTGATCCCACGGCGTCAACTTGCGACCGAAGCTCAACTCGTACTCCGCCCAACCCGTATACAGGTCGCCCTCGGGGGTTATCTCACCGCCCGCGAGCAATCCCGGCACCGCGATCTGGTCGGTTGGGGTGGAGAGGAAGCCTGTGCTCGCAAGCGAGCCCCGCGCCGCGGTGGCCAACAACGCGGGCGCGCTCAACACGGCGGCGAAAGCAACCAGCGTTCTAGGGCAGCCCACGTCCCACTTCCAGCGTCGCGAAGCCGTGTTTGCGCCAGCGGATCGTCACCGGGCAGGCGAGCCCGGACGCGGTCACGACGCAGGCCCCGCGCGTTGTGGTGGCTCCGCGCGCGCTCACCCTCGCGGGCGACCCGCCGCCGGCCGCGCCGCCTCCGCGGGTCCCGGCCGCGTTCGCGCCCTCGCCCGCGAGCCACACGGTGGTTTGCAGTGTGGTCTTCGCCGGCACACTCACGCTCAACTCGATCCCGCCGCCGGTCGTTCGCAGCGTCGCCGTCGCGCGCCCCGCCAGGCGGCCGTTCGCGCGGCGGTAGACGCCGGTGAGCGTCGCCTCGCCACCCGTCCCGCGCACCTTCGTGAAAATGGGGGTGGCGCTGGCGCCGTGCGCAAGCGAGAGCGTCCACGCGCTCGACGGGCCGCCTTCGCGTGGGCGCAGCGCCAGCAGGTCATCCCAACCGCCACCGTTCGCCACCTTCACCGCGACGAGTCCCTGCGCCGAGCGCGGGTCGGCGCCCTTGGCGAGCCCGCTCAGCTCCCACCAGACGTTCGCCTTGCGGCCCCACACGAGCCCACTCGAGCGCAAGTCGTCGAACAATGGTCCGGGCTCGTCGGCGGGCAGGGCGGATTGCGAGGCCTCCGCGTGCGGCCAGTGGGCTAGCGCGTCGGAGAGCAGCCACAAGGTGAGTCCCTCGTACTGGTTGAGCGCCGCGTAGACATCCACGATCGAGGAGTCCCATCGCAGGCCGAGCCCGGGGACGATGGGGAGCAGGCCGTCGGGTTCGAGCGGGTAGGAGTCGAGCAGGTAGGAGAGGCCGCGGTCGGCGAACGCGCGCCAGGCGCCCGCGTGGGAAGGGTCGAGCCGGGCGCGTCTGGCGCCGAGCGCCGCCGCCGCGGCTTGCACCCACGACTGGTCGAGAGAGCGCCCCGACAGCGAGAGCTGGCCGTCGGGGGCCATCATGTCGAGCGCGTAGCGGTCGGCCTGACGGCGCAATCTCGCCACCTTCGCGGTGATGGCGCCCGGGTCGGCTTCGCCAACCAGCTCGAGCATGAAGCTCGAGAACAGCTCGTAGGCGGCCGGCTCGGCGCCGGGGTCGGAGAGCTCGCGGGCGGGCACCAGCGTGGTGGAGGCGCCGAGCTCTCGCAGCGGCGGGCCCGCATGCGTCACCGCCAGCGCGAGGTCTTCCCTTATCTGGCGCGCCACGTACGCTCTCGAGCCGGCCAGCGAACCGGGTGGGCCGCTCACACCGTCGGCCACGAGCAGCGCCGCGCCGGCTGACCACACGAGCCGCCAGTTGTCGTAACACCCTGGCACGATGAGGCAGGTGGCCTCGGTCGGTGCCCCGATCTCCCCCGCGCGTCGCATGAGGGGCGCCGAGATTCGCTCCCACACCCCAGCGGGCAGCTCGCCGTCCTCGCCATCGCGGATGGTGGCGGCGATCGCGAGCAGGTTGAAGGGATCGCTCAACAAGGGCTGTGCGAGCGCCGATTCGATGATGCGCTCGCCGGTCTCTTCGAGCGCGGCGTCGCCGTCGCGAGCGGCCGCCTCGAGCATTGTGTCGGCGAGCATCACCACGCCGTAGTTATCGCCCGTGTCCGCCGGGTTCAGGGGGTCGGAGACGCGCCCGTCCGCCGTCGTGTAGGGCTCCCAGGCGCGGGCGACGCCGGCCGTGTACTGGTCCAGTCGCGCCGTGCTCACGGGCGCTTGCTGGGCACGCGCCGATGCCGCTGCGCAGAGAAGCAGCACGAGTCCGGCAAGCAGGCCGCCGGCGAGGACCAGCGGCGTTACGCGAGCGGATGACACGCTAGGGTACGCGCCTCGTGACCGACGTGTCCTGGCTGATCCTCCCGACGTACAACGAGGCTGAGAACATCGAGGCGATAGTAGCCGCCGCAAGCGATGTGCTCGCCGGTAGCACCGACGGGGCGTACAGAATCCTGATCGTCGACGACGACTCTCCCGACGGCACGGGCGCGATCGCCGATCGCCTCTCCCGCGAGCGCGAGCGGCTGGAGGTGCTGCATCGCGCCGAGAAGAACGGCATCGGCCCCGCCTACCTTGCCGGCTTTGCCCACGCGCTCGACCACGGGGCGGCGTATGTGATGGAGATGGACTCCGACTTCTCCCACAACCCCGCCGATCTCGCCCGTCTGCTCGACGCGGTGCGCTCGGGCGCCGACCTCGCGCTCGGCTCGCGCTACGTGCCCGGCGGGGGTGTGCGCGACTGGGGCCTGTTGCGGCGTGCGATAAGCCAGGGCGGCTCCACCTACGCGCGCTGGGTGCTGGGCCTGCGCGTGCGCGACCTCACGGGCGGCTTCAAGTGCTTCAAGCGCGAGGTGCTGGAGGCGATCCACTTCGACAGCGTGCGCTCGCACGGGTATGCCTTCCAGGTCGAGCTCACCTACCGTGCCGTGCGCGCGGGCTTCCGCGTGAAGGAGGTGCCGATCGTGTTCAAAGATCGCGAGCGCGGTCAGAGCAAGATGTCGTGGAAGATAGCCGCCGAGGCGATGTGGCTCGTGCCGGAGCTGCGCTTCGGCCGCCAGCCGCCGGTGTCGGACGCGCCGCAAGCGCGCGCCGACGCCCCCGACGCACAGCGAGCCTCGACGCGCGCCTGAACGGCGCTCGCTCCTGAGCGCCGCTCGCTCCTGAACGGTGTTCGCTCGTGAACGGTGTTCGCTCGTGAACGGTGCTCGCTCCTGAACGGTGTTTGTTGGGAGGCATGCGCCTGCCGCCGTGGTCGTGCCGCGTCTCATGTAACGAGTCGCTCGCGCCGATCATGAGAGCGTGGACGCCTCCGCCTACGCGCTCTACCACGGCGTTCGCCGCACCCGCATCACCCTGCGCGCCTGGCAGCGCCGCCCGCTGCCGGTGATCGGGGCGTGGGTTGCGGGCTCGTCGGCCGCGGCGGCGGGGCTGCTCGCGGCGGTGCTCGTCGTGGCGGCGCTGTCGGCGAGCTACGTGCAACCGATCCAGCTGCGCCCGCCGTTCGCCGTCGGCGATCTCGGCGACGTGGCAACCGTGCTCTCGCACAACCTGCTGGTGCTCGCGCTGCACGCGATGGCGTGCGTGGCGGGGTTCATCGCCGGCAGCTCGCTGCCGCTGCAGGCGGAGAGCAAGAGCGGCCTGTCGCGCTGGGTGCACGAGCACGGTGGACGCATCGCGATCGCGTTCGTCGTGTGCGCCACGACCTTCTCGCTGTCCGCGCAGGCCTACCTGCTCGGCCACACGCTCGCCGGTGTGGCGCACTTCCTGAAGGTGTCGCCCGCGCTGTTGCTGCTGGGTCTGCTCTCGCACGCGATTCCCGAGCTGCTCGCGCTGTTCCTGCCGCTCGCCGCATGGATCATGGCAAGCCGCAGAGGAGAGTGGGATCAACTGCTGGCGGCCACGATGGTGACGGTGGCTATCGCGCTGCCGGTGCTCGTGCTGGCGGCGTTCGTCGAGGTGTACGTATCGCCGCACGTCTTCGTCGCGCTCACCGGTATACACACTCCGATTGTGGGAAGCTGGGAGGGATGGACGGTGCGCGTTGGTGGCTGACGTCGCACTGGTGGACGGCCGGTCTCGCATTCGTTCGCGTTGCTACACTTCACTTTGTATAGTGAGTGGCAGGCGGTCCGGCAAAGCCGGGCGGTCCCGCGGCAAAGACGGCCACCCGATAGGAGATTCCCATGGCAGGCACCCTCAACGAAGTAACCGACGCCAATTTCCAGGCCGAGGTCATCGAGTCGGAAAAGCCCGTGCTCGTCGACTTCTGGGCGCCGTGGTGCGGACCCTGCCGCGTGGTGGGACCGGTGCTCGAGGAGATCGCCTCCGAGCGCGAGGATCTGCGCATCGTGAAGCTCAACGTCGATGAGAACCAGCAGACCGCAGCGGCCTTCCAGGTCCTCTCGATCCCCACGATGATCCTCTTCAAGGGCGGCGTCCCGGCAAAGACGGTCGTCGGGGCTTATCCCAAGCGGAAGATCGAGGCCGAGCTGGAGCCGGTTCTGGCTTGAAGCAAACGCATGCCCCGCTTCGCGGGGCATGCGTTTTAGGTGGGTTGGATGCGGCGCAGGGCGATGTCGAGCGTGAGGCCTTCGATGTCGGTCTGCTCCTGGTAGTCCATCGCGGTGGGGTCGCCGTCGCCAAGCGATAGTGCGAGGGCGAGCGTCTCGCCGATGAGGTAGGAGTCGTGGGCGCGGGCGGCGTCGAGCAGCGCGGGGTCGCCGAATAGGGAAAGCTCGATGCGGTCCTCGACCTCGAGGCCGGCGGTCTTGCGCGCGTTTTGCACGGCGTGGACGATCTCGCGCGAGCGGCCCTCGCGCAGCAGGCTGTCGTCGATGGCGAGGTCGAGCGCCACCGCATGGGCGCCGTCGCGCTCGACGGAGTAGCCGTCGGGGGCCTTCATGCTCAACAGCACGTCCGCCGCCGTGAGTGTGTGCTCGCGGCCGTTTACCGAGATGCCGACTGGCTCACCCTCGCGCACCGCGGCGGCTACCCGCGCGGGGTCGAGCGCGTCGATCGCGTCGGCGGCGAGCGGCATCTCTTTGCCAAACAGCGGGCCGAGCGTGCGGTAGTTGGCCTTGACCTCGTATTCGCCCAACTCCTCGGCCGCGTCGACGAAGCGGATACGCCGCACGTTGAGCTCCTCGCGCACGATCTCGGAGAGCTGCCCGATGGCGGCACGCTCGCGGCCGTCGGCGACGACGACCGCCTCGGCGAGCGGCTGGCGCACCTTGATCTTCGCGTGCGCACGCGCGCTCAGCCCCAGCCTCACGGTCTCGCGGGCGACGGCCATCGCGTCCTCCAGGTCGCGGTCGCGCGCCGGAAGCTCCTCGCCCGTCGGAAAGTCGCAGAGGTGGACGCTCGCCAGCGAGCCGTCGAGGTTGTCGTAGATCTCGTCGGCGATGAAGGGACAGAAGGGGGCGAGCAGCTTGGATACGACGAGCAGGCATTCACGAAAAGTGTCGAAGGCGACGCGGTCGCCGTCCCAGAAGCGTCGCCGGGAGCGGCGGACATACCAGTTGGAGAGCTCGTCGACGAGCTCCGCGATGGCGCGCCCGGCGGCGGTGGCGTCGTAAGCGTCGAGCCGCTCGGCCACGATCTCGGCCGTGGCGGCGGTGCGCGAGAGCGCCCAGCGGTCGAGGGCGTCACCGTCAGTGGGCGCCGTTGTCCCACGCTCCTCGGTCGGCCGTGCAATGGCGGGATCGGCCTCGGCGCCGGTCGATACGAGCTGCTCGAACGCGAGCGCGTCGGCGTTGGCGTTCGCGTAGAGGGTGTAGAAGAAGTAGGTGCTCCATAGCTGCTTGAGGAAGAGGCGCACGCCCTCGCCGATCGCCTCCTCGGAGAAGCGGTAGCCGTCCCACGGCTGCTTGGAGGTGAAGAAATACCAGCGGAAGGCGTCGGCGCCGTAGGAGTCGAGCACCCGCCACGGCTCCACCGTGTTGCCCTTTGACTTCGACATCTTCTGGCCCTCGGCGTCGAGGATCAGGCCGAGGCACACCACGTTGCGGTAGGGGGCGGTGTCGAAAAGCAGGGTGGAGACCGCGAGCAGGGAGTAGAACCAGCCCCTGGTCTGATCGAGCGCCTCGCAGATGAAATCGGCGGGGAAGCTCGCTTGGAATAGCTGTTGATGCTCGTGGGGAGCATGGTGCTGGGCAAAAGGCATCGCGCCCGAGTCAAACCACACGTCTATGACCTCGGGTACACGTTTCATCGGTCGGCCACACGCGGTCTCCCCATCGCTCGTGGCCGTGCAGGGGAAGTCGATCTCGTCGACGTAAGGGCGGTGGTGGTCTGTTAGTGGACGGCCGGAACGCTCCTCTAGCTCCGCAAAGGAGGCGACGGTGTGGGTGTGTCCGTCGGGGCAGCGCCATACCGGCAGCGGCGTGCCCCAGTAGCGCTCGCGGGAGAGTGCCCAGTCGACGTTGTTGGACAGCCAGTCGCCGAAACGGCCGTGCTTGATGTGAGGGGGGTACCAGTCGATGGTCTCGTTCGCCGCCGTCATTCGCTCACGAAGCTTGGAGGTGGCGATGTACCAGGAGGGCTTGGCGTAGTAAATAAGCGGGGTATTGCAGCGCCAGCAATGGGGGTAGGAGTGCTCGTAGTCGCTGCGCCGGAAGAGCTGTCCGGCCGCTTGAAGGTCGGCGATCAGGTCCTCGGTGAGAAGAGGGTCCTTCACGAAACGGCCCTCATACGACGTGCCGTCTTGGCTTTGCACGCGTTTGTCGTACGTGCCGTCGGGTTTGACGGGATTGAATAGCGTGTGCGGGCTCGCCGGATTGAAAGCCCCCACGTGAGCTGCCGCTGCCGCCCTGAAGTCGTCCTCGCCGAACGCCGGCGCGATGTGCACCAGACCGGTCCCATCCTCGGTCGTCACGAAGTCGCCCGCGATGATCGGAAAGCCGCCACCGTGGCTGGCTCTGAAGACGGGAGGCGTGTAGTGCGAGCCGATCAACGCATGTCCCGGGAAGCGCTCGAGGATCTCCGCTCCGTCCCCCAACACCTTCTCGACGAGAGCGCTCGCCACGACTAGTGTCTCCTCGCCGGTGTGCACACGCGCGTACTCGATGTCTGGACCCACGGCCACCGCGACGTTGCCTGGCAGGGTCCACGGTGTCGTCGTCCAGATCAAGAGCGCATCGCCTTCTCGCAGCGGGGACGTCGGAGCGGGGGTGGGAGTGGAAACTCCGACCGGACCTCCGGGCTGTTGCACCAGCCTGTCCGGGGTGCCGGGCGAGGGCAGGCGCACTGTCAGGCGCACGTACACCGACGGGTCGACCACGTCCTTGTAGCCGAGCGCCACCTCGTGCGAGGAGAGCGCGGTGCCGCAGCGGGGGCAGTAGGGGACCACCTTGTTGCCCTCGTAAAGCAAACCCTTGCGGTCGATCTCGGCGAGCGCCCACCACACCGACTCGATGTAGCTCTCGTCCAGCGTGCGGTAGGCGTGCTCGAGGTCTACCCAGAAGCCGATGCGCTCGGTGAGGCGGTTCCACTCCTCCAGGTAGGTGAACACCGACTCGCGGCACCTGGCGTTGAACTTCTCGATCCCATATTCCTCGATCTCCGCCTTGCTGGAGATGCCGAGCTCCCGCTCGACGCCGATCTCCACCGGCAGCCCGTGACAGTCCCAGCCGCCCTTGCGATCGACGCGGTAGCCGCGCATGGTCTTGTAGCGGGGGTAGATGTCCTTGAACACGCGCGAGAGCACGTGGTGGGCGCCAGGCCTGCCGTTGGCGGTGGGCGGACCCTCGTAGAAGATCCACGGCGTCGCGTGCTCGCGCATGCGCAGCGACTCGCCGAACACGTCGCGCTCGCGCCAGCGCGCGAGCACCTCCTGCTCGAGCTCGGGCAGATCCTGACGCGCGTCCACCTGGCGCGGCGGTATCAGCTGGTGTTGCTCGCGGGCTGCCATGGGGCGGCTCATTGTAGGTGGGCGTCGCTGCCTGTATGGGACGCGCTGAGAGCTTCAGCCCGAAGGTCGGCGTCGGAGAGCCGTGGTGGAGCGCGTCGCTAAGAGATCGCGGCGGCGGGAACGGCTGGGCTGCGCTCGCCGGCCGTGGCGCCCGCGAGGCGCTCGCGCAGCTTCGTCACCGCGTCGGCCGGCGACGGGCCGAGGCGGGGCACGGTGCTGGCCCCTGTTTCCGGTAGCGCGCCGCGATAGTCGAGCACTTCGAGCTCCCCGGCGCTCTGTCGCGCCGCGTACACCACGCGGCCGATCGCATCTAGTGTGGAGCCCTGTCCGGCGAGCACGAGCGCCTGGGGGTTGAGTGCGCGTAGCGCGTTTCCGACACGCGCGCCGTCCAGCCCGACCGGGAGCGTGAGCACGCGCAAACCCGCGCGGCGGAGGAACAGCTCAAGCGCCTGCACATAGAGCGCGTCCACGTCGAGCGCGCCGCTGGCGTCGAGCACGAGCACGCCCTCCTCGCGCGTGGAGGGCGGAGCGACGCGCTGGGCCGCGGACAGCCAGCCCGTCGCGTAGCGCCAGGCGAAGCAGTACTCGGCCGAGTTCGCGACACCGCGGGCGGGCTGTCCCTCGCCGTCCTCGCGACGGGCTTGATCGCGCGAGCTTGGGTCGTTGCCCGCGAGGTTCTCGATGGCGGGCAGCAAGACCGTCTCTACGGTGCGCTCCACCGAGCGCACCGCCATGCTCTCCTCCATCAGGCGGTCGGCATTCTCCTCGCTGAACACGGCAAAGGCCGAACGCAGGCGCGCGGGGGTCGAGGGTCCCTCGCCGCGCTCGCGCGCCACGGAGATGGCCGATGAGATGTCATGAGTCTCGGCGAAAGCCTGCTTGAGCACTTCGATCTCGGCGAGGTCGAACTGGCGATGGCCCCCGTCGCTACGTTTGGGTGTGGGGTAGCCGAAGCGGGTCTCCCAGCTGCGCAGCGTGTTCGGACTGACGCCGAGCAGGGTGGCTGCGGCGTTGGTGCGTATGACGCTCATGTGGAGGATTGTCAAGCTTTGTGGAGCTTGCTCGCAAGGGGCGCAACGTTGGGTGCATCCTGGGCGGGCGCTTGCACATGGAGGAGCGTCGGCGCATGGCGCGACGGGTTGCGCAGGCGTGAGGTGAGCCATACATGAAAACAGCCCCCTACGCGAGTTGACTAGATGGTTAGTCAGGACTTGTGGCAACTAATTTCGAGAGCCTCCAACTCCACCCGCGCCGCAACCCCGCATAGCCCCCCTACGATGGGGAGCGTGCTCGCTCGGACGGCGCTTCTATGAGGCTGCGCCTCTACCACCACTCGGACGGCGCGCGCGTGGCGTATCGCGAGCTGGGCGCCGGTCCGCCGCTTGCGCTCTTGCACGCCGGGCTGCTCTCTCACAGGGAGTGGGAGCCGATCGTCGACCGCCTCGCCGAGCGCCATCGCGTGGTGATCCCCGACCTGCCGCTTCACGGCGACTCCGAGGACCGTCCGCGCCATCCCTACACGATCGAGTGGTTCGCCGAGGTGATGAGCGGCTTCTCCGACGACGTGCTGGGGCCGCGGCCGCTCGTGGTGGGCCACGACGCCGGCGCCGAGATCCTGATGCAGGCGGTCGCGGCGGGTCTGCTCGAGCCAAGCCGGATGGTGCTGATGCCAAACCGCTTGCACCTGCCCGTCGAGCACGCGCGCAAGCGCGGAGCGTGGCGGCTGGCCACGCTCGGGGGCTCGCTGCCGGGACTTGACCGCGCGCTCAGCCACGCCACCAGGCTGGTGTTCACCCCCGCGCTCGGCATGCGCCTCTCCGAGCGCCACGTCCCGGAGGCTGGCGACCTTATCCGTCACGCGTTTGCCGACGTGCCTGGCAACCCCAACCTCGCGCGCTCGTGGGCGAAGTGCGCTCGGCGATGGCCGCGGGGCGCGCAAACCCACGTGCTCGAGCTCTACCCGTGCCTGCGGATGCCCGTGCTGTTGCTGTGGGCCGATCGAGATCCGTTGCACCCGCTCGCGGGGGCGGAAGAGACCGTACGCCTATTGCCGCATGGCCAGCTGCGCGTGCTCTCGAGCACAGGCTTTTTGATGACCTACGACGATCCTGTGGGCGTCGCCCGCGAGCTTGTGGCGTTCTGCGGATAGATAGTCTCCAAGGCGTCACCGGGCGTAGATGGACGCACGAGAAGACCATCGCCCGGCGCCGTCTGTGCGGCAACTCGACAAGACAGGCTCACAAGGAGACTCGATGACCGGCAAGCAGCTC
>DATBTP010000140.1:0-15408 GCA_036559185.1 Solirubrobacteraceae bacterium | reverse complement strand
CGTACATGCTCGAGTGGCTCGGTCGCCACGGCGTCGACGACGTGATCATGTCGTGCGGCTTCCTGGCGACGAGCGTCCGCAACGTGCTCGGCGACGGCTCCGGCCTCGGCATTCGCCTGCGCTTCGTTGAGGAGCCCGATCCGCGGGGCACCGCGGGTGCGCTGAAGTTCGCCGAGCCGATGCTCGACGAGCGCTTTTTGATGCTCAACGGCGACGTCCTCACCGACATCGACCTCACCGAGCAGATCGCCCAGCACGAGCGCACCGGCGCCAAGGCCACGCTTGCGCTCGTTCCCGTGGAGGACCCCTCCGGCTATGGCCTGGTGTATCTGGAGGACGGCAACGCGGTGCGTGACTTCGTCGAGAAGCCGAGCTCCGACAGCATCGACACGAACCTCATCAGCGCCGGCGCGTACGTACTCGAGCGTGAGGTGCTCGAGCTGGTGCCCCCGGGGCGCAACGTGTCCATCGAGCGCGAGGTGTGGCCGCGACTGGTCGGCGCGGGCCTCTACGGCTTCCCCTCGGAGAGCTACTGGCTTGACATCGGCACGCCCGAGCGCTACCTGCAGGGCACTTTCGACATCCTCGAGGGCAACGTCGACACGGCGGTGCGCGCGCGCATGGGCGAGGGCTACATGGCGGTTGCCGACGGGGCGCGGGTGCAGGGGCGAGCGATCCCTCCCGCGGTGATCGAGTCGGGCGTAAACGTCGCTCAGGGCGCCCACGTGGGCAGCCTCGTGGTGCTCGGTCACGACGTGCACATCGGCGCCGGAACCACCGTCGAGCGAGCCGTGATCCTCAACGGCACCCACATCGGCGAGGGCTGCACGCTGCGCAACTGCGTCGTGGCGGCGGGGTGTCGCGTGGGCGCGGGCACTCACATCCAGGAGGGCGCCGTGCTCGGCGAGGGCGTGACCGTGGGGGCCGACAACGTGCTGGGCGGCGGTGTGCGCGTCTTCCCCGGTGTAACGCTCCCCGACGGCGCGATCAGGTTTTAGGCCAATCGTCGCGACCTTCACGGAGCCTGGCGTCCACGGTCCACCGCGCCATATATCCTGGCGCGGGGTCGAGCACCGACCCTCCCGACTCTCACCCCGATAGGAGACGAGCCAGAAGATGAGCGAAGGCGCCGCATCGATGACCGACGCGCTATCGCGCGAGGCTATCTCCCGCGTCGACGCCTCGGGCCAGCTTGGCGACGTGCTGGCTCTGCCCGAGCATCTGCGCGACGGTCTGTGGCGGGTGGAGTCGGCCATCATGGCCGAGTGGGACACCCCCGCGGGCCTTGTCGTCGCGGGGATGGGCGGCTCGGCCATCGGTGGAGCGCTCGCTCGCGCCGCGCTCGGCGATCACGCGTCGCGTCCGATCTTCGTCACGCGCGCCTACGGCCTGCCGCCGTGGACCACACCGGATACCACGGTGCTGTGCGCGAGCTACTCGGGCAACACCGAGGAGACGCTCGCCTGCTACGAGTCAGCCGGGGCGCTGGGCGCGCGGCGGGTGGTGGTAACCACCGGCGGGCGTCTCGCCGAGATGGCGCGCGGGGACGGCGTGCCCGTGATCCCGCTCCCGGGCGGCTTCCAGCCGCGTGCCGCCGTGGCTTACATGACGGTGGCGGCGCTCGAGGTGGCGGCGCTCTGCGGCGCCGGCCCGCGGCTCACCTCTGAGATCGACGTGGCGGCGTCCCACACGGAGCAGCTCGTGGCCGAGTGGGGCCCCGACGCTCCGGAGGACTCGATGGCAAAGGAAGTCGCGCGCGGCCTGCTCGGGACGGCGCCGATGATCGCCGGCGCGGGACTCACCGTGCCTATCGCCTACCGCTGGAAGACGCAGATCAACGAGAACTCCAAGCAGCCCGCCTTCGCCCACGAGCTGCCGGAGCTCGACCACAACGAGCTGCAGGGGTGGGAGGGAGCGCGCGACGTCGGTCGCTTCTCCGCGGTCTTCCTCGACGACTCCGACGCCCACCCGCGTGTGAAGGAGCGCATGGACTTGACCGAGAAGCTCATCGCGGGCAACGCCTCGGCGAGCTTCCGCCTGGAAACGCGCGGACAGACCACGATCGAGCGGGTCATCTCGCTGGTGCTGCTCGGCGACCTCGTATCGATCTACCTCGCCGTCCTGCGCGGTGTAGACCCGGGTCCAGTGGGTCTCATCGAGCGGCTCAAGGCAGGTCTCGGCGAGCGCTGACCCTCGCGGCCGTTAGCGCGAGGAAACCTTGACACGACCGTGATAAGGTCTGCTCGATGCAGGCCGCCGCTGTAGATGCGCTGACGATCAACGAGGCCGCCGAGACAACCGGATGGTCGGCGCGGATGCTTCGCTACATAGAGAGCATCGGACTGGTTCAGCCGCACCGCTCGGGCTCGGGCTACAGGCTCTACGGCCCCGCCGAGCTGCAGCGGTTGAGCAGCCTGCGCGAGTTGCTGGACGAGCAGGAGCTAGACCTTGGCGAGGTCGGGTTCGCGTTGAGGCTGGTGAGCGAACCGGCTTTGCGTGAGGCGATCGAGCAGTGGCTCGCCGCCGAGCCCGCGCGCCCCGAGCACGTGAGCGCCGAGGATTGGTTGCGCTTCGAGCAGGAGAAGCACCAACGGCTGCTGGCGGCTTCCGCCGCCCACCGGGAGGCGACACCGGCCCAAGGCGTCGCCGTCCCGCGAACTGAGACAACGACGACCAGGGAGATCGCATGACCCCCACCGCAACGCTCACCGACACCGATTTCAAGGTTGCCGACCTATCGCTGGCGGAGTTCGGGCGCAAGGAGATAACGCTCGCCGAGCACGAGATGCCGGGACTGATGGCGATCCGGCGCGAGTACGCCGCCGCCCAGCCGCTGGCGGGCGCGCGCATCACGGGATCGCTGCACATGACCATCCAGACGGCGGTGCTCATAGAGACGCTCACCTCGCTCGGAGCGGCGGTGCGTTGGTGTAGTTGCAACATCTTCTCCACCCAAGACCACGCGGCCGCCGCTGTGGCTGTCGGCCCCGACGGGACGCCCGAGGACCCGCGCGGCGTGCCGGTGTTCGCGTGGAAGGGGGAGACGCTGGAGGAGTACTGGTGGTGCACCGACCGCGCGCTGCGCTGGCCCAGCGAGGACGCAGATTCAAATCCCGGGGCGGGCACCTCATCGTCTGGGCCCAACATGATCCTCGACGACGGTGGCGATGCCACGCTGCTCGTGCACAAGGGCACAGAGTTCGAGCAGGCGGGCGCCGTGCCGGATCCGGCCTCGGCCGACTCCGAGGAGTTCCAGGTCGTGCTCTCGCTGTTGCAACGCTCTCTGAGCGAAGACTCGCGGCGCTGGACGAAGATCGGCCAGGGCGTCAAGGGCGTAACCGAGGAGACCACCACCGGCGTGCACCGGCTCTACCAGATGGTGGAGACCGGCGAGCTGCTGTTCCCCGCGATCAACGTCAACGATTCGGTGACGAAGTCGAAGTTCGACAACCTCTACGGCTGCCGCCATTCGCTAATCGACGGCATCAACCGCGCAACCGACGTGATGATCGGCGGCAAGGTGGCGGTGGTGTGCGGCTTCGGCGACGTGGGCAAGGGCTGCGCGGAATCGCTGCGCGGGCAGGGCGCGCGCGTGGTGATCACCGAGATCGACCCCATCTGCGCGCTGCAGGCGGCGATGCAGGGCTACGAGGTGCGCACGCTCGACGAAGTTGTGTCGAGCGGCGACATCTTCATCACCTGCACGGGCAACAAGGACATCGTCACCGCCGCCCACATGGCGCGAATGAAGCACCAGGCGATCGTGGGCAACATCGGGCACTTCGACAACGAGATCGACATCGCCGGCCTGGCCAAGACGCCGGGCATAGAGCGCGTGAACATCAAGCCGCAGGTCGACGAGTGGGTGTTTCCCGACGGCCACGCCATCCTCATGCTCTCCGAGGGGCGCCTGTTGAACCTCGGCAACGCCACCGGTCACCCGAGCTTCGTAATGAGCAACTCGTTCACCAACCAAACGATCGCGCAGATCGAGCTGTTCTCAAAGAACGAGGACTACGAGAAGCGCGTATACGTGCTTCCCAAGCACCTCGACGAGAAGGTGGCCCGCCTTCATCTCGACGCGCTCGGGGTAGAACTCACCGAGCTCAGCGAGGAGCAGGCGATCTATATCGGCGTGCCCGTGTCCGGTCCCTACAAGGCCGACCACTACCGCTACTAGGCCCCCGGCCCCGGCCGCCACGCGAGGGGAGCGGACGATCTCAGACGAGGCGGAGCGCGGTCAGGCGCGCATCGAGTGGGCCGACTCGCAGATGCCAGTGCTCGCGCAGGTGCGCGAGCGCTTGGCGCGCGAGCGCCCGCTAGAGGGGGTGAGCGTGGCGGCCTGCCTGCACGTTACGGCCGAGACCGCCAACCTCGTGCGAGCGCTCCTCGCGGGCGGCGCGGAAGTGGGTCTGTGCGCCGCCAACCCGCTCTCCACTCAGGAGGATGCGGCGGCGGCGTTGCGCGAGCGCGATGGCGCCACCGTGCTCGCGGCGCGAGGAGAGAGCCCCGGCGAGTATGCCGATCACGTGAGCGCGCTGGTAGGGGACGCTCCAGCCGTGACGATCGACGACGGGGCGGACCTCATCGGCGCGATCCACGAGACCGCGCCCGAGCACGCCTCGAGCATGCTCGGTGCCACCGAGGAGACCACCGCTGGTTTGCTGCGCGTGCGGGCTCTCGCCGAGCAGGGCGCGCTCGCCTGTCCCGTTCTCGCGGTCAACGAGTCGCGCACCGAGCGCGCCTTCAACGATCGCTTCGGCACCGGCCAGTCGACGATCGACGGCATCCTGCGCGCCACCAACCTGCTGCTGGCCGGGCGCACGGTGGTGGTGCTCGGCTACGGCTGGACGGGCCGCGGCGTAGCGTTGCGCGCGCGGGGGGCGGGCGCCTCGGTGATCGTGTGTGAGGTCGACCCGTTGCGGGCGCTCGAGGCCCGTATGGAGGGCTACGAGGTGATGGGTTCGCTCGCGGCGGCCGAACGCGGCGACGTGTTCGTGACGGTCACCGGTGGCCGCGACGTACTGCGGGCTGAGCACTTCGAGCGCATGAAGGACGGCGCGGTGCTGGCCAACGCGGGTCACTTCGACGTGGAGATCAAGCTCGAGGATCTGCGCGCTCTTGCCGTCGGGGGCCGGCGCGAGGCGCTGCCGCTCGTGGAGGAGCACAAGCTCTCAGACGGCCGCCGGCTGAACCTGCTCGCCCAGGGGCGCGTGGTGAACCTCGCGGCCGCGGAGGGCCACCCGGCGTCGGTGATGGACGTGTCGTTCGCCGCCCAAGCGCTCTGCGTCGAGTATCTGGTCGCGCAGGCCGGCAACCTGCCGGCGGGCGTGCTGCCCGTGCCCACCGCCATAGACGACGAGGTCGCGCGCCTGAAGCTCGAGTCGCTCGGTATCGAGATCGACGAGCTCAGCGAGGAGCAGCGGGTGTACCGAAGCGCCTGGGAACAAGGCGCGTAGCGTCTGAAACGCCGTCGCGCCGCTCTTATCCGCCCGCGGCGCGAGCGGATAAGCATTCCTATAGCTTGCCGCCGATGAGAGCGATGGTTCTCGCGGCGGGCCTCGGCACCCGCCTGCGCCCACTCACCTATGAGATAACCAAGCCGATGGTGCCGGTGCTCGACAGGCCGGTGATGGGCCACATCATGGATCTGCTGGACAGGCACGGGTTCGACGAGGTGATCGCCAACCTGCACTACTTCCCCGACTCCATCAAGGGCTACTTCGGCGATCGTCTGAGCTACCGCTTAGAGGAGGAGCTGCTCGGCACAGCGGGCGGAGTGCGCGGGTGCGCGGAGTTCCTCGGTAGCGACGCGTTCCTCGTGATCTCCGGCGACGCGCTCACCGATATCGACCTCGGCGCTTTCGTCGCACGGCATCGCCAAGCCGGCGGGATCGCGACCCTCGCCGTCAAGAAGGTCACCGACACGCGCGAGTACGGCGTCGTGCTGCACGACCGCGATGGGCGCATCACAGGCTTCCAGGAGAAGCCGAGCCCCGACGAAGCGCTGTCGGACCTCGGCAACTGCGGCATCTACATCTTCGAGCCAGCCATCTTCGACTACTTCCCCGACCGTCCCTTCGCCGACTGGGCCAACGACGTCTTCCCGGCGCTACTCGAGCACGACGTCGCCTTTCACATGCACGAGGTGCGGGAGTACTGGAACGACGTGGGCTCGCTCTCGGAGCTGCGTCAGGGCACCTTCGACGCGTTGCGTGGGGAGCTGCGCCTGCAAATCGAGGGCCTTGAGGTGGCGCCCGGCGTGATCGTAGTCGGCGAGACCCCCATACCAGACAATGTCGAGGTCGAAGGTCCGGCGTGGATCGGCCACGACGTAAAGTTCGGTGAGGGCGTACGGCTGATGGGACCCGTGGTGCTCGGCGACGGCGCACACGTGGGCGCCGGAGCCCAGTTGCGCAACACGATTGTGTTCCCCGGCACCACCGTCGCCACCGGCGCGATCGTTATCGACGCCATCACCGGCCACGCGGGCGTGCTGCAGAGCTTGCGGCCCAGATAAGAACCGGGGGGCCTGCGACGCAGACCCCCGGAGTACTTGTGTCGCTGGACAGATCCAGCTCAGCAAGCAGTCCTCTGACTCAACTTCAGTCGAGGCAGCGTCGGCGACGGATACGCAAATGCCCCCGCTGGGACTCGAACCCGGGACCCGTCCTGAGTCAGAGAACGTGCTCTATCCACTGAGCTACGAGGGCAACCGCCTCCCGGAGGAGGCCTCGCCGAGGCTACTCAGGGGTAGGGATGGTACGTGTCCAACATCCGTGCAAACCCGGCCCATGACCGCCTCGCGGAGGGGTAGCATGGGTGGACAGCGTCTCCGAGTGAAGGGAGTCCCGTGATGCAGATAGACATCAAGGGCCGCAACGTCCCGGTCACCGACGATGTGCGCGAGCACCTGGAACGCCGGCTGGAGAAGGTCTCCCGCCAGGTCTCCGAGTTCGCGCGCTTGGAGGTGGAGCTCATCAAGGAGCGCAACCCGCGCGTGGCCGACCACGACGTGGCCGAGGCGACGCTCTATCTGAAGGGCATCACGCTGAGAGCGCGCGACGCCTCACCGCAGATGCTCCACTCGCTCAACCTCGTCGTGGACGAGCTCGCCCGCCAGGTCAAGCGCCACCGCGACAAGCGCCGCCGCCGCCGCGAGGCTCACGCGTCCGCTTCCGCGCGGACCTTCCCGGCCGCGGGATAGTCGCGACGGCCAGCGGCCGTCTCTCGGTAGTGGCGCAGTCGATACCCTGGGCGTATGTCGATTCTCGATCGCGCGTTGAACATAGGCGAGGGGAAGAAGTTCAAGGAGTACGAGAAGCGCGTCGCGCTGATCGCCTCCTACGAGCCCGAGCTCGAGCTCGAGAGCATGGAGGAGCTACGCGAGCGGATGGACGTGCTGCGCGAGCGAGCCGCCGAAGGCGAGTTGTTGGACGCGCTGATGGCGGAGTGCTTTGCGATCGTGCGCGAGACGGGCAAGCGCACGATGGGGATGCGCCACTTCGACGTCCAGCTGATGGGCGCGATGGCGCTCAACGATGGGTGCATCGCCGAGATGAAGACCGGCGAGGGCAAGACACTCACCGCGACCCTCGCGGTGGTCCTCAACTCGCTCGCCGTGCGCGACGCTCGCTCGGTGGCTAACACCGCCGAGAACGGCTCCGAGCCCGCCGGGCCGGAGCGCAAGGGCGTTCACGTGGTTACCGTCAACGACTACCTGGCGCGCCGCGACGCCGCGTGGATGAGCCCGCTCTACAACGCCCTGGGGGTGAGCGTGGGTGTGCTGCAGAACATGCAGCCCTATGAGGAGAAGCAGCTCGCCTACGCGTGTGACGTCGTGTACGGCACGAACTCGGAGTTCGGCTTCGATTACTTGCGCGACAACATGGCGAAGGCTCTCGAGGAAAAGGTCCAGCGCGGCCACCCCTTCGCCGTGGTGGATGAGGTCGACAACATTCTCATCGACGAGGCGCGCACTCCGCTCATCATCTCCGGCGCGCCCGAACAGGCAGCCGATCTGTACGTGAAGTTCGCGCGTCTGGCCCCGCGCCTGACCTCCGGAAAGACCCCGGAAGGCATGGACCCGGCCTCCAAGAAGGCGTTCGTGGCTGACTTCGACTACGAGATCGAGGAGAAGCAGAAGACGGTGGCGATCACAGAGCAGGGAGTCGCCAAGTCCGAGCGCTTCCTCGACATCGACCACCTCTACAAGGCCGAGAACGGGCACCTCGTAAACCACCTGATTCAGGCGCTGAAGGCCGAGTCGCTTTACAAGCGCGACGTCGACTACGCGGTGATCGACGGCGAGGTGAAGATCATCGACGAGTTCACCGGGCGCATCCTCGACGGCAGACGCTGGTCTGAAGGCCTGCACCAGGCGGTGGAGGCGAAGGAGGGGGTGAAGGTTCAGGAGGAGAACCAGACACTCGCCACGATCACCTACCAGAACTACTTCCGTCTCTACGAGAAGCTTTCCGGGATGACTGGCACCGCGCTCACCGAGGCCACCGAGTTCATGAAGATCTACGAGCTGCCGGTCGTGCAGATCCCCACCAACATGCCGATGGTCCGCGAGGATCGCAACGACCAGGTCTACAAGACCAAGGATGGCAAGTGGACGGCGGTTGTCAAAGAGATCGCCGAGCGCCACGCGAACGGCCAACCGGTGCTTGTGGGCACCATCTCGGTAGAGGTTTCAGAGCTGCTGGGAGAACGCTTGAAGAAGCGGGGGATCGCCCACACTGTGCTCAACGCCAAGCCAGAGCACGCCGCGCGCGAGGCGGAGATCGTGGCTGAGGCGGGCCAGCCAGGGGCGGTGACGATCGCCACCAATATGGCGGGCCGCGGTGTTGACATCAAGCTGGGAGGAAACGCCGAGCACCTCGCGCGGCTAGAGCTGGCCAAGCTGGACATTGACGCCACAGACTCGAGTTACGACGAGCGCCTGAAGGAGCTGCTGCCTGAGCACGAGGCGCGGGTGGAGGCCAATCGCGAGCGCGTGATGGCGGCGGGGGGTCTCTATATCTGCGGCACCGAGCGTCACGAGTCGAGGCGCATCGACAACCAGCTGCGTGGGCGCTCCGGGCGTCAGGGCGACCCGGGCGAAAGCCGCTTCTTCCTCTCCGCCGAGGACGACCTTGTGAGGCTGTTCGCGGGCGATCGCATCTACAAGATCCTCGACCGCCTCGGCAGCGTCGACGAAGAGGGCAACGAGGAGCCGATCGAGGCGGGAATGCTCTCCAAGCAGATAGAGAAGGCGCAGAAGAAGGTGGAGGAGCAGAACTTCCTCATCAGAAAGCGAGTGCTCGAGTACGACGACGTGATGAACGAGCAGCGCCGCATCATCTACGCCTACCGCGACGAGGTGCTCGAAGGCAAGGAGATGGGCGAGGAAGCGCGCCGTCAGGTGGCGAGCACGATCGAGCGCACGATCGACCAGTACACACCCGGCGATTACATGGAGGATTGGGATATCGACGGGCTCTTCACCGCGCTCGGGCAGTTCTTCCCGCTCGAGCTCGATGAGGAAGACCTCGACCCCGAGACCGTCGATCGCGGCTTCCTCGGCGAACGCATCGCTCAAGCGGCGCTGGAGCGCTACGAAGCGCGTGAGGGTGAGCTTGGCGAGGATCTGATGGGCGCGCTGGAGCGTTTCCTGATCCTGCAAATCATCGACGAACGCTGGCGCGAGCACCTCTATGACATGGACTACCTGCGAGAGGGAATCCACCTGCGGGGGTTCGCCCAGATCGACCCGCTCGTTGCATACAAGAACGAGGCGTTCACGCTGTTCGGCGACCTAATGAACAGCGTGTGGACAGACTTCACGCGCATGATCTTCAACGTGCAGGTGAATGTCGACGGTCCCTCCACCGCGAACGGAACGGCGCAGCCACCGGCGTTCGCGGCTTCCGGCAACTCCACTCGTGCCGGGCGCGTGTCCTATTCGGGTGGTTCGAGCGCTATGGGCGCGGGCGCGCTCGCCGCCGCCGCCGCCGCCGCCGGGCCCGGTGGTGCCGCCTACGACGGCGAAGGCGAACCCACCCAGGCGCTTCCCGTAGTCGAGCAGCGCGTCACCGACTCAGAGCACGAACTCGGTCGCAACGACCCGTGTTGGTGCGGCAGCGGCAGGAAGTTCAAGCGCTGTCACGGCGCGTAGCCGTTTCGCGCCGCGCGATGAAATCCTCGCTTGCCGCGGGGCCCATGAACGGGGTCAGCAGAGTTCGGGCCAGCTCTGGGATGATCGCCGGGATCGCCTCAACCGAGTGCTGTGTGATCTGGAGATAGAGAAGCTCGAAGAAGCGTTGCGTCAACGGCTGGTCGAGACTGCCCGCCACCGAGGGATCGAGTAGGTCGTAGCCGGGCTGCAGGAAGATCGAGAAGGCGTCCATCAGCGACTGCGCCAACTCGATCGCGGGTGGACCGATGGTCGGCAGCTCGACTATCCCGGTGCGTGAGAACGCAGGCTCGTTGCTGTTCCACTCGGCATACGCTTGCATGCCGTCCCACACCGCGTCGGGCCAACTAGGGGAGTTCCTATAGACCTCCCTGCAGAACCCCATCACACAATCCACACCCGCTTCGATGCCGGAGAAGACGGCTTCCTGCTTGTCTGAGAAGTGTTCGTGAAAGGAGCGCGCCGAGATGTTGGCCTCGGCGCAGATGTCGCGCACGCCAGTGTCGTAATAACCCTTCGCCGCCACCACTCGCACCGCGGCGAGCTGGATTTGCTCATAGGTGTTGTGAACGACGAAGCGTCGAGGTTGAACTTCGCGGATGGCCGCAACGTGTCGCATGACGGCAGCGTACACGACGCCAAGCGATATTCAACGGCGTAAGATCAAATATCTGACTTTTTGTCGTGGAAAATACTGAATGTCTTGGCGCGGAGCGCCGCATCGCCTCGGAGCCAGGTCGCCGGGGCCACCTTGATAGCGTTGAGCGCATGGCAGCCACGGCACCCAGCGAGTCGACGCCGCAACGCATTGCGGTCATCCGCGAGCAGCTCAAGCTGCTCGGGGACTATCTTTGACCCGACTTCGCTGAGGGAGCGCGTCGAGGCGCTCGAAGGCCAGATGCAGACGCCCGGCTTCTGGGACGACGCGGACGCGGCGGCGAAAGTGTCCTCCGAGCACGCCCGGGCGACCAAGCGACTGGAGACGTTCACCTCCCTGCAGGGCGACATCGACGATCTCGACGGGCTCTTCGAAATGGCTGAGGAGGATCGCAGCCTCGAGCCGGAGGTCGAGGAGCACCTCGCCTCGGTGGAGGGGCGCCTCGCCGAGCTCGAGGAGCAGCGCCTGTTCGCGGGCGCCTACGACGCGGGCGACGCGCTCGTCAGCGTAAACGCCGGTGCGGGTGGCACCGACGCGCAGGATTGGGCGGAGATGGTGCTGCGCATGCTCATGCGCTGGGCCGAGCGTCGTGGCTTTACGACCGAGTTGCTGGAGGCCAGCCCGGGCGAGGAAACCGGAATCAAGTCAGCCACGCTCAAGGTGTCGGGCGAGAACGCCTATGGCCTGTTCGGCGCCGAGCGGGGCGTGCATCGGCTCGTGCGTCTCTCGCCGTTCGACTCCGCCCACCGTCGCCACACGAGCTTTGCCGGCGTGGAGGTGGCCCCAGTTGTGGAGGACACGGGCGAGGTGGAGGTCGAGGACGACGATCTGCAAGTGGACACCTACAGGGCCTCGGGAGCCGGTGGACAGCACGTCAACAAGACCGACTCCGCGGTGCGCATCACGCACAAGCCGACCGGCATCGTCGTGCAGTGCCAGAACGAGCGCTCGCAAACCTCCAACCGCGCCACCGCGATGGCGATGCTGCGCTCCAAGCTCGTGGAGAAGCGCGAGCGCGAACGCCAGGAAGAGATCGCGCGCGAGAAGGGAGAGGCGCAGGATGTCAACTTCGGCTCGCAAATCCGCTCCTACGTGCTGCACCCCTACTCGATGGCCAAGGATCACCGCACGGGGCATGAGATGGGGGACGTGCAGCGAGCGCTCGACGGCGACCTGGATGGGTTCGTGCGGGCCTATCTGCTGAAGGCCGCGTCGTCGTCCGCGGGTGTTTGACGCCTGATGGGGTCGGAGTGCCGGTGAACGAGCGGGAGCTGACCGAGTTTGCGCGCCGTGCCCTGGCGGAGGACGTTGGCGATGGAGATGCAACGACCGACGCCACGGTCGAGCCCGGCGCGCGCGCGCGGGCGCTGATCGCGCAGAAGGCGCCGGGCGCGATCTATGGCCTGGACGCCGCCGAGACGGTCTTTCGCCTGCTCGATCCCGATCTGCGCTTCCAGCGCCTCGCGCAGGAGGGTCGCTGGCGCGAGGAGGGGGGACCGGTGCTCGCGATCGAGGGCTCGGCACGCGCACTGCTCACGGGCGAGCGCACGGCGCTGAACTTCCTCGGTCACCTCTCGGGCGTGGCGACGCTCGCGGCGCGCTATGTCCGCGAGGTCGAGGGTACGGCGGCGATCGTGCTCGACACGCGCAAGACAACACCAGGGCTGCGGATGCTGGAGAAGGCGGCCGTGGCGGCTGGGGGCGCCTCCAACCACCGCGCGGGGCTCTACGACGCGATCCTCGTCAAGGAGAACCACATCGCCGCCGCCGGCGGGATCGCGCGGACCCTCGCCCGCGTGCGCAAGCACGCCCCGCGGCTGGCTCCCACGATTGAGGTCGAGGTGCGCGACCCGCGAGAGATCGAGGAGGCTCTGGCCGCGGGCGCGCCGCGCCTGCTGCTCGACAACATGACAGTCGCCGAGCTGCGTGCCGCGGTCGCTCAGGTGGCGGGGCGCGCGAGGCTCGAGGCCAGCGGCAACGTGACCCTCCAAACGATCCGGGAGCGGGCCGAGACGGGGGTAGACTTCATATCGGTCGGCGCCCTCACACATTCCGCGCCGACGCTTGACCTCTCCCTGATCCTGGACGTGACGAGATGAAAACGTTGCCGATGATCCCCACCCAGGGGCCGCTTCCGGTTCTCAGCTCGGTCGAGGTCGGCGAGCTTCACGAGGAGGTCCGCGCCCTTGCGGCTGAGCGCAAAGCGACGATCCTCGCACACAACTATCAGGTGCCCGAGGTGCAGGACGTCGCCGACTACGTAGGCGACTCGCTCGGACTCTCACGCAAGGCCGCCGCCGCCGAAGGCGAGACGATCGTGTTCTGCGGCGTGCACTTCATGGCCGAGACCGCCTCGATCCTCTGCCCCGAGAAGACCGTGCTGATCCCCGATCTGGACGCGGGCTGTTCGCTGGCGGCGTCGATCGACGCGGAGCAGTTGGCCGAGTGGCGCGCCAGCTATCCCGACGGTGTGGTGGTGATGTACGTGAACACCACCGCGGAGGTGAAGGCGCTCACCGACTACTGCTGCACCTCCGCCAACGCCGTGGATGTCGTGCGCCACATCTACGAGACTCGCGGCGATGATACGGAGATCCTGTTCGGACCCGACATGTGGCTCGGCGCCTACGTCGAGAAGGAGCTGGGCAAGCCGATGCACGTGTGGGACGGCGAGTGCCATGTCCACGCCGGCATTCGACCCGTGGACATCGACGCCATGCGTGCCGCCCACCCGGACGCCGACTTTCTCATCCACCCGGAGTGTGGCTGCACCACCTCCATCATGGAGTACGTGGCTGCCGGCGACGTCTCGTCCGAGGGCGTCCACATGCTGTCAACCGGCGGCATGCTGCGCTACGCCAGCGACGCCGAGCGGGCTACCGCTCGCACCGGCCGACTCCGCGAGGCGGTGGTGGCGACTGAGACTGGGATGCTCTACCCGCTGCGGATGGCGGCCCCCGACGTCAACTTCATCGCGGCCAACCCAGAGGCTTCGTGCGTTTACATGAAGATGATCACGCTGGAGAAGCTCCGTGACGCCCTGCGGGACATGAAGTTCGAGGTACGCGTCCCCGTAGATGTCGCTCGCTTGGCGCGCATACCGATCGACCGCATGGTGGCCATCGGCTGAGACCGACGCCGAGGGTCGTCCTCGCTCATCGAACGCACATCGCGTTACTTCCCGCGTCCCGATTGGCCCAGCTCTGGCCGAGTTCGGTCCAACGGCCGCCTCAGCCGGCTCGCCTTCCTCAGAAGTCCTCAGCCGTGTGCGGTCCAACGCAGGCCACGGCGAGACCGTCGGCCACATTGGCCGCAACCTCCCTCACCTCCTCGAAGGTGACCGCGTCGAGCGCGGCGATCGCCGCATCTGGGTCGATGTCCTCGCCGTACACGATCTTCTGGCTCGCTCCGTAACGCGCGACCGCGTTCGTATTCTCGAACGCCAGCACCAACCGCCCGGCGGCGTAGGCTCGGGCGCGGTCTACCTCCTCGCGCGTAGGCCCGTCGGCGCGAAGCTCGTCGACGATCTCCCTCATACGCGAGTAGGCCTCGATGCACTTCGCCGAGTCGAGCCCCGAGCCGAGCTGCAAGATCGGCACGTCGGCGTAGGCGTGGGCGATGGCATACACCGAATAGCAAAGGCCGCGCTTCTCCCTGATCTCCTCGAACAGTCGCGACCCCATCGAGCCCCCGAGCAGCGTGGAGTAGATCGACAGCGCGGCGCGCTCCTTGGCGTCGCTCACGCTCACCTCGGGCCTGTAGATCATCCGCAGGTGCGACTGGTTGGTGTCGCGCTGCTCCGCCAAGGTCTTCGGGGCAAAGGCGGGCGCCGCCACATACGGCTCTGGCTCGGGCAGCGTGGGGAAGCGAGAGAACAGCTCGCCCAAGAGGTCCGGCCCGGGTAGAAACTCGGTATTGCCAACCAGGAACGCGCCCCCGCTCGCGCCGGCCCAACGGCGCTCGCGGAAGGCCACGATCGCCTCGCGGGTGAACGAGCGCAGGTTCTCCTCCGGCCCGAGCACCGTGCGGCCGAGCGGGTGATCGCCAAAGGCGGCCTTGTCGATCAGATACTCAGCCACCGTCGAGGGCTGGTCGTAGGCGCGGTTGATCTCCTGGATCACAACCCCCCGCTCGCGGTCGAGCTCATCGGCGTCAATCCGCGGGCGCGCCACGAAATCGCTCAAGAGGTCGATCGCCTCCGGCGCCGACTCGGCGCGGACCGTGATGTGGAAGGCCACGAGGTCTTGGCTGGTGTAGGCGTTCAGCACGCCCCCAAGGCGCTCGGCTGTCTCGTTGACGTCTTTGTAGGTGGCGTACTTCTCGCCGCCCTTGAACACGAGGTGCTCGAGGAAATGGGCGACCCCGTTCTCCTCCGGGCGCTCGGAGCGCGCGCCGGCGTCGAAGGCGACGAGCGTCGTCAGCGCGCGCGTGCCGGGAATCGAGATCCGGTGGATCGGCAGGCCGTTGGGTGCGGTGCTCGTCGTGATCTGCGGCATCGATGAAGCCTATTGACTCGCATCCGCGCGCAGCGTCGGCCGGCGCCCGCGAGGCCACAGTGCCGCGAGACGCT
>DATBTP010000139.1:0-2062 GCA_036559185.1 Solirubrobacteraceae bacterium | reverse complement strand
GCCAGCTCCAGCATGTCGTGGTGGAGCAGGAAGAAGCCCGCCAGCCCGAGGGTGTCGATCACGCGCAGCTCCCCCTCCAGGCGCGCGTGCGCCTCGGCCCTCGCCGCGCGCGCTCCCCCTCGGAGCGAAAGGCCATCGGCGCCCGCGCGCCCGCGCAGGGCGTCGGGCGAGTAGCGATCCTCGATGCGCGCCCAGCACAACTCCGAGAGGCGGCGCGGCGCGCTCTCCCGCTCAGACCCCGGGTAGCGGTAGCCCAGGTCCTTGGTCAAATCGAACGTCAGCCGCTCGGCGAGGTTCAGCGTCTCACGCACCGCGCGCGGATGGTCGGCAAAGCGCCCCGCCATCGCCCGCGGGGTGCTCATCACGTGGCTGTGGTTGCCGCGCCGCAACGGCTCGCAGGCGTCGAGCGTGGAGTGGTGGCGCAACGCCACGAAGGCGTCCTGCAGCTCGGCGCGCGAGCGCGCGTGGGCGTGCACGTTGCCGGTGGCCACGCACTCCACCCCAAGCCGCCGGGCGAGCGCTCGCAGCGCCCGGTTGCGCGCGCGATCGTGGCGAGCGTAGGGACGTTGCAACTCCATGCGCAGACCCTCGACTCCGAACGCCTCGAGCAGAAAGCGCGCGGTTGGCTCGTCGCGCACGCCGTGGGCCGCGCAGCCTGTCAGGCAGAGGAGCCCTTCGGCGTGGTCGAGCACCGTTTGGAGCGCCACCGACGGCTCGCCCCGCTCGCGTCCGGGACCATCGCGGGTGGCGGCGTGGGCGTGCGTGATGATGCGGCACAGGTTGCTCCACCCGCGCGCGTCGCGCACGAGCAGCGTCAGGTGGCGACCGTCGTCCAGATCGATCTCCGCCCCGTGGATCGCCCTCACCCCGGCCTCGACGGCGGCTTGGGCCAACTCCATCGAGCCCGACAGGGAGTTGTGGTCTGTGAGCGCGAGCGCCACATGTCCCCTCTCGGCCGCGGTTTGGGCGAGCTCCTGGGGCAGCGACACGCCGTCGAGGAACGAGTACGCCGAATGGCAGTGCAGCTCCACGTAGGGCGGGGTTCCGGAAGAGCGGGCGCTCATCTCAGCCCTCCCTCCCCTCCGCACCCGCGGGCGCGTGAGCCAGTGCCCGAGCGGGGATCGCCGCCGTCCTCACGAGCTCTGGGCGAACCAGCCGCCGGCGCAGAGGTCGTGGAAGACGATCAGGTTGCGCCCGCGGACGCTCACCAGCTCCCAGTAGCGCCGCCGCAGGGGACGATCCGTCCACCAGCGGTCTTCCACCAGCCACGACTCGCGCACCGCTTCGATCCGCTCGCCGTTGACCGAGCGGGGCGCCCCGCCGCTCGAGCGCACTCGAACCGCCCGAGGCAGGTTCAAAGCACGCGGACAACCCACGCGAGAGGCCCGCTCGCGGCTTCCCTGGTAAGCGGACGGGCTCATCGGGCATCTGCGTTTACGCGCCCACGGCTCATGACGGCAGCGGAGCGAGCACAACCCGGCGCTCGGGCACGCGCGAGTCGGGGTCGATGCACACGGCGCGCAGCGCGGCGTCGTGTCCAGCTACGGCGCGCACCTGGTTGACGGCCTCCCCAAGGCGCTCGCGCCGTGCTCGATCGCTCTGGTCGAGCAGCGTGTGCTGCTCGCCGCCGGCGGGGCCGAAGCGCTCCGCTTCCAGGCGCAGCTCCCGCGCCGGCGCCGGCAACAACGGGAGGCGCAACGAAAGCGCGAGGCACACCCGCTTGGCGTCGCCGAGCGCCTCGCGAAACACCACCCGCTCGCGCCAGGTGCCGCCCCCCTCCAACCGCGCCGAGAGCACCACTGCCCGCAGCGTTCTGCCGCGACGCTCGGGGCGCGCGAGCAGGCGGTCGACGAGCACGCTCAGCACCCGCCGGAGCATCGTGCCGCTGCTCGCGTCTCCGACGTTCAACGACTCCGCGAGCGTATCCTCGACGGCGCGGGGCGCGAGCGGCCGATCCTCGCCGCCCGCCAGCTCGTAGGCGAGGACGCCCGCCCGCCCGAAGCGGTCGGCGAGCGCGTCGCGGGGATGAGGGCCTATTTCTCGCAGCTCTCCGAGCGTGCGC
>DATBTP010000138.1:0-35338 GCA_036559185.1 Solirubrobacteraceae bacterium | reverse complement strand
CGCCGATGCCGTGGTCGGGCTCGAAGTGGAACACGAGGCGGTGCAACCAGTACTCGAACAGCGTCCACAGCGCGTAGCCCACTGCCATGAGCCCGAGCGTGGCTGGCAGGCCGCGAAACGACAGCTCCCAGGCGGCAAGCGCCACGATCGCCGGCAAGAAGATGAGGATCGGCACCGAAGGGTGCACGCGCGAGAATGCGTCGAGCAGGCGCGACTCGAACATCGGCGGCGACGCGCGCAACACGTCCGTCCTGCGCATCCCCGGCCCATCGCCAACCGGATGCTCGCTCACAGGAGTCCCCCAACCGTCGTTGCACTCGGCGAATGCACGCCCCCGAGTGTATTACGCGACCGTCTGCTCCTCGGTGGCGGTGGGCTCGGTCGCGTCGTGGGCGGGCTCGGCCACCTCGTCGCGAGCGGTAACGGCGCTCGCGCGCTCGGGCCGCATCTCGGGCGCGTCGGGGGTGCCGGGCTTGAGCTTGTTGATGCGGAAGCGGATCACCCCGTCAGTTATGTGAAGCGCGCGATTGAGCTCGGCGACCAGCCCGATGTCGGTGGCGTGGAACTGCAGCAGGTGATACTCGGCGGCGGCCTTGTGGTCGATCGGGTAGGCAAGCGTCCGCTCGCCCCACTCGTCGTGGCGCGTGAGCTCGCCCTTGGCGCCGATCGCGGCGCGCGTGTCGGCAACTATCTTCGCGCGCGCCGGCTCCTCGGCCTGCGGGTCGAGCAGCAGCACGAGGTCGTATGTGATGGCGGGCAGCGTCATAGAGGGGCGCTCACGGCGCGGCGGCGCATCATAACAGCGCGGCGCTTGGGCGAGACGGGCCGCAGACGGGGCCCTTGACATCTACGCCGTGGCGCCCTTGGCCTTGATGTCGGCCAACTGCTCGTCGATCCAGTCGCCGGGGTCGCGCGAAGTCACGATCTCCACCAACCCGCGTGCCCGCCGTGCGCGCTCCTCGGCGGGCATGTCGAGCGCCGCGTGGATCGAATCGGCGAGCTCCTGGATGTCGAAGGGGTTCACCGACAGCGCAAACTCACCGAGCTCCTCGTGCGCCCCGGTGTTCTCCGAGAGGATCGACACCCCCGCGCGCTCGTTCACGATCGGGCCCTCCTTGGCCACCAGGTTCATGCCGTCGAACATCGCGTTCACGAGCAGCACGTCGTAGTGCTTGTACGCGGCCATCGCCTCCTCGAGGTCGTCGCGAAGCTTCAGCTGTATCGGCATCCAATCGGGGGTGCCGTGGCGGTGGTTCACCACCGCCACGAGCGCCTCGATGCGTTCCAGGTACTCCGCATACTCGGGCACGTCGGTTCGCGAGGGCATCAGCTGCGCCACGAACGTCACGCGCTCTCTGAACTCGGGGTGCTGCTCGAGGAACAGGTCGAACGCGGAGAAGCCGCGCAAGACGTTCTTGGAGAGGTCCGCACGATCCACCCTCAGGATGAGAAAGTCGCGGCGGCGACGCAACAGCTCGCGCTCGAACTCGGCCACGCGCGCTCCCGCGGCCACCTGGTGCGCGGCGCGATGGTCGATGGGGAGCGGATAGGCGCGTACCCACACCTCGCGATCCTGCCAGAGCACCAACCCCCGCTCGAAATCCACCTCCAGGTCCATCAGATCGCGGCAGCACTGCAGGAAGTTGCGCCTGTAGGAGCGCGTGTGGAAGCCGATGATGTCGTTCGCGAGCAGGCCCGCGTAGATCTCCTGGCGGATGCGTGAAGGCAGCACGCGCCAGGAGTCCGACTGGGTCCAGGGGATGTGGACGAAGTGGTGCAGGAATACGTCCGGGCGCGCGCGCCTGACGAGGTCGGGCAGCGTGTAGAGGTGGTAGTCGTGCACCATCACCACCGGCTCGGCAACCTCGGCCACCTCTTCCACCACCGCCCGCGCGAGGTCCTCGTTGACGGCGTTGTAGCCGAACTCGAACGCCTCGATCTCGTGACGGCGGATGTCGGGGGCGTTTGACAGATCCCACAGGTAATGCTGGATGAACCACAGCATCGGGTTGGCAAAGACGTTGTAGAAGCGGTCATACGCTTCGGGGTCGGAGGCCACGAGCCGCACCATGTACTCGCCGCCCGCGGGCGAGCGGACCGGGAAGGCTCGACCCTCGTGCCTGCGCGAGACCTCGGCGTCGTGCTCGCTCATAGCCGAGGCGATCCACACGGCGTCGCGATGGGAGGCAAGGCCGGTGAGCGCTGTCACGAGCCCGCCCGAGCCGCGCTGCACTTCGCCGTCGGGGCCAAACGTCACAGGCCCTCGATTGCTCACCAGCACGAGCGGAGAACGCTGCGCCGGGGTGCGGATCACGACTTCTCGAGCTCCGTGAATATGCGCAGATAGTCGCGCAGGTAGCGCGGGGTTAGGAAGTGGCCGCGCACGTGCTCCTTGCCGCGCCGCCCCAACGACTTGCCGAGCGCCGGGTCCTCCAGCAGTTCGAGCGTTCGCGTTGCGCATTGCTCGACGGTCTCCACCAGGAATCCCGTCACTCCGTCTTCCACCTGCAAGGGTATGCCCCCCACGTTGCCGCCGATGAAGGGCCGCGCCTTCCAGATCGCCTCCGACACCGTCAGTCCGAAGCCCTCTCGCGTGGACTTCTGCACCACCACGTCGGCGTGCGACTGAAACGCATTCACCTCGATCGCCCCGACGTTGTTGAAGTTGTTGAGGATGTGCACGTCGGGGTCGCCGTCGGCGTGGGCGATCGTGGCGTTGAAAAAGTCCCACCCCTCGGGGTCGTCGCTCGCCATCGACCCCACGAGCGCGAGCTGCACGTCCGGGACGCTCTCCTTGACGAGCCTATAGGCGTCTATCACGCCGAGCGGGTCCTTCCACGGATCGAAGCGCGACACCTGACAGATCAGCGGACGATCGACATCGATGCCGAACTGCTCGCACACGTACGACGCGTCTTCGGGCGAGAGGGCCATGTTCTTCGGCATGAGAGGGTCTATCGCCGGGGGCACGATGTTGATCCTCCCTTTCATGCCGGCGGGCACGTACTCGGCCATGTGGAAGAGCGCCTGGGGGTAGTCGGATATGTAGGGCAGCAGACGCTCGATCGTGGCCGGATTGGGGGTGGAGAGGTCGATGTGACAGCGCCACACCCATCCCGCCGCCTTCTCCGGCACGAGCCGGTAGAGGCCCGCCGGCTGGGGATCGTGCACCAGGCACACGTCCCACCCCTCCGAGAGCTCGCGCGCGTTCATCTCGTTGTATCGCTCCCAGGTCTTCCACTGCTCCTCGTCGAGATCCTGGGGGTGTCCCTGCAGCGCGTTGTGCATGAGCTTCGTCGCGTTGAAGAACTCCTCGCGTCCGTAGATCACCTGCCACTCGCAGTCGAGTCCCACGTCGCGCATGAGCGGCACCAGTGTGTAGAGGATCTCCGACACCCCTCCGCCAAACGCGGTCGCCGAGACATGCACCACCCGTCTGCCCTCCAGCGGCCCCGAGAGCTCACGGATCTCCTCGATCAGCTCCCGTCCGCAAATGTGGGTGTAGTCGGCGAGCGACTTGTGTCCTGTGGCGACGGGCTGGAGCACGGGCGGACCGCACGATACCTCGCCCGACGGCATGCCCGTGCCCTGAGAGGCGTAGGGGCCCGCCGCGAGGTCTAAGGTTGCATCGATGTTCGACGGACGCATATACCGCGTAGCGTTCGTGCCGCTGCTGTTCGTGCTCGTGGTCGTGGGCTTCTCGCTCGCCGGCCGTCCTCCCGCGCTCCATTCCACGCTCGCGCCCGACGCCTTCGACGGGCCACGCGCGTTTGCCGAACTACAGGCGCTCGTCAAGCGTTTTCCCGTGCGCCGGCCGGGCGGCGCGGGCGACGAAGAGCTCGCCGCCTACGTCGCCCAGGCACTGCGTGGCGCGGGCTCCGGCGGCGGGCCGGAAGGCGCCTTTCAGGTCTCCGCGCATCGCTTCAGGGCGCAGACGGTCGATGGCGCGCGTACGCTCACCACGGTCATCGCCAAGCGTCCCGGCTCGACCGGACTTGCCCCGATCGCGCTCGTCGCACATCGCGACGCCGTCGGGAGGGGCGCGGCGGCCGAGCTATCGGGCACCGCGGCACTCCTAGAGCTGGCGCGCGTGTTCTCCCAGAGCGAGACCCGTCGCACGATCGTAATCGTTTCCACGAGCGGCGGCAGCGGTGGCGACGCGGGCGCCGCCGACTTCGCGGGCGGCGCCGGTCACGCGCTCGACGCGGCGATCGTGTTGGGCGATCTCGCGGGAGCGGGCGCTCACATGCCTTTCGTGCTGCCCTTCTCCGATACACAAATATCGGCGCCCGAAAGCCTGCGAAGCACGCTGGAGGGCGCGATCGGCCAGGAGGTGGGAGTCGCCGCCGGCACGCCATCGGTCGCTACCCAGCTCGCGCACCTGGCGTTCCCGTCGGCAACCGGCGAAGAGGCGCCGCTCGATGATGCCGGCACGCCAGCCGTGTTGCTCCAGGTGGGCGGCGAGCGCGGTCCCTCCTCGGGCGAACGGGTGAGCGAGAGTCGCCTGTCGAACTTCGGTCGCGCGGCGCTTAGCGCGACCTACGCTCTCGACGAAGGCCCCGATCTGACCGGTCCGTCCGCCGCGCGGCTGCTGCTCGGGCGCAAGACGCTGCCCGCGTGGGCCATCAGATTGCTCGCGCTCGCGCTGCTTCTGCCGCCGCTGATCGTGTGCGTCGATGCTCTGGCCCGGCTACGCCGTCGCAAAGAGCCGCTCGGGCGCTGGGTCGCATGGACGCTCACGGGCTCGTTGCCGTTCCTCGTCGCAGGGCTCTTCGCGATCCTGCTCGGCGGGTTGGGCATCGTGGCGGCGCCGCTCGCCCAACTGCCCGCCGCCTCGCTGGCGGCCGACGGCAGCGCCGCCGGCGCCCTCGCGTCTACGCTGCTAGTGCTCGCGCTTGGCTTGCTCGCGTGGCCGGGGCTCATGAGGCGCTTGGCGCTGCCTCCGCGTCCTTGCGCCGATGGCGCCGGCTTGGTGGCGCTGCTGGTGGCGCTGATGGTGGCGCTCGTCGCCTGGATCTTCGACCCGTTTGCGTGTTTGCTGCTGATACCCGCCCTTCACCTGTGGTTGCTGGCCGCCGACCCGCGTCCCCGCGGCCGCCCTCTCGCGCTGGCGGCGATCGCCGCGAGTGTCGTGCCAGTCGTCCTGCTGCTGCTCGTCTACGCGCGCGAGCTGGGTCTCGGCCCTGTGGGTCTCGCCGAGAGCGCCGTGTTGGCGCTCGCCGGCGGGCAGGTAGGGCTGTTGACCGCGCTCTTGTGGAGTCTCGCGCTCGGCTGCCTTCTAGCGATGCTCGCACGAGCCCTCGCCCCCGATCCGGTCGATCTGGCCGGTGGACGCGATCTGGTGGAGAACATCTCCACGCGCGGCCCGCTCTCCTATGCCGGCCCCGGGTCGCTGGGCGGCACCGAGTCGGCGTTGCGGCGCTGAGTCGAGTTGGCGGCTACCAGCGGTGCTCGAAGCCGCTGAGCCGCTGCCTGCGGCCTTCGTGGCGGAGCACCACGTCCGGCTCGCCCTCCACCACCCGGCCCACCCAGGTAAGCGCGATCTTGGCGCGCTTACAGGTTTGAGTGACGCGGTCGATCCGCCTGCGCGGCACGCATACGCACAGCTCGTAATCTTCGCCGGCGGTCGCCGCGGCCTGCCACGCTGGTACGCCGAGCGCCTGCGCCGTGTGCTGGGTGCGCTCGTCAACCGGGAGCTTCTCGAGGTCGATCTTCACGATCGTCCCGCTTGCGCGCGCGATGTGCAGCGCGTCGGTGGCAATGCCGTCGGAGAGGTCGATCATCGCGTGCACCCCGGCCGGCGCGAGCGAGCGGCCCTCGCGCAACCTTGGCAGCGGGCGCCGTGGCCGACCGCCGAGCGTGCCGGTCACGCCCACCAGATCTCCCGGACGCGCGCCCTCGCGACCGATGAGCCGCTGGTCGCGCTCGGCCCACCCCACGATCGTCACGCTCGCAAACAGCGCGGGCGCGCTCACCACGTCGCCACCCGCGATCGTCGTGTTGGTGAGCTCCGCGAGCTCCTCCGCGCCGAGCATCACCTCGAGCGCTTGCCGCTCGCTGACATGAGACGGTACTCCGAGGGCGACATACGCCTCGCCGGTTTGACCGCCCATCGCGGCGATGTCCGAGAGCGCTCCCGCGAGTGCTCTCCAGCCGATGTCCTTGAAGCTCGTGTCGGGGTCGTCAAGGCGGAAGTGCACGCCCTCGACCACGCTATCCATCGAGGTGACGCACAGCTTCAGAGCTTTCACAATCGAGGCGTCGTCGCCTACGCCGCGCACTACTCGCCCACCGCGCTGTCCAAGCGCGGCCGCTATCGAGTCGATCAGGGAAAGCTCAGCTATGCCTGTGGGCGCTTAGAGGGGGATGTGGTCTTACCGGGCGACGCATCAACGGTGGCGGTAGACGATGCGCGCGCGGTCGAGGTCGTAGGGGGAGAGCTCGCAGCGTACGCGGTCGCCGGGGAGGATACGAATGCGAAAGCGCCGCATCTTGCCCGCTACGTGACCCAGCACCACGTGGTCGTTGTCGAGCTTCACGCGGAACATTGCGTTGGGCAGCGCCTCGATCACCTCGCCCTCGAATTCGACCTTATCTTCCTTTGCCACGACTGGCATCCCGTCCGGGCCCACGCTCAGCGCGCTGCCCTGTGTCGAAGTTTGCACCGTCAAACTACCAGCGTTAGCCCTTTCAATGTTTCGGCGGTTCGGCCCCGCCGGCTCCGCCCACGGTCGGCGGCGGTTCTTTGGGGACGGGCGTGTGCGTGGGTTCGACCGGTTCGCGCACGTGCGGCACTGGCGTTTCATGAGTTTCCCCGCCCGTATGTTTGCCGGGTTCACCACCACCGCCGCCGCCAGATGGATGTTCGACCGCCGCGGGCGGCGTCGGTGCGCGTCCCGGCTTGTGCTTCTTTTCTTTTTCGTTTTCCTGAGCTTCTTCGCCGGAGGAAGATTGACCCGTGCTTGCGAACTTGCCGAAGAACGGCTGATAGGAGATCTGTTCCTTCGGGGCGGGGAATTCGGCGCACGGTTCGCCTTCTGTCGCCGCCGCCATGTAGGCGTGCCAGATTTCCGCCGGGAGGTAGCCACCCTGTTGGGGCTCGCCGTGGACGTCGGTCATGGGGATGAGCTTGTTGGGGTAGCCCATCCACACGGAGGTGGAGTAGTTGGGCGTGTAGCCGTCCAGCCATGCGTCCACGAGGTTGCTGGTGGTGCCGGTCTTGGCGGCCGTGGGACAGTTGATGGCCGAGCGCGTGGCCGTGCCGCCAAGCACGTTCTGATGGAGGATGTTGGTCTCCTCCGAGGTAACCCCTTCGGAGAGCACCTTCACGCGATGGGGCTTACCCCAGTTGGTGTCGAGGTGCCCGCCGGGGAACACCACCTTGGTGATCGCGATCGGCGTGTTGCGCCAGCCGCCGTCGGCGAGCGTGGCGTACACGTCGGCCATTTCCAGCGGGCTCACGCCCACCGTCAAACCGCCGAGCGCCTCGGCGGGGTAGGAATGCAGGTGCTCGCGCACCCCCATCTTGTAGGCCGTCTGCGTGACCGTTTCCTCGCCGAGGTCGGCCGCCAGTTGGGCGTACACGGTGTTATCGGAGGCGAGGGTGCCCTGAACGAGGTTGATCGACTTGTTCGACGAGGTGTTCTCGAAGGTTTTCACTTCATAGGTTGGGTATCCGGGGAGCCAGCCCGGTGAGAGCGTGTGCGAGACGTAATAGGTGCTGTTCGGGTCCACGCCGCGCGAGAGCGCGTCCGCGAGGTCGATCGCCTTGAACGTCGACCCGGGCTGGCGATGGCCCTGGGAGGCGAGGTTGTATTGCGATTGGTCGTAGCTCTCGGACTCCGCCATCGCCTCGATGTAGCCGTCGTGGGGGTCGATCGTGACTATCGCCGAGGCCGGGTCGCCTTCCTCGTTGAGTATGCCCGCGATCGCGTTGCGCGCCTGGCGCTGCATGTTGAGGTTTATCGTCGTATACACCTTCAGCCCGCCCCGCTCGACCGTGTTCAGGCCGTAGCGCCTGACGAGCTCTTTGCGGACGTATTCGAAGAAGAAGCTCTCCTGGCGGCGGGTGTAGTAGTCGCCATGTCTTACGCCCAGTGGCGCGCTGCTTGCCCGCGCGGCCTGCGCGCGGGAGATGTAGTGCAGTTCGGCCATCTTGCCAAGCACCTCGTCGCGGCGCTTGCGGGCGGCGGAGGGGTAGAGGAACGGGTTGTACTCCGAGGGCGCTTGCGGCAGCCCCGCGAGCAATGCCGCCTGTTGCAGGTTCAGCTGGTAGGCGCTCTCGTTGAAGAAGATACGTGCCCCGGCCTGCACTCCGAGCGCGGTTTGGCCGCCAACCGTGCCGTACGCCACGCTGTTGAGGTAGTCGGTGAGGATCGTTTGCTTGGAGTGGTCTTTGTTGAATTCGATCGCCAGCTTCGCCTCCTCGATCTTCTGTTTGAAGGAGTGGGTGTCGCTGCCGAGGTACATGTTGCGCATAAGCTGCATCGTGATCGTGGAGGCGCCCTGAAGCGTCTGGCCGTGGAGTACGTCCTTGACGGCCGAGCGGAAGATGCCGGTGAGGTCGACGCCATCGTTGTGGTAGAAGCGCTGATCCTCGATCGCCACCGTTGCCTCGCGCAAGATGTTGGGTATCTGCGCGGTGGTGATCGGCGAGCGCAACACGTCGGACTGGATGAACCCCAGCCGGGTGCCGTTGGCGGCAAACACCTGCGAGGTGGCTCCGGCGAGCTTGGGCTGAAGCGAGCTCAGGCTGGGCGCCGACTGGGCCACCGAAAGCACATACCCGATCGCCACGAGCGCTCCCAGCACGAGCGCGCAGGCGAACCCCCCGAGGCCGAGGAGCGCGAAGCGCGAAGGCCCGGAGCGTCTGTGTCGCCTACGGCGCTGTCTTGCTTGTCGTGACATCGGTTCGCGCCCCCGTCCGTGACTGTACCGTCTCAGGGTGTGAATTCCTGCTCGAGGGGGCCCGCCGCCAACGACTGGCCCATGTGGACGGGCTTTGTCGCGCTGCCCGCCGCGCTGGTGCTCGCCGCCGTGGGCGGCCTGATCGTCGACATCCCCGCTGTGGTGGCGGGCGTGAAAGTGAGCACCTCGCACACCCCGCACGGCCTGGTGCTGGCCGATACGTTCGTGCAGGACGTCATGTTCGTGGTGACCGCGGTCGTGTTCGCGGGGCTCGGCGGGCGTGTGGTGCGCACCTGGCGGTTTGGCCTGCGTCCCACCCCGGCCCGCCGCGCGGCCGGCTCGGTGGCGCTCACGATCCTCGCTTTCCTGCTCTTCAGCGCGGTGTGGGCGGTGGCGCTCAACGAAAGCACGAAGGAGAAACTGCTCGAACAGCTGGGGGCGAACGAAACGGTGCTGCTGCTCGCGCTGAGCGCGCTGCTCACGACGGTGGTGGCGCCGATCTGCGAGGAGATTCTGTTCCGCGGCTATATCTTCGGGGCGCTCTCAAAATGGAGGGGGTGGTTGCCGGGCGCCGCGATCACGGGTGTCTTGTTCGGCGCGGTTCACGCAGGTTCGGCTCCAGCGGTGGATCTCGTGCCGCTCGCCGCGCTCGGATTCCTCCTATGCGCGCTCTATCGACGCACGGGTTCGCTCTACCCGTGCATCGCCACCCACTCGCTCAACAACTCGTTTGCGTTCGTGGCGTTGGAGGGCTGGCGCTGGACGGCCGCGCCGCCGCTGATGGCGGGCTCGCTCGCGGCCATCTGGCTGATCTGGCTGCTCGCTCGTCGTCTGGGCGCGATCTCGCATGAGACGTCCGAGGCGCACGTCACGGCGAGCGCGTACGATTGGCCGTGATGGTGCGAAAGCTCACGACCGTCTTGACTGTCGCGTTTGTGGGCTGCGCGACGCTTTGCTCGGACACCGCTCTCGCCCTCGAAGGCGAACCGCCGAGCGCCGCGCCGATGTCACCGACCGCCACGGTTCCGGCGACGGGAAGGTTGAAGCTCACCGTGGAGGGCGCCCACGGGAGCCCGCGCTTCGCCGCCATCGGCGAGCGCATCGCGATCGCGGGCGGTGTGCGGCCGTATGTGGCGGGACAGGGCGTGGTAGTGAGCATCTACCGCAACGGCAGGCGCGTGTTGGGTAGGCGCCTGAGCGTGGCCCCCGCTTCGGGCGGGACCGGTCGGTTCCGCATCTCCTACGCGAGTCCCCATTCTGGCCTTCTCACTATTCGTGCCGAACACCCCGCCACGCCCCAGCTGGCGAAGCTCGAGGCAAAGGCGGTGAGCGTGCGCTACGAACCCTCCACACTTGGCGTGGGCTCGAGGGGGCGCGTGGTGCGGTTGCTCCAAGACGAGCTTGCCCACCTCCGCTATCAGGTGTCGGTGAGCGGGTATTACGACGAAGCCACCGGACGCGCGGTGGTGGCGTTTCGCAAGGTCGCCGGTCAACAGCGCGTGGAAAGCGTGAACGCGCGCATCTTCCAGCTGCTCCAGCGCGGGGCCGGCGGATTCCACGTGCGCTACCCCGGCGACGGCAATCACGTGGAGGCCGACTTGTCAAAGCAGGTGCTCGCCGAGATCGAACGCGGCGGGCGAGTGCGGCGCATCATCACGATCAGCTCAGGCAAGCCCTCCACGCCGACCGTGATTGGGCGCTTTCACGTTTACAGCAAGGAACCGGGGACGAACTCGCACGGGATGGTGGATTCCAGCTACTTCATCGGTGGCTACGCGATCCACGGGTATGCCGAAGTGCCGACATATGCCGCGAGTCATGGCTGCCTACGAATCCCCATACCTGACGCGGCCTCCGTATACGCGTGGGTTCAGTATGGGTATGCGGTGGATGTGTACACCGACAGCGGGCGGGGGAGCAGGACCGTGCGGGGCAACGCCGGCCCGTAAGTGGTCGTAGGGAAGCGACGCTATAGCCCAAGCCGCATCAGCCGCGCCAGGAAACCGAGGCCCAGGCCGTAGACGAGCAGCATCAGCAGGGTGTCCACCACATGGATGGTCCACCCTCTGCTCATGCTCGCCGTGACGGAAGAAAACGGCGCGGTGAGCGTGGAGGAGGCTTTGTCGAGCGCTTCGTGCAAACCGCTCTCCTTCCCGGGCTTGGAGGAGCCGGTGGGCGTTGTGCCAAGCCCAGCTGGCGCCGCCGCGTTCACTTCGGCCTGCTGGTGGTTTGAGGCGCTGCTCGTTTGGTCGAGCGCGAACGCCCCAAACCAGGCGATGGCGATCAGGCAGATGGCGATGGAGACGAGACTCAATGCTCTGGCTAGCAGCGGTAGTAGCACGGATCGGTCCAGGTTAGTCCCCGCGCTGGACGTGCTGGACGGATGTAGGAGGGACGCAACAGGATAGATTTGGGCGCGATGGCCGGCGATCCCGATCAACCCATAGGGCAGGCGCTCGAGGGCGCCCACGCGGAGCTCGTCGCCGAGCTACGAGCCCACGCGCTCGTGATCGGCGAGGTGACGCTCACAAGCGGGTCAACCGCCTCCTATTACGTGGACGCCAAGCGCGCCATACTGCGACCGACGGGCTTCCACGCGCTGGCGACGCTTCTCGCGGCGAAGGCGGCGGAGTGGGACGCAACCGCGGTGGGCGGCATGACGATGGGCGCCGATCCCGTCGCCTGCGCGGCGCTGGCGGGGGGCGCGCGCGTGAAGGCGTTCTTCATACGCAAGGACGCCAAGGCGCATGGACTGCAAAGGCGTATCGAGGGTCCGTTGCTCAGCTCGGAGGACCGCTGCCTCGTGGTCGAGGACGTGGTCACCACCGGCGGCTCCACGCTCGCGGCGATTGCCGCTCTGCGCGAGGCCAGCCACACGATCTGCGGCGTCGTCTCGGTGCTTGACCGCCTCGCGGGCGGTGGGCCGGCGATCGAAGCGGCGGCCCACGCGCCCTATGCGGCGCTCACGACGATCGACGAGGTGTATCCGGAGCGCGACCGTCGGTAGACACCCGTCCCGCCGGTAGCCTTATCCGGGAGCCCTCGTAGTCCAATGGATAAGACGACCGCCTCCTAAGCGGTAGATCCAGGTTCGACTCCTGGCGGGGGCATGGTAATGGTCGCTTCGGCCGGGGCAGGGTCGAGCCCGGCTTCGATCGACGCGGCGACTTCCTCAATGACACGGGCCGAGCGTCGCCAGCCAACGACCGGCCAGGTCAGCACGTCCGCTTTGTCGCCCGAGGGTGTGGCTTGGACTATCCAAGGTCGCCCGAGCAGGGTCCTCCCGACGATACCCGTCGCTACGAGCAGACCGAGCAAGATCAACTCGATGCCGAACAGCAGGAGCGGTATGACGACGAGTGCGATCACGACGAGCGCGAGGACGATGAGCACCACAGCGCCCAGGTCGTCCAGGTTGTTGAAGTCTGGCACGCTGAACAGGGCTTCAGCCGCGTCTATCCGCCCCCCGTCGCCTTTGTCTGCCTTTCGTGATCGCATCTTGCGCCAGCGGGGCATAGGACGGCCGATCCAACGGCGCCCGACACGCCACTCTTGGCCAGACGGCGTTCTTACGGCCGTTGTCCCAACACGGAGCATCAGTACGCGGGCGCGATTGAGTAGGCCAACACGGGAGTTGTCGCCGAGGCGCTCATCCCGGCGTCTCGGTTATGTGTGCCTCCACGCGAGTTAGTGCGTACATCTTCATTTGCGAGTCTACATGACGGTAAAGCGCCGTCCTGACAGCGGATTTCGTGCATAACGGACATACGGACTTGGTAGTCTCTCCGGCGTGGGCGTGATTCAGGAGCTGGCAGCCGATCTCGAAGCGCACGAGCGCACCTTGCGCCGAGCGATGTCTCAAGGTGTGCTACGCGCTGGCCGGCCAGGACCGCGCCGGTTGTGGCTGGCGCCCGGCGAGCGCGAGTATCTCCGCACCTATTGGCCGCTTCTCGCGGTGCTCCGTCAGGCGCTACGCACCGAGCACCGCGTCAGACTCGCTGTGCTCTACGGCTCGCTCGCGCGAGGCGACGCCGACGAAGGATCCGATTTGGACCTCCTGGTCTCATTCGTCGACGATCGCCTTTCAGCGGGTTACGAGCTTGCCGTTCGTCTACAGCGCGTCACCGCTCGCCGCGTCGATGTCGCCCGACTGGAGCGGATAGAGGCCAAGGCGCCGCTTCTCCTGGATCGCGTCCTTGACGAGGGTCGTGTCCTGATCGACCGTGATGAGCAATGGTCTCGATTGCGTGAGCGCCACCCCGTCATCGTCGCCAGAGCTCGTCGCGCCCACAACCGCCATATGGCCGATGCTGCCCTTGCGATCAAGGAGTTGACAGCGTGAGCGACGACTCGCTCGACAAGCTGGGGAGTAAGGTCCTCGCTGCGGAGCAAGCACGGTTGGCGCGCTTCTTTCAGACCATCAACAAGCATCGCTTGGCGCTCGACATGGCGATCGATGAGAACTTCGAGGGTCAGCTCGATCCGGCCGAATGGAGGAGAGCGTTTCAGTCTGACGAGCCCCGTGACGCAAATCGCACGATGGTGGTCACCGGCGATCACTCGGCCGTGCTCAACGCTTATGTCGAGATCCTCAAGGCCGCTGCTGGATCGCGGCTCATCGGCTTGCTCCCGTACCGTCGCCCACACGCCGACCAAGTCATTCAGGCGGTCGTGGCTGACAAGGGGCTGAGCAAAGACCAAGCCGCGCTGCTGAACGAGATCTACGTACTGGAGGGCCGGCTAGAGCATGCCTCACCGGACGTTGACGCCGAGGAAGTGCGCGCCGCCGTGGAGCGACTCCGCCAAGCGCTTCCAAGGCTGATCGACAGCACACACAACTGGTTGCGCCGTCACGGCATTGAGTTCAAGTAGGCGTGGTAGCAGGCGATGAGGGTGTAGGCAGCGCCCCTAAATCTCTGCCTAAACCCAGCCGAATACCGCCAAATCGCCGGGTATCGCGAGAGGCCAAAACAGCCGAAAGCCGTTGCTACGCATAGCGATTCAGACGATCCGCGAGCGCTCCGCTCGTTGCTCCTAAACGGTAGATCCAGGTTCGACTCCTGGCGGGGGCATGGGAATGGGGTCCTCCGCGTGTGTCGTGTGGCCGAGTATTGAAGTCCGAGGTAGAGTCCCTGTGAGTGGCTACGACCGAGCACCAAGTTCAATTAACGCGAATCGGCGAAGAGTTCATTGGGGCCTTCAACCTCCGTGACGCCGCGGGGCTGCTGGCGCTCGCGCACGAGGACATCGAGTTCCACCCGACGATGCTCGTGGGATCGAAAAGGGTGTATAAGGGCCACGACGGCCTGCGCTCCTGGCTGGCCGATTTGCTTGACTCAGACGCCAAGCACCAGGTGCGGGTGCGGGAGATTCGCGCATTGGATGACGAGCGCCTGATCGTGCTCTCCGAGGTGCTGTTGGACGGCGAGACGATAAGCCCCTCCGCCATGATCGCGACGGTGCGGGAGGGCAAGATCGTGAACGCGCGCGCTTACCTGAGCGACGAGGCGACGCTCGCCGAGCTCGACCTGCTTCGCTGAGCCGCCGGGGCGGCGTTAAGTGGCGCGGCTTATGTGCCGATGACGATCTGGCATTCAAACCGCTCGGCAAGAGGGGAAGCGCGGCATGTCGCACGTGAGGTCGATGACTAGGTTGACGGGCCCGGCGAGGATCGCTGTGGTGTCGGTGCTCGCGCTGGGCCTCGTTGCCGCGGCGCCGGTCGCGCTCGCGGTCAAGCATGCGCGCTTCGAGCACGCGCGCTCCAAGGCGCACGCGGCGATCATCGGCGGAGCGCCGGCTGAACTAGGCGCGTTTCCGTCGTTGGCGTTCATTGTGAACTTCCAGGGCAAGCAAATCTACCAATGCACCGGTACGGTGGTGGCGCCCAGTCTGGTGCTCACGGCGGGCCATTGCGTCGAGAGCCTCGCGACGGGAACGGTGTACAAATCCTCTGGGTTCAGGGTGGAGACCGGGGCCGTCGATTGGAGCACCGCGGAAGGCCACGAATCGACGGTGCTGGGCGTGATCCCCTACCCCGGCTTCGTGCGCTCGCTCGACGTGGGCGACGCGGCGCTGCTGGTGCTATCGGCGCCGGTGACGGCGCCGGCGGTGACGCTTGCCGCACAGGGTCGGTCAAGCCTGCTGGAAGCGGGCACGACAGCGACCGTGGCGGGGTGGGGAAAGACTTCGTTTAATCAGAGAACCTTCACCAAGGCACTGAACTTCGCCCCCACCGTGGTACAGGCAAATAGCTGGTGCGAGCGCAACGCGCCGCCCTTCTTCTCGAAGGGGGAGCTGTGCGCGATCACGCCTCCGAAATACTCAACGGGAGCCTGTAGCGGCGACAGCGGCGGGCCTCTGCTAGCACCCGGACCCACCGAAGGCGAAACCGTGGAGGTGGGCGTCACCGTCCACGGTTACGGACCGTGCTCGACTCGCCGTCCCACCGTGTATACGCGCGTGGACGCGATCGCGGGATGGGTGAGTACGTGGGTAGACGCCTACAACCAGCCCACCGGACCGCGCCCCCACTAGGCGGGCTCACGCCACCGCCGAGGCTTCCAACGGTTGGGGCTCACGCCACCGCCGAGGCTTCCAACGGTTGGGGCTCACGCCGCCGGCGTGTCCTCCTCGACACTCTCCTCCTCCCCCTCGGCCTCATAAAGCGACTCGTGGGCAAGCTCCTGCCCTCTGGCCCCCCAGAGCTTTAGCTCCAGCAGGTCGTGCCTGTAATCGTCGGGCGCGATGAGCGTGAAGCGCTGCTCGACGAGCTCGCACTGGTCGACCGTGGCGCGGCCGAGCTCGGCGGTGACGACGCGCCCGCCGCCCACGAGGGGGCGGCCCCACACGAGCGTCATCGCGGCGACCGCCCCCTCCGTGCCGCGCCACGAGCCGATCACCTCGTCGCACACGTCGAGCTTCCAGTCGGGGTTGCGCTCGGCGGTCTCCTCGGTGAAGTCGCCGTGGGCGGTGACCTCCGCCGGCTCTCCCTCGCCGGTTGCTGTGACAAAGCGCACGTAGCCGAACAGCTCGTAGCCCTTGGAGGTGATGCAGGTGGCGGGCACGTAACGGCGGCCGTGCCAGGTTCTGTCGGGATACCAGGTGAGCTCGCCCGGCTCGCCGAGGTCCTCGGCGTCGCTGTCAAGCGAAGCCCATGCCCCGCGCAGCTCCGCTTCCAGGCGTTCGGCCCAGCGACCGTAGGGCAGGCCCTCCTGTGGAGGCTCCGCGGCGAAGCTGGGGACCATTCGTTCGACGGGGGGCACGCGCGCCAGATTACCGGGGCCGACTCGCGTAGAAGCCTCACCTGCTGACCTGCCCTCCCCGGCGGCGCTCACACAAGGGAGCGGGGGTGGGTCACGCCTCCCGCAACACCGCCGCCGCGTGCTCCGGAGCGACGATGTTGAGGTTCACCCCCGTGGAGAGCTCGAGCCCGGCGAGATGCGTGAGCCGCGGCGCCACGTCGATCCGCCAGCAGAAGTGCTCGGCGCCGCGTGGCGCCGTCCTCACCCACATGTTCAGCGGCGGGCTCGACCCGAAGTGGCGCGCGAGGCGCGAGAGCCCGTCGTGGAGCAGCGCCGCGCCGAGCGGCCCGTCGTCCTCGAAGCGCATGCGCGGCACGCGCGGAGCGAGCATCAGTTGAAAGGGAAGCCTCGACCCGAAGGGCGCCATCAGCACCGCCTCCTCGTCGACCGCCACGACGCGCTCTCCCCTACGCACCTCTTCGGCGACGAGATCCTCGAGTAGCCCCCTCCCCATCGTGCGGGTGGCGTAGGCGCCGCAACGCTCGCGCTCGCGCGCCACCTCGCCCGGCACGAAGTCGAGCGCGTAGAGCTGCGAATGGGTGTGCTCGAGCGACGCGCCCCCCTCGCGTCGCTCGTTGACGATCAGCTGCACATACGCGCAATCCGCATGGGCGCGCATGCGTTCCCTCCACACCTCCATCGCCGCCGCCAATCGCTCCACCGGGAGCTCGGCGAGCGAAAGGACCGACTCCAAAGCGTTCACGATCACCTCGTGCGCGCCGCTCGCCGGCACGGCGTGGAAGAGGTCGGGTTGCGCATCGGGCGGCGGTTGCGGCGAGTCCCGCGATAGCGCCGGATAGAGGTTCGGCACCACCCTCACCGTCCACCCCGGCGTGTTCTCCGCGCCGCCGTCCGGACGCAGCGCGTACAGCTCCGGCGGCGTGCGGTCCTCGTGGCCCTCCGCGAACGGGTCGCGCTCCACGTCGATCGGCGCCGGCGCCGCGCATCTCGGCTCCCCCCCCGGGCGCACCGAGCGCTCGCCCGCGACGATTACCTTGTGCCCGCTCAGCGGGTCCACCCTTATCTCAGGCATTCAAAGCGTAGTTTTCGATGTCCGCACGCAACTTCCCCACGTCTGGATACTGGCCTTGGCGAATGTAACGTTTGCCGTCGCGGGCGATGAACACCGTCACCGGTGTGAACGACGAATCGGTGATCTGCTCGCCGAGCCCTCCGCTGGGGTCGTAGTAGCTCGGATAGCTCACCTGGAACGACCTCAGGAACGCCACCGCGCCGGCTCTCCCCGAGTCGCCCGAGTCGATCCCGACAAACGCCACCCGCTTGCCGTATTCGGCCGACGCGCGCTGGAAGGCGGCGAGCTCTTCCTTGCAGGGCACACACCACGACGCCCACTTGTTGATCACCACCGGGTAGCCCTTCAACGCCGCGAGTCTCGCGCGCAGCGCGCGCTCTCCGCCTTCGAGCAGCTCGCTCCCCTGGGCGTGCAGCGACGCGAGCGCCGGCGGGGAGCCCGCGAGCAGTGCGCGCGCCCCCGCCCTGGTTAGTCGCGCGGGCGAGGTGTCGGTGGAGGAGCTCCCCGGTAGCCGCGATACGCCCACGGCGATCAGCCCCGCCACGGCGAGGCAGGCCAGCGTGGCGATCGCGCGGCGCGAGCTCATGCCCTGAGAAGGGTGTCAGATCGACGGTCGCGGCCCCTCCTCTTCAATCCGTCGCCGTTGTGCTGTATCCTTCGATACATCAGCGGGGATCAGACCTTCCCCGAGCCTTTCCGGCGCAAGCGCCGGTTTCAAGAGTCGCGCTGAAGCTCTTTCTGCGACGGCTCCATCTCGAAGCCCCAGAGCCTCCATGGCCGAGTCCACAGCAGTGGCCCTCGCGGCCGCGTCCATTCCCAGTTCCGCCGAAATCGCAAGCGCGGAGAAGCTCGTGCGCGAGCGTTTCGTCCACGACGGCGAGGATCCCGCCGTCGCGCTGACGAGTGGCTCTCCGCGCCGTCGCGCGCTCGACCAGGCGCTCGCGGAGGTCAAGGACGGCGCGAAGTTCCCCTCCACCGACTGGCGCCGCAAGTTCTCGCTGCTGCTCGGGCTCGAGCGCGTGCTCTCCGAGGACGAGCCCAAGCTCGCCGACGGCACCGTCCTCTCAGCCCACCAGGTCGACGCGCTGTCGGGCACGCTCACGGCCCTGCTCGCCGAGGCGCAGCGCTCCGCGGAAGGCAACGGCCGCGCCGTCGCGGCCGCCTCGCCCGAGCTGCTCGCGTCCGCCGCGATCCTCGGTCCCGACGACCCTCCGTCACCGGGAGCGGGCGGAGAGCCTTCCGCGACGCAAGTCAATGGGCAAAGGTCGCGCGAGGACGGGGAGAGTCGCGATGAGATCGAAGTCGATGCCGACCCGGACGAGGAGGAGGACGAGGACGACGACGAGGACGACGACGATCTCGGCCCCGTCCAGCGTGCCGCGCCGGACGAGGACGACGACGAGGACGATTTCGAGGACGAGCCCGAGCTCGCCGAGCCTGAGCCCGAACCCGAGGACGAGGAGGCGCTAGAGGAGGAGTCCGACGAGGACCCCCGCGACTGGGTGGAAGAGGAGGACGAGGATGCGCTCGCCGAGCAGCCCGAGGATCCCAACGCCGCCAAGCGCTTCTGGTTCGAGCACGCCACCGGCGCCGGCAAGACGGTCGCCGCGCTCGGTTTCGTGGAGGCCTCGCAAACCGGCGGCATCCTGATCCTCACCCATCGGCGCAACCTCGTCGACCAGTTCCACGGCGAGCTGCGCGAGCGCGGCTACCAGAAGCGCATCTCCCGCCCGCTCTACGTCGGCGAGGACTCGCCCAAGGGTCCGGTCACCGTCGAGACCTACCAATGGTTCGTGCGTAACGCCGGGCGCATATCGAGCGCCTACACGATCGTCATCTGCGACGAGGCCCACACCGCGCTGGGTGAGAAGACGAGCGCCGCCATCCGCGCTTGGACCGGGCCGATCTTCATCGGCATGACCGCCACCGGCGCGCTCATTGCCCGCCACGTCACCGACCTCTTCCCCACGCAAACCTCGCGCTTCGACCTCGCCCAGGCAGCGCGCCGGGGCGTGATCGCGCCGCTTCGCTGCGTACGCATCTCTCCCGGCGTGGGCGTGCGCACGATCGCCAACGTGCCGCTGCGCAGGGGCGAGGTGGACACCGAGTTCGACCAGGAGGAGCTGGCCGCGCTGCTCGATCAGCAGCCCTTCAACATGGCCGCCGCCAACCTCTACAAGACGCGTTTCAACGGTGTCCCCGGCGTCGTGTACGCGGCGGGCGTGCAACACGCCTACAACCTCGCCGAAGCCTTCCGCGCCGAAGGCATCAAGGCGATGGGCGTATCCGGGGAAACCCCCAAGCGCGAGCTCGCCGAGATCCTCGCCCGCTACGAGCGCGGCGACATCGACGTGCTCATCAACGCGCAGCTGCTCGCCGAGGGGTGGAACAGCCCGCGCGCCACCGTTTGCGTGCACCTCGCGCCGACCGCCTCCAAGCGCATCTACCAGCAGCGCGTCGGCCGCGTGACGCGCCGACACCCCGGCAAGGAGGCGGGTTTGGTGGTCGACTTCGTCCACCCCGCCACCAAGAACGACGACCCCGTGGTGACGCTCCATTCGCTGCTCGACCGCGACGTCTATCGCGGCGGGGCGATCGTCGTTGGGCCCGTGCGCCGCGGACGCGGACGGCGGATGCGCGTGGAGCGGCGCGTGCTGCCGGTGTGCGCCGAGGAAGAGCGCCGCCACGAAGTGTTCGAGCGCGAGCTGTGGCGCATCGCCGTCGAGCACCTCGACTACGGCGAGCAGCACGTGTGGGCGGCGCTCGCGGGCGCGCGCGTCACCCCCAACGGTTGGCGCCGGGCAAGAGCGATGCTCCACTTCGACCGCACCGGCGAGCTGAAGGCGCGCTTCCTGATCACCGCCGTGCAGCGCAACACGAGCCCACAGCTTCGCCTGAAGGCCCTCTCGGAGATCGCCGCCTTGCGCGACCCCGACGCCTTCGACACGGCCATCGACATCGCCGGCGCCTGGCCGCGCGAGGAGCGCCGTGAGGCGGCCAAGATCATGCTCCGCGCGCTCGTCGAGCGTCGCATCGGCCGCCGCGACCAGGCCAACGCCTGGATCTGGCGCCTGGCGGAGTACACGCGCGAAGTGCACGAGGAGTACGCCGTGCAGCGCTGGCCGGAGACCAAGCGCCTGCTCGGCCTGCTCGTCAACTCCGCCGGCGGCGCCCACGCGCGCAACGCGCGCCGCCTCGTGCACGCGGCGCGCAAGCAGGACCGTCGCCTTGCCGCCGCGCTGCTCGCCGCCGCGCTTGCCCACACGCCCGAGGCCGAGGAGGTGTTGCGCGGCGCGCGCACGCGCATGGCGCGCAAGCCGCCCGCGCTCGCCAGGGAGCTGCTTCGCAACTTCCCCAAGCGCCGCGCCCGCGGCAACCGTCGCCGGCGCAACGGCCGCCGCCCCGACAAGCCCTCAAACCAGTCTCAGGTGAACCTCGCCGGCGTCGAGGGTCGCGATGGCGCCGCCTCCAAGCCCGACGAGCAGGCGGCCCCGGTCGTCGATTCCATCAGCGCGTCCCTCGCCCCCGGTCCAGGAGATGGCGCGGCCGAGTAGCGCGTCGCGCGAGCGCCACGCATCCAAGACGCGCTCGGCGGGTTCGGCCATACGTCGCTCGAGCGCCGCCAACAGGTCGGCGAGCAGCGGCTCGATCGCGCTCCGCGGCCGCTCCAAGCTCGCCGCGCCCGCGCGCGCCCGCGCCGGCAGCCGCTCGATGGGCACCGCCACGTTCACGCCGACACCCAGCACCGCCCAGCCCCCCTGCGGGCGGCCCTCGACGAGTATGCCCGCGAGCTTGGCGAGCCTCGACGCCGCCGTGTGCGCGGCGTGGGCCTGATCGTCTGTCGCCGCGCTCGCCGCCTGGGCCTGGGCCGTCTCTTCCCTGACCACATCGTTGGGCCACTTCACGCGCGCGTCCCCTCCCACAGCGTCGCACACCGCCACCCCCGCGATCAGCGAGAGCAGAGGGGGCGGGTCTCGTAGCACCAGCGAGCACAACAGCGCGCTGCCCGCCGGCGCCGCCCAGGCGCGTCCCTGCCGCCCGCGCCCGGCGGTCTGCTCGGCGGCCGTCACGAGTGTGCCGTGCGGCGCGCCCGCCGTGGCCAGCTCCCGCGCCCGCTCGTTCGTCGAGTCGGTCAGCCGCAGGTGCACCCGTGGGGCGCCCAGCCTCGCCGCCTCGACCCCGTGTCCGTGATCGCTCGTCGCGGCCCTATCCATTCTCGGCGGCGTCCACGAGCAGCGCCTCCACGAGGCCGTCGATGTCGTGTTGGGACGCCTCGACGTGTGGCTCCAGACCGTGCTCCCTGAGCGTTGCGCTGGTGGCCGGCCCGATCGAGACGATCTTCGTCTTCGCCGAAGGCGGGCCTGCCGCGTCCAGGAAAAAGCGCACCGTGGAGGACGACGTGAACGTGATGTAGTCGGCGGATCGCGCTCGCTCGAGCGCGCGCGGGGAGAGCGGCTCGGCGACGGTCTCATACAGCGCCACCACGTCCACCTCGATGCCACGCGCCTTCAGGGCGTCGGGGAGCACGTCGCGCGCCTCGCGCGCCCGCGCCACCAGCGCGCGGCGGGCGTTTACACCGGCGAGCGCCTCCACGAGCGACTCGGCGACGAACCGCTCGGGCACCACGTCGGCGAGGATCCCCCGTTCGCGCAACGCCCGCGCGGTCCCCGGACCGATGGCGGCGACCCGCGCGCCGGCAAGTGCCCGCGCGTCGCCGGGTGAGTGGGTCCCGTCGTCGAGCCGCTGGAGGAGATACTCCACCGCGTTCGGGCTCGTGACGCAGATCAGGTCATACGGCGAAGGGTCGAGCGGCGCGGGCTCGGGTTCCGTGAGCGCTTGCGTGCGGATCGTGGGCGCCTGCACGACCTCCGCTCCCAGCTCCTCCAGCCGTCGCGCGAGCCGCGATGCCTGCGCGCGCGCGCGCGTCACGGCCACCGTACGCCCCGTAAGCGGACGGACGGGCAGCCAATGAAGGCTCTGCGACAGCTCCGCCACGGCGCCCACGATGGTCACGGCCGGCGCTTTCATCTGCTCGCGGCGCGCCACCTCCGCGATCGTTCCGAGCGTGCCGGTGACGGTGCGCTGGGTCGGCAGCGTGCCTCCTTCCACGAGCGCCACCGGCTGTGACTCGGGGCGCCCCGCGTCGATGAGCGCGCGCGCTATCCCCGGAAGCGCACGCACGCCCATGTAGAACACGAGTGTGCCCGGGAACGCCGCGAGCGCCTCCCAGTCGAAGTCGGGCTCGTGGTCGTCGGTTGGGTCGGAGGCTTGCGCCGCGTCGGAGATTCGCGCGGCGTCGGAGGTTCGCGCGGCGTCGGAGGCTTGCGCGGCGTCGTAGGGTTGCGCGGCGTCGGAGGTTTGCGCGGCGTCGGAGGTTTGCGCGGCGTCGGATGTTCCGCCCGGCTCAGCGGCGCCCGTGGGCTTCGCGCGCGTGCGCCCGGCGCCGGGCGGCGCGTCCTCGCGCGTGTGCCCCGTGACGAGCGCCACCGCGGTGGAGAGGCCGCGGTGGGTCACCGGTATGCCGGCATACGCCGCCGCCGCCACGCCCGCCGTGACGCCCGGCACGACATCGAAGTCGATACCCGCGTCGCGCAACGCCAGCGCCTCCTCGCCGCCGCGACCGAACACGAACGGGTCGCCTCCCTTCAAGCGCACCACCTCGCGTCCTTCGCGTGCGCGCTCGATCAAGAGCGCGGTGGTGTGCTCCTGGGGCACGGCCTCGCCGCCGCCCTGCTTGCCCACGAACCGCAGCTCCGCGTCCTCGCGCGCGCCGTCAAGCGCGCTCGAGGGGATCAGGCGGTCATAGAGGATCGTGTCGGCACGCGCGATCAGCTCCACCGCGCGGACGGTGAGCAGGCCGGGATCGCCCGGTCCGGCGCCCACCAGGTGCACGCGTCCGGGCTTTTGCTCAGGAGCGCTCAAGCGTTGCCTCCTCGGGGCGTTCCAGCAGCGCGCGGGCGCCTACCGCTTCCAATCGCTCCCCCAGGCGGCGCCCGAGCTCGTCGGGGTCATAGAAGCCGCCCAGCAGCTCGTCGGAGATCCACTGCGAGCCGTCTGGGAGCCCAACCCACGCGCGCAGGTACAGGCAGCCGCAGCCCGCCGGCTCGGCGTAGGCGCCTAGCGGGGTGTTGCAGCTCGCGTCGAGCGCGCGCGCGAGTGCCCGCTCGGCTTTCAAGCAGGCCGAGGCGTCGCCGTCGAGGATCGGCGCCACCGCCGCGCGGGTGGCGCCGTCGTCGACTCGCCCCTGCAGCGCGAGCGTGCCCTGGCCGGGCGCCGGGACGAAGCTCGCGCTGTCGAGCGTGCAGCCGATCTCGCTCTCGCGACCCAACCGCGCAAGCCCCGCGCTTGCAAGCACGATCGCGTCGAGCGCGCCCTCCTGCTCGACCTCGCCGCGAGTCTGGTGTGTGCGCGCGGCGCTGTCGGCGAGCTTGCGCAGGCGCGTGTCGACGTTCCCCCGCAAGCTCACCACCCGCAGGTCGGGACGCGCCGCTCGCAGTTGCGCGGCGCGGCGCACGGAGCTCGTGCCCACGCGCCCGCCACGTGGAAGCTCCTGGAGCGAGCCGGCGCCCACGAGGGCGTCCTCGGCCGCGGACCGCGCCGGGGCGCCGAGCAGCTCGAGCCCGTGGGAGATCTCGCCGGGAACATCCTTGGCGGAGTGCACCGCGAGGTCAACATCCCCCGCCAGCAGCGCCTGCTCCAGCTCGCCCACCCAACGCGACTTGTCGCCGCTCCTGGGGGTCGCGCCCTCGCTTGCCTCTTCATCCCCCCGCGTGCGCACCACCACGATCTCGCCTCCGCCGAGCCGCTCGGCCACCAGGCGCGCCTGCGCGAGCGCGAGCGCGCTCCCGCGCGTTCCTATTCGCATGCCGTCCTGACGGCGGGTCGGAGCATTCTGCCCCGCCGGGATGGTTGGGCGGTCACGAAGTCCTGCGCGCGCTCTCGATCGAGCGCACCTCGGCGAGCTTCTCTTGGGTGACCCTGCCCTCCTCATCGCGCTGTGCGGCCTCCGCCGAGCCGCTTGTGCCCGCTTGTGGGGTATCGAGACCAAACAGCTCGCGCACGAGCTGGAGGCTCGCGTGAACTCCCGCCTGCCCGCCGCCGTGGGCGCCCTCCCCGGCGCGCCCCTCCGACAGGCTGCGCAGGCGGATCGTGGGCTCGTGGAGCAGGCGGTTGAGCACCGCCCGCGCGATCGCCTCCACGCGCATGAGGTCGCGCTCTGAGGCCGACTCCCAGCGACCCTCGTTCTCGGCGAGGATCTGCTCCACCAGCGCGCTGCCGTGCTCGCGTAGCGCGCTCACGGTGGGCAGCGTCTCCAGCTGGCCGAGCCAGCGCGCGAAGCGGTGGATCTCTTCCTCCACGATCTCCTCCGCCTGGGGCACGATCTCTTCGCGCGCGCCGAGGTTGCGGCGTACCACCTCCTGGAGGTCGTCGATGTCGTACAACGTCACCCCCTCGATGTCGGCGCAACGCGCGTCGATGTCGCGTGGCACGGCTATGTCGATCAGAAGCAACGGACGGCCGGTGCGCCGCTCCATCACCACCTCGAGCTCCTCGGCGCCCACGATCGGGTGCGGCGAGGAGGTGGAGGACACCACGATGTCGGCCTCGAGTAGCTGCTCGGGAAGTTTGTCGAGGCCCACCACCGAGCCGCCGAAGCGCTGCGCGAGGTGGCGCGCGCGATCGGCGTGACGGTTGGCCACGAAGATCGTGCCCACGCCCTGGTCGGCGAGAGCTTGGGCGGTCAGCTCGCTCGTCTCGCCCGCGCCGAGCAGCATCACGCGGCGCTCGGCCAGCCCGCCGAGCACGTCCTGGGCGAGGTCCACCGCCACCGAGGGCACGCTCACGCGCGAGGAGCCGATGCCGGTCTCCGAGCGCACGCGCTTGCCGGTCGTTAGGGCGGCGGCGAACAGGCGGTTCGACAGAGGCCCCGTCACACCCGCGGCGAGCGCCGCCTCATAAGCGCGCTTGACCTGACCCTGGATCTCGGCCTCGCCCACGATCATCGACTCGAGGCCCGCGGTCACTCGGTAGAGCTGGCGCGCCGCCTCGCAGTTGCGCGGCGAGTAGATCTCCTGGGCGAGCTCGGTGGGACGGATGCCGGCACGGCGGGCGAGCATCCCAAGCACGTCGGTCTCCGCTTGCACGGGATCGCCTACGACGAGGTAGATCTCGGTGCGGTTGCAGGTGGAGATCACCACCGCCTCGCCCACCTCTTCGCTTGCGACGGCCTGTTCGGCGAACTCAACGGCCTGGGACTCGCTGAAGGCAAGCCGCTCGCGTAGAGCGACGGGCGCCGTCTTGTGCGACATGCCGAGGGCGAGCAGCTCGCTTGTGCCCGTGACGGTGCTCATACCTTCTCGCGCTCCTTGCCTTCACCCTCCGCGCGCGGGCCCCGACCCCCTGGGTTTGCGCCCTGGAAGGTGTGGGTGCTGGGCTCCTCCTCAGAGGCTGACTCGCGCGCGCGCGCGAGTCGCCCCGTGTCGGTATCACCACGAAGCTCCTCCACCTTGCGCTGCACGCGGCCCAGGCGGACGGCCATGATCGCCACGTAGATCAGAACGATGGCGAGGAACACGATGTAGGCCGCCGCCACGTAGCCGTCGTTTGAGTGTTCGGGCAGGGTTGCGGCGAGCATGGTCACTGGAAGCCGAGGATCCTGGAGCGTGCTTTGAGCAGTATGCGCGTGCGCTTCGCCGCCAGCTCATAGGAGTAGAGCGTGGCGAACAGCAACGCCATCGCCGCCAAAGAGACGAGGAAGGTGAGCATCATCGGCGCCGGCAGGTTCGAGCTGCCGCCCAGCACGCGCGGGTGCACGTAGGAGGCGGACAGCCGTACGGCGATGAAGTTGAGCGGCACGAAGGCGCCGGCGGTGATCGCGAACACGGAGGCGTAACGGGCCTGGCGCTCGGGGTCCTCGATCGCGAAGCGCAGCGGCTGGTAGGTGGCGTAGAGCAGGAACACGATCAAGAAGGAGACGAGCGTGGGCTCGTTCCAAACCCACCAGTGACCCCACGACGCGCGCGCCCAGATCGAGCCGGTGACGAGCGCCGCGGCCCCGAAGATGAGGCTCATGTGGATGGCCACATAGGAGCGCAGGTCCCAGCGCGCGTCGCGCGTGCGCAGGTGCGCGATCGCCATCAGCCCGCCGATCACGAAGCCCGCGAGCGTGACGATCGCGAGCGGCACGTGCAGGTAGAAGATCTTCTGCAGGAAGCCTTCTTCGGCTTCGATTGGGGCGTAGAAGAATACGAGGCTCAGCGCCACGCAAAAAGCCGCCACGGTTGAGATGGAGAGGGCGCGGAGTGAAGGGCTGCGCATCGGTGGCCTTAGTCCTCCAGGAGGAAGTCGAAAACGGCGTAGGCGATGAGGCCGAACACAAGATCATAGAGCGCGAGCGTTGCAAGCCAGCGCGGCGGCAGAGCGCCCGCGCCGCCCGGCCCGGCACGCAAGAGCGGAGCGGTGGCGCGCGCGCAGCCGATCACCACGGGCACGAGCAGCGGCAGTGTGAGCATCGGCCCGAGCAGGTCGCGCGCGCGCGTGCGCACCGCGAGCGCCGCGATGAGCGTGCCGATGGCCGCCACGCCGAGATCGCCGAGCGCGAGCGGGGCGAGCAGCCCCGGCAACGCCTGTCCGAGCGGAGGGCCGAGCAGTAGGAGCCCGAACGCGGGCACCGCCACCAGCTCGAGCACGAGCAGGTAGGCGAGCAGCGAGATCGCCTTGGCGATCAGGAGCGCGCCGCGATCCACGGGCGCGAGCAGGAAGCCGTCGAAGCCGCCCTGCTCAGCGTCGGCGACGAACAGGCGGTTCACGCCGAGCATCGCCGCGAACAGCAGCGTCACCCACAGGATCCCCGCCGCCTCCTGCCCGCTCACGGTGTTCTGGTCGAGCGCGAAGTGGAACACCACGAAAGTGGTCACGGCGAAGAGCGCCATGCCCGGCACGGACTCGAGCGTGCGCAGCTCCACGAGCAGCTCCTTGCGCAGCAGCGCGAGCACCACCTTTGCTGTTCGGACCTGTACATGTACAGGTCCGTCGGGACGTACATGTACGTCCCGAGACAGGGCCGCATGCGGCCCTGTCTTCCCCGAATGGGTGGGCGTACTCATCGGTACAACCCCGCGACCGCGTCATGGGTCACGTTTTTCGCCTCTTCGAGTAGGGCGACGCGCCCGTCGCGCAAACCCAGCGCGATGTCCGCTTGGGCAAGGCCGCGTCCCGGATCGTGGCTCGAGAGCACGCGGGTGCGACCGCTCGACGCGCCGATCAAAGGCTCCACCTGCTCGATCGCGGCGGGGTCGAGATTCGCGTAGGGCTCGTCGAGCAGCAGCAGGTCGGGGTCGTGGAGCGTCGCGCGGGCGACCGCCACGCGTTGGGCCATCCCACGCGAGAGCGTTCTCACCGGCTCGTCGGCGCGAGGACTCATCGCAACGGCCGCTAGCCGCTCCTCGACGCGCTCGTCAGTCACACCGTGCAGACGGGCGTGGTAGCGCAGGTTCTCTCTCGGACTCAGCTCTCGGTAGAGCAAGGGGTCGTGGCCGAGGAAGCCGATCCGCCCGCGCACCTCCCACGCCTCCTCGGGCAACCGCTTGCCGAACACCGACACAGAGCCCGAGTGCGGACGCAGCAGCGTCGCCAGGATGCGCAGCAAAGTTGTCTTCCCCGCCCCGTTGGGGCCGAACACGACGAGGGTCTTGCCTTGAGCAAGCGAGAGCGTTACGTCCTCGAGCGCCACGCGCTCGCCGTAGTTGCGCGTCAGCCCGTCAAGCTCCACCACCGCCTGTCACAGATTAGTGGGGCAGGTGTGGACATCAGATGTGCGATATACCATCATCACGCATCATGACACGAACAACCCTCGATATCGATTCCTCGGTGCTGGCACAGTTGCGTCGCCGGGCACGCACGGAGCACAAGAGCATGGGGCAATTGGCGTCCGAGCGGCTCGCCGTGTCGCTCGCAAATGAGACGGTCTCCGAGACCCAGTCATTCAAATGGCCGACGTGGCATATGGGTAGGCCCAAGCTCGACTTGCAGGACAAGGACGAGCTCTGGCGAGTGCTTGACGGCGATCCGAAGTCGCCTTGAGCGCCACGGTCGATACGAACGTCCTGCTGTACGCGTGCAATGGCGACGATCCATTGCACGGTCGTGCTCAGGAGCTTATCGATCGGCTCGCGGGTGGTCCCGGTCTGCTCTACCTGTTCTGGCCGACGATCGTGGGATTCCTTCGCATCGCAACCCATCCCTCGATTTTCCCGAACCCGGTGGCGCCAGATCAGGCGACGGCCACGATCACGGCTTTGCTCGAACGTCCTACCGTACGCACGGAGGCCGAGGGCGTTGGATTCTGGAAGACCTACCGCGCCACCGCCGGTGAGGACACGCGCGGAAACCATTTGCCCGACGCGCACCTCGCGGCGTTGATGCGCGAACACGGGGTAGCGGTCATATATACGCGCGACCGTGACTTCCGCCGCTACGAGGGCATCGAGGCGCGCGACCCGTTTGCCTAGGCTGTCAGCGTGCCGTCAAAGTCCTCCGCCCGGCCTTCGGTCGGCGGTCTGCGACGTCAGACCGCGCAGACGCGCCGCTCGTGTTCGGTCCGCGCTCTGGCGATCAGATCCCGCACGTCCGCGTCGCGCCCCTCGCGCAGAAGCTCCACGGGGTCGGGATCTCCGTTGACGATCCCCTCGAAAAACGCCTTGCGGTCTTGGTAGGTAGGCAGCGTCGCCTTCGCCCACCCGCGCGCCTCGTTGAGTAGCACCGCCAGGCGCGCGTAGGGCTCTCCGTACCGCTCCGCTATCTCGCGCTTGATGCGCTTGGCGAGCGCCGGCGAGGCCCCCGCCGTGGAGATCGCGATCGCAAGCGGCCCCGTGCGCACGATGGCGGGCAGGATGAAGTTGCATAGCGGTGGCACGTCCACCACGTTGACTAGCATCGCGCGGCGCTCCGCGTCCTCGTACACGGCGATGTTCATGTCGGTGTCGCTCGTGGCGGCGATCACCATGAAGACGCCCTCCAGGTCGCGCGGGCCCGCGTATGCGCGCCGCTCCCAACCGATCGATCCCTCGGCGGCGTAGCGCTCGAGCTCCGGCACGGCCTCCGGCGCGATCAGCGTCACCTCGCCCTCGCACGCCAGCAGCCCCTCGACCTTCTCCAAACCGATCTCCCCGCCCCCAACCACCACGCAGCGGCGGGCGGGTGGGCCTGAAAGGTTCAAACAGGCGATGTAGAAAGGCGTGGCGAGCATGTCCGCGACGCAGCTCTGGTCGCAAATCCCCTTGCGTAGCTGGCACACGCACTCCTTGCCTGCATAAGCCTGGGCGGGCATAGCCTCAAGGTTAGCCGGCCGGCGCCGCCGCGCCGCGCGCCCCGGCTGGGCGGCGCCGATCGGATCGCCAGGGCGCGGATCGCCAGGCGCACGTCCAAGCGCGTTCGAATACTTCAAGTTTCGTGAAAGGGTGCCGACAAGGGTTGTCGAACTATGTACTTCGTGGCACTCATTACGAGACTCGCCGGGTTGCGAGGAGGGGGGAAACGCACCATGAAGGACGGCAGGCACGTGCATAGGATGTTCCGCGCGCTGGGCGGCATGACGCTCGTGCTGGTCCTCGCCGTAGGCGTGGGGGCATGCGGGAGCTCGTCCTCTTCAAGCGGCGGCACAGGCCCCGTCACGGTGCTCATGGGCACCGCGCCGGAATCGCTGGACCCAGGGCTTGGCGCCACAACCCAGTCATACGAGGCGACCTGGATCGCCTATACCGGGCTGCTCACCTACGCGCACGCCTCCGGAGAAGCCGGCACGAAACTGATCCCCGGCCTCGCCGAGAGTCTTCCCACGGTTTCCAAGGACGGCAAGACCTATACGTTCACGTTGCGCAAAGGGCTCGTCTACTCGAGCGGCGCCCCCGTGAAGGCATCGGACTTCGCCTACACGGTAGAGCGCGCCATCAAGCTCGGTTGGGGCAACAAGGAACTGCTCACCGAAAACATCGTCGGCGGCGAAGCCTTCGACAAGGGCAAGGCGTCCTCCATCTCGGGGATCGAAACCGACGATGCGAGCGGCAAGATCACGATCAAGCTCGTCGCCCCCTACGGCCCGTTCGCCAACGTGCTCGCCTTCCCCGCCGCCGGCCTCGTGCCCACGGGGACGCCGATGAAGAGCCTCACCAACAGCCCTCCACCGGGCGTCGGGCCGTATGAGATCGAGAGCGTGGTGCCCAACAAGTCCTTCGCGCTCGTTCGCAACCCCCACTTCTCCAGCTCCACGATCCCGGGCGTCTCCCCTGGGCACGTGGACGTGGACGTGAAGATCGTGTCCAACAACCAGAGCGAGGCCGAGCAGGTGCTGGGCAATAGCGCCGACGTGTTCGACTACAACGACACGATCCCCCCGACGCTACTCGCGCAGGTTCAAAGCCAGGCTTCCGGGCGCTACGCGAAGGAACCCACCGTGTCCGGCGAGTACTTCTTCCTGAACACCAAAGAAGCGCCGTTCAACAACCCCCTCGCGCGCGAGGCCGTCAACTACGCGATCGACCGCCGCGCGCTTCAACGCCTGGACAGCGGCATGCTCGACCCCGGCTGCTTCTTCCTGCCGGTGGGGATGCCCGGCCACCCCTCCGCGCCCTGCCCCTACGGCGAACCGAACTCCGAAACCTCGGCCGCCAACTTCGCCAAGGCCAAGGAACTGGTGAAACAGGCCGGTCTCACCGGTACCGCTGTGACCGTGTGGGGCGGCTCGCGTCCTCCCCACAAGGAATTCGTCGACTACTACGCGAGTTTGCTCAACGAAATCGGCTTCAAAGCCACCGAGAAAATCGTCGCCGACGCGCAGTATTACGCGACGATCGGCAACCTCTCAAACAAAGCGCAAACCGGGTGGGTGTCGTTCAGCCAGGACTTCCCCAACCCGATCGACTTCTACCAGCTGCTGAACGCGAAATCGATCCTCCCTACCGAAAACCACAACCCCTCGCAGGTCAACGACCCGCACATCCAAAGCGAACTGGAATCGCTCGCCCCCGTGCCCTCCTCACAGCTGAGCACGGTGGTGGGCCGCTGGCAGGCGCTTGACCAGTACACCGCCCAGAAGGCCTACATGGCGGTGTTTGGCTACGACGAGGCGCCGAAGTTCTTCTCTAGCCGCATCAACTTCTCGGCGGCCGTCTTCCACCCCGTATATGGCAACGACTGGAGCACGCTACAGCTGAAGTAAACGCGCCACGCTTGTGCGAGGCGTATCGCTATCTATCGATCTCGCGCGGACCCATTCCATTCCGTGCGCGCGGGATGGGGCTGGCGCGACTAAAGAGGTGATCGGCTCTGTGGCGATGATGAGCTCATGAAGGCCGTTGCGCGCAGCGGGGTCGCGCTCGCTTTCGGGGTGCTGCTCACCGCGATCGTCCTGCTGTGCGTGCTCGCGCCGGTGTACGCGAAAGACGTCGCCCACACCGGGCCGAACGACAACCACATCACCGACACCGTGAACGTCGGCGGCAAGCAGGTGGACGTCGTGTCTCCCACGGGCGTGCCGATCGGCCCGACGTGGAAAGGGCGCTTCCTGCTCGGCGCCGACTCGAACGGCCGCGACGTCGCGGTGAGGCTGCTCTACGGCGGGCGCAACTCGCTCGAGATCGGGGCGATCGCCACCGTCATCACGATGGCGCTGGCGATCCTGCTGGGCACGCTCGCGGGCTACGCGCGCGGGATCACCGACGGCGTGCTCTCGCGACTGTTCGACCTCGTGTGGGCCTACCCGGCGGTGCTGCTCGGCGTGGCGCTGGGAGTGGCGCTCGCGGTCGGCGGGCTCGACCTCGGCCTGTTCACCCTGCACAGCGGCTCCCTCCTGCTGCCCGCGTTTGTGATCGGCGTGGTCGTGTTCCCCTACGTCGCAAAGCCCCTGCGTGCCCACACGCTGTCGCTGCGCGAGCGCGAGTTCGTCGACGCCGCGCGAATGATGGGCTACCCGCCGCCTTTCGCGGGCGTTCGGATCGTGGCAGGAGAGATCCTGCCCAACCTCTCCTCCACAATCGTCGTGTTCGCGCCCCTCATCGTCGCCAACGCGATCCTGCTCGAGGCGGCGCTCTCCTACCTGGGCGCCGGCGTGCAGGCGCCCAACCCCTCGTGGGGAACGATGATCGCGGACGGCACCCGCCTGATGCCCGGCGCGATTCACCTCGTGCTCGTGCCCGGCGTCATGCTCGTGCTCACCGTGCTCTCGGTGAACGTGCTCGCCGACGCGCTCCGCGACGCGCTCGACCCGAAGGCAACGTTGCGGGGGCGGCTGTGATGGTGGCTTTCCCGCCGTGGCGGCAGCTCTGATGCTGGTGTTCCTGCTCAGGCGTCTGGCGGGCCTCGTGGCCGTGCTGTTCGCGATCACCGTGCTCACCTTCCTGATCTTCCAGGCGATCCCCAACGGCGACCCGGCGCTGCGCATGGCGGGGCGCCTCGCCACGCCGCAACAGGTGCGGGACATACGCGTGCAATGGGGCTTCGACAAGCCGATTTACGTGCAGTACGAGAAGACGATGGAAAAGGTGTTCGACGGGAGCGTGATCTCCTACGCCCAGCAGGTGAACGTCGAGCATGAAATCGTGCGCGACCTGCCGCCCACGATCTCCCTCGCGGTGGGCGCGGGGATCATCTGGCTGGTGGTGGGGGTGCTGTTCGGGCTGCTCAGCGCGGTGAACGCCGGGGGATGGCTCGACCGTGCGCTCACCGCGGTAGCCCTCACCGGCATCTCGATGCCGGTGTTCTTCCTCGGCGCGATCATGCTCTACTGGCTGGGCTACCAATGGCACGTGTTGCCGCTAGAAGGATATGTGCCGCTGACCCAGGACCCTTGGGGGTGGTTCACGCACATGCTGATGCCCTGGATCGCCCTCTCGGTGGTGTCGATCGGCGTGTATTCGCGCATCCTGCGCGCGAACGTGCTCGACGTGATGGGCGAGGACTACGTGCGCACCGCGCGCGCGAAGGGCCTCTCGGAGCGGCGCGTGTTGATTCACCACGTGCTGCGCAACTCGCTGATGGGCATCGTCACGCTGTGGGGCCTTGACTTCGCGTGGGTTATCGGCGGCGGAGCGATCCTCGTGGAGTCGGTGTTCAACCTCGGCGGCGTCGGCCAGTACGCGGCGCAGTCGATCGGTCGTCTCGACATCCCTCCGGTGATGGTGGTGACGATGATGGTGGCTTGCGCGGTGGTGGTGTTGAGCACGATCGTCGATCTCGCGCAGGCCGCGCTCGACCCGCGCGTGAGGCTGTCGTGATCGAGCGCGAGGAGCCGTTGCCCGATCGTCGCGCCGGCGAGCCAAGCGAGGTGCCCGACGTGCCCGCCGGGCCGTTGCTGGACGTGCGTGACCTGAGCGTGTCGTTCGCCACGACCGGCGGTCCGGTTCAGGCGGTGGATGGCGTGTCGTTCGCGCTTCAATGCGGCGAGGTGCTGGCGCTCGTGGGGGAGTCGGGCTCGGGCAAGTCGGTGTGCGCCATGACGCTGATGGGACTCACGCGCGGACCGAACACGACGATCGCGGGCAGCGCGCTCCTGCGGGACGACGAGCTGATCGGCGCCTCTGAGGCGAAGCTGCGACGGATCCGCGGCGCGCGGCTGGCGATGGTGTTCCAGGACCCGCAGTCCTCGCTGAACCCGGTGCACCGCGTGGGCGAGCAGATCGCCGAGCAGATCCGCGCACACGAACCGCTCGTCTCGAAGGCGCGGGCGCTGGAGCGCGCGGCGGAGCTGATGGAGCGTGTCGAGATACCGCGGGCGCGCGAGCGCGCACGTTCCTACCCGCACGAGCTCTCCGGCGGGATGCGCCAGCGCGTGATGATCGCGATGGCGCTCTCGCTGGGGGCGAAGGCGCTGCTCGCCGACGAGCCCACCACGGCGCTCGACGTGACCGTGCAAGCGCAGATCCTCGCCCAGCTCGAGCGGCTACGCGATGAGGAGGGGCTCGGCATCGTGCTCATCACGCACGACTTCGGCGTCGTCGCGGACGTGGCCGATCGAATCGCTGTGATGAGGGCGGGGAAGATCGTCGAGCAGGGCCGCGCCGAGGAGGTGTTGAGCGAACCCGACCATCCGTACACGCGCGGTCTGCTGGAGGCTCTGCAACCCGCGTCCGCGAGACGACGGCCGCTAGTCCACCCCGCGGCGGGCGACCGATCTCCCGTAGCGGGAGACCACCCCGCATCGCGGGAGGAGAGCCCGCCGACACGCGGGCTGCTCGAAGTGAGCGACCTCCGCGTGCGCTACGCGGTTCGCGGGCGTCGCGCCGAGCCCATCGAGGCGCTCGCGGGCGTGTCGCTGAGCGTGGGCGCGGGGGAGACGCTTGCGATCGTGGGGGAGTCGGGTTGCGGCAAGACCACGCTGCTGCGCTCGATCGCGCGGCTCGTGCGGCCCTCCGGCGGCAGGATCCTGCTCGAAGGCCAAGACCTCGCGCGGGCTTCGCGGGGCGAGCTGGCGATGATGCGCAAAGAGATCGGTGTCGTCTTCCAGGACTCCCAGGCGTCCCTGAATCCGCGCCGGCGGGCGGGCGACACGTTGGCGATGGCGCTCCGTGCGCGAGGCATCGAGCGCACCAACGAAAGCGCACAAGCCCAGGTGGGCGTGAGCCGGGATGCGCGGCCCGAGGCGGCGCGCCTGCTGGAGCGCGTGGGCCTCACCGCGGCGCAGGGCTCGCGTTATCCGCACGAGCTCTCGGGTGGGCAGCGACAGCGTGTGAACATCGCGCGCGCGCTTGCGGGCGCTCCGCGGCTGGTGCTGCTCGACGAGCCCGTGTCCTCGCTCGACGCCTCGCTGCGCCGTGGGGTCGTGGAGTTGCTGGGCGCGCTGCAAGACGAGCTCGCGTGCGCGTATGTGCTGGTGTCGCACGACCTCGCCACGGTCGAGGCGGTGGCGGATCGCGTGGTGGTGATGAACGCCGGGAAGATCGTCGAGGAGGGGCTCGCCCGCGACGTGTTCGAGCGCCCCGAGCACCCCTATACGCGAACGCTGCTGGCGGCGAGCCCGAAGGTCCCGTCTCTGCCCGGTGGCGTACGATCGTCGGGATGGGCGCACACCCGGACGCCGGACGACCCTCCGCCGAGGGAGAGC
>DATBTP010000137.1:0-18376 GCA_036559185.1 Solirubrobacteraceae bacterium | reverse complement strand
CGCAGATCGTCACGTTCGGCAAGATGGCGCCGCGCCAGGCGACGCGCGACGCGGCGCGCGTGCTCGGCTTCGACTATGGCATGGGCGACCGGCTGGCCAAGCTGATCCCCGATCCGATCATGGGTCGCTCGCCCTCCTTCGAGGACTGTCTGAAAGCGGGCGAACCGCTGCGCAAGGCCTACGACGAGGAGCCTGACGCGCGCAAGATCGTCGATGTCGCCAAGGGCCTAGAGGGGATCGTTCGCAACTCCTCGATCCACGCCGCCGCGGTCGTGATCGCCGACCGACCGCTCACCGACATCGTGCCGCTGCAGCTCGCCGACGCCGGCACAGACGAGGACGGCGAGCGCTCCTTCCGCACCGTCACACAGTTCTCGATGAAGCCAATCGAGGAAATCGGTCTGCTCAAGATGGACTTTCTGGGTCTGCGCAACCTCGACGTGATCGAGGATGCGCTCGACATCATCGAGCGCTCCTGCGGCACGCGTCCGGACATGTCCACGCTGCCGTTGGACGATCACCTCACCTACGAGATGCTCACCCGGGGCGACTCTATCGGCGTCTTTCAATTCGAGTCCGAGGGGATGCGAGAGGCGCTCAAGCGGGTGCGTCCCGACGAGTTCAACGACCTCGTCGCGCTAAACGCCCTCTACCGTCCGGGGGCGATAGACCAGATCCCCGTCTACGCCAAAGGCAAGCACAATCCCGAGGACATCTCCTACGCAGACGCGCGCCTGCGTCCGATCCTCGAGTCCTCCAAGGGGGTGATCCTCTACCAGGAGCAGGCGATGCGGATCTCCAAGGAGATCGCGGGCTTCTCCGGCGCCAAGGCGGACGACCTGCGCAAGGCGATCGGCAAGAAGAATCGCCAGGCGATGGCCGCCCTGAAGCCAGAGTTCGTGGAGGGCTGCCGCGCGTCCGGCACCAGTCCCGAGGTCATCGAGTCTCTCTGGCAAACCAACGAAAAATCGGCCGACTATTCCTTCAACAAGTCTCACGCCGCCTGCTATGGGTTGATCGCCTACCGCACAGCCTGGCTGAAGGCGAACTACACAGCCGAGTACATGGCGGCGCTCATCTCCTCGGTGATGTCCACCAAGGACAAGGTCCCCTTCTTCGTGGCCCGCTGCGAGGAGATGGGTATCGAGATCCTGCCGCCCGACGTAAACCTCTCAGACCACGAGTTCACAGTCGTCGACGGCAACATCCGCTTCGGCCTCGACGCGGTCAAGGGCGTCGGCTATCAGGCCGTCGAGGCCATCAAGCAGGCGCGCGAGGGATCCCCGCCCGCCCGGCCGTTCACGTCTCTATGGGACTTCTGCGAGCGCGTGGACAGCCGCGCGGTCAACAAGAAGGCGATCGAGGCGCTCATCAAGTGCGGCGCGCTAGGCTCCACGGGCGCAACGCGCAAGGGGATGCTCGACGTGCTGGAAGCCGCCCAAGCCGCCGGTCAGAAGGCCCAGCAGGACGCGCTCGTGGGTCAGGGCTCGATCTTCGACCTCGACGCCTCAGCGGCCGCGCCGGTCGCCGGCGGGAGCGCGGCCTCCGGGCCGGGGTCGGGGCTTCTCAGACCGAGCCACCCGCCGATCTCGAGCGTCGAGTTCGACCAGCCCCAGTTGCTCGCCGTGGAGAAGGAGGCGATCGGCCTGTTCATCTCCGCCCACCCACTCAAGCCCATGCGCGAGGCTTTGCGGGCTCGCGCGGACTGCTCGCTCGCGGCGCTTGCCCACCGGCGCGACAAGGATTGGGTGACCGTTGGCGGGATCATCACCGAGTCAAAGCGCATTCGCACGCGCAACGGCGACCACATGATGTTCGCCACGCTCGACGACCTCGAAGGGTCTGTCGAGATGCTCGTCTTCGGCAAGGCGCTCGCCGAGCACGAGTCGGCGCTCGCGGTCGACCAGGTGGTGCTCGTGCGTGGGCGCGTCGACCACAAGGAGGCCGACAAGACCTCGCTGGTGGTGCAAACGGTCGATACGTTCGCCCCCACCGACGAAGAGATCGCCCGCGCCGACAGTCAGGCCAAAGCGGCGTCCATCGCCCAGGCAGCGGCCATGCGGCCGCTGCGGTTGAAGGTAGACGCCGCGCGTCTGCCGGCCAGCGCGATCGAGGACCTCAAGGAGGTCATAGACACCTATCGCGGCACGGCCGAAGTAGTGCTCGAGATGCTCACCAGCGCCGGCACCCGCATCCTGCGTCTCGGCGAGAGCTACCGCGTTCAGCACACCCCGTTCGTGCGAGCAGAGCTCGAAGCCGCGCTGGCGCCCGCCGCGGCGCTGGCCGCGACGGCCTGACGATCGTGGGCGCCTCGCGCGCCCAGCGCCTTGGGCCGCTCGCGTGCCGGCGGTCTTGGGTCGCTCGCGTGCCGGCGGTCTTGGGTCGCTCGCGTGCCGAGCGCACCGCGTGATCAGCTCGTGCTCTCGATGGATACGGGCTTGAGCCTGTTCGACGCACGACCATCAGCGGGGGTCGGCCCGACCGACGCGTTCGCGCGCACCTCGCTCGCGCAACCTACCCGCGAGCTGAACCTCATCGCGCGTGGCGCCCGAGCGATTCTCGCCGGGGGTCTCCAGCACGCACGGCAGATCCTGTAGCGCCGGCGCCGAGAGGAACGCCGCGCACCCACCCTCGCCCAGCTCACCCCTGCCCACGTTTGCGTGACGGTCACGGTTTGACCCGAGCGGGGTTTGCGAGTCGTTGAGGTGCAGCGACCCGACCCGCTCGATCCCGACCTTCACAGCGATCTCCTCTGTGAGCGCGTCCATGCCCGCGAAGGTGCGAATGTCATAGCCCGAGGCAAACAGATGGCAAGAGTCCAAGCACAGACCGAGTCGCTCGCCGCCGCCCGCGGCCTCCAATAGCGCCGCCAGCTCGTCGATCGAGCGCCCCAGCGTGCCCCCCGCGCCGGCCGTGTTCTCCAGGTGAAGCGCACACCCCTCGCTCTCGGCGAGCGCCTCCTTGATGGTTTCGCCCGCGCGCGCAACAGCAGCTTCGGGATCGCCGGTCTTGGCCGACCCAGGGTGCAGCACCACGCCACACGCGCCGATATCGTGGCCCACGCGCAGCGAGTGCGTGAGCGACGTGAGCGACTTCTCGCGGATGTCGTGGTCCTCGCTAGCGCAATTCAACAGATACACCGCGTGAATAAGCACCGCGTCGATCTGGCTGCTCGCCATCGCCTCGCGGAACGACTCCACAGCATCCACCGCGAACACGGTGGGCTTCCACATGCGCGGCGACTGGTTGAAGATCTGGATCGCCCTACAGTCGCGCTCGAGTCCCCGCTCGATCGCGTTCGGCAAGCCGCCCGCGGGCGACACGTGGGCGCCGATCAACATGGTTTCGCGCAAGCGCTCGCGCCGACTAGCATGCGGCCGAGATCTTATGAGGGTTCGCTTCGCACCATCGCCCACGGGCGCGCTGCACATCGGTGGCGCTCGCACGGCGCTCTTCAACTGGCTGCTCGCCAGACATCACGGCGGTACCTTCGTGCTGCGTATAGAGGACACAGACCGCGAGCGCTCCACCCCCGAGAACGTCGAGCGGATCCTCGACGCGCTGCGCTGGCTGGAGCTCGATTGGGACGAGGGACCGATCTTCCAGAGCGCCCGCGCCGAGCGCCATCGCGAAGCGCTCGACGCGCTGCTCGCGAGCGGCCACGCATACCGCTCCACGGCCACCTCCTCCGACGTGGCGGCCTTCAAGGCTCTCCACGGCGCGGAGCGGGGCTTCCGCGGCGAGGCCGAGTCCGACGGGGCCGTGCGCCTGCACGTGCCCGAAGGGGAGACCACCGTCGTGCACGACGAGATCCGAGGCGACACACGCTTCGAGCACATTCACCTCGACGACCCCGTCATCGCCCGCGCCGACGGCTCGGTGCTCTACAACTTCGCGGTCGCCATAGACGACCTCGACGCCGCCATCACCCACGTGGTGCGCGGCGAGGACCACCTCTCCAACACGCCCAAGCAGCTGCTCGTGCTGCAAGCGGCCAAAGCTGTGGGCTTCGGCAAGGACGCCCCCGAGCCGCTCTACGCTCACCTGCCGCTACTGCACGGCCCCGATGGCAAGAAGCTCTCCAAGCGCCACGGCGCCGCCTCCGTGCGGGAGCTGCGCGACGCCGGCTACCTGCCCGCGGCTGTGCGCAACTATCTCGCGCTACTCGGCTGGGGCGCCGGTGACGACGCGACCGTAATGTCCACCGAGGAGCTCGTCGCGCGCTTCGAGCTCTCACGCGTCAGTCGCAACCCCGCCCGCTTCGACGAGGTGAAGCTGCGCTGGTTGGACGGCATCTACATCCGCGACCTGCCCGTCCCCGAGCTCGCCGACCGCGTCCTCGAATACCTGCGCGGCGTCGACCCATCCGCGGCCACAGCCGCCGAAGGCGATCGGCCGCTGCTGGAGGGCGCGATCGCCATCAGCAGGGAGAAGATCCAAACGCTCGCCGACTTCTGGCCGCTCTCGCGCTTCTTCTTCGTGGGCGCCGCCAACGATCGCTCCGCGCGCGAACGCTGGCTGGGGGACGCTGGGCTTGCCGTGCTGGGCGACGCCCGCCAGGAACTCTCAAAGACCGTGAGCTTTGACTTGCGCGGCGTCGAGGCGGCGCTCTCGGGCATCGTCGAGCGCCGCGCCGTGAAGCCGCGGGAGGTATACCAGCCCGTGCGGGTCGCGATCGCCGGCATCACAGTCTCGCCGGGCATCTTCGAGAGCGTGGTGCTGCTCGGACGCGAGGAGAGTCTGCGCCGCATCGAAGCGGCACTCGCGGCTACGACCCAACCGGATAATCCCTAGCGTCGCCGATCGCGACCGTCTCTGGCCACCTCTGGAAGCCGCGGCCCGGGTTTGTGGGCACCGGTCCTTTGAGGGCGCCGCCGCGTCCGTGCGCGATCGCGCTCAACAATCGCCGCGCTGCTGCCGATAGATGCCTGACAAACACTTTGGACGGCTCGGATGCCGACCATCTCCAAGCGGGTGTCATGCAAACGCAGGCCACAGCCACAAAGCCAACGCACGGACGCGACGGGGATTCTCACTCGCTCGCGCTCGACGGCGATCACGAGTCAAACGGATCCGGCGAGCGCCATCAGAACGAGGGCCACGGCCGCCGTCTGATGCTGGCCTTCGAGGCGCTCGACGCGTTCCCAGCGCTATCGGAGTCGCGCACGCGGTTGCTGTCTGCGATCTCCAAAGACAACGTCGCCACCGCGGACATTGTCGCGGCGGTCGAGTCCGACGTGGCCCTCATCATCGCCGTCATGCGCCTCGCCAACGATGCGAGGAGCGCCTCGGAGCGCGTCGAGACAGCGGTGGCCGCCGTCGAGCGACTCACGCCCCAGGCCGTGCAAGGGCTTGCGAACAGGGTGCGTACGTTCGATTTCTTCGAGCGCTCCAACGGTTGGGACACGGCGCCCGAGCGCTTCCGCTTGCACGCGCTCGCCACCCAGCAGGTCGCGGACAGGCTCGCCGCCGAGGTCGGCTACGAGCATCGCGACCGACTCACCGTCACAAGTCTCCTGCACGACGTGGGCAAGCTGGTGCTCGTGCGTGCCTACCCAGGCTACGTCGCCGAGGTGCAGAACGGCGGTCTCACGCCCGAGAAGCGCATCCGGCAGGAACGCCGCGAGCTCGGCGTCGACCATGCGCTCGTGGGTGGCGTGCTCGCCCGCCGCTGGGGTCTGCCGCCCGCGATCGCCACGGTCATCGAGCGCCACCACAACGCCGATGCAACGGGAGAGGCCGCATTCGTGCGGCTCGCCGACATGCTCGCCCACTACGCCCACGGCGCGCCGGTGGCGCCCGCGGAGATGCTCTCCTGCGCCCGCACGCTCGGGCTCGGTCCAGAGGAACTGCGTCGGGTGATGTATGAGCTGCCCAACTCATCCGGCCAGCGCCAGCGGATGGTCGATCCCTGCCCCCTCTCAGCACGCGAGCTCGGCGTGTTGCAGCGACTCTCCGAAGGCAAGGTGTACAAGCAGATCGCCCACGAGCTAACGCTCTCCACGAGCACCGTGCGTACCCACCTGCACAACATCTACGGCAAGCTGGGCGCGGTCGACCGCGCTCAGGCCGTCCTCATCGCCACCGAGCGCGGCTGGCTCTAGAGCCCTAGCCGAGCGCCTCGATGCTGCGTCCCATCTCTCCCGTCTGCCAAGCGCGCTTTGCCCGGCTCGTCCTGGGCTGGCTGGTGGAGCGACCGCCGAGCAAGCAGGTTGCGTAGCATCGCGCGTGCGCGATGATCTCTATTACGAGCAAGTCTCCCTACGCGGTCGCGGCACTCGCCGAGCTGGGCCGCTCGAGCGGCGCCGAGCCGGTTCCCGTCGGGGAGCTTGCGCGTCGTCGCGATATGCCGGTGCAGTTCCTCGAGCAGCTCTTCGCCATCCTGCGGCGCGCGGGACTTGTCAGCTCCCAGCGCGGCGTCAAGGGCGGCTATCGCTTCGCGCGCGACCCCTCCGAGGTGACGGTGCTCGAGGTAGTCGAGTTGCTCGACGGGCCGCTAGGGCACGACGCCGAGGGCGTCTTCGGCGACGCCTCCAAGGCCGCCCGCGACGTGCTCGCCGCCACCACCATCGCCGACGTCATCGAACGCGAGGCGCGCGACGCGGGCGCGCGCATGTACCACATTTGACGTCGCGCTCGACCGCATCGCGAGTACCGCCGCCGCCTCGCTGTGACGGTCCTCGGATTGCGATGAGCTCGCCGTCGGCACGGCCGATCGCCGGCTCGGTGTCCTGGTTGCGGGCCTACGCCATGCCCGTTGCCATCGGAGACCTGCGCCCATCGGCGCACTCGCGTTGATACGGCTCACGCTCGATCCGCTCACTCGCGGCCACCTCGACACGATCCGCGACCTCGCCGACTACAGCCACGCTCGAGTCCCAGATTCGCCAGAACCTCGCCACGTTCTAGGGGCTCATCGATGCGGCGCGCAGTCGCGTGGCGATCGTGCTGTCCGGTCTGTTCGGAGTGGTCGCCGCCCTCACGCTCGCCCCGCTTGCTCGCGAGATCGAGTTGTCTATGTTCAGGACGCGCGGCACCGCCGCCAGCTACGAATTCACGCATCCGCTGCTCGCGATCTCGATCGATTTGATCCTGCTGGCGACCGTGGGGTGCGTCTCCGTCCTGATCGTCACGCGCGCGAATCGCCTGCGGGGAGTCACACGATGACCGGCGTCTGAGCGCTGAAGATCACTATTGTCGTGGGCGGATGGGCTCAATCCCGATCAACATTGCCGCCCTCGTCGGCGATACCCCGATCGTTCGATTGACACGTATCTTGGGGGGCACGCCCGCCGAGCGCGGCCGCGCCGAGCTCTACGCCAAGCTCGAGGCGTTCAACCCCGGCGGGAGCGTGAAGGATCGCATCGGCGTCGCCATGATCGAGGCCGCTGAGACCGAAGGGAGGATCGAGCCGGGTCGTACCACCATCGTGGAGGCCACCAGCGGCAACACCGGCATCGCGCTCGCCTTCGTATGCGCCGCGAAGGGCTACGACCTGGTTCTCACGCTCCCACAGGGCATGAGCCGCGAGCGCGAGATCCTGCTGAAGCTCTACGGCGCCAAGGTCCAGATCACCGAGTCGCTGGGCGGCATGGGGGAGGCTGTTGAAGCCGCGCGGGCGATGGCTCGCCAGCCGGACGTATTCCTGCCCGACCAGTTCTCCAATCCCGCCAACCCGGCGGCCCACCGACGTACCACGGGTCCTGAGATCGAGCGAGCGCTCGATGGGCGCGTGGATGTGCTTGTCGCGGGAGTGGGTACCGGCGGCACCATCACCGGCGTGGGGGAGTATCTGCGCGAGCGCAACCCACAGCTCCATATCGTGGCGGTCGAGCCGCGCGGCTCGGCCGTGCTCAGCGGCGAGCTCCCCGGCCCGCACCGCATCCAGGGCATCGGCGCGGGCTTCGTCCCATCCGTGCTCAACCGCGAGCTCATCGACGAGGTGATCCCGGTATCCGACGACAACGCAATCCAGGCCGCCTGGGATTGCGCGCGGCGCGAGGGCCTGCTCGCCGGCATCTCCTGTGGCGCGGCGCTGTGGGCGAGCCTTCAGGTGGCCGCCCGTCCCGAGCACGCCGGCAAGCGGATCGTCGCGATCATGCCCGACTCGGGCGAGCGCTACATCTCGCAAGCCTTCTTCGCCCCTACCTAAGGGGATAGCTGAAGGCAACGCGCAGTCGTTTGCGCGCGAGCGCCATCGCGAAGCGTCCTGGGGAGCCCGCTACGCTCTCTCCATGCTCGCCATCGGCGGTGCCACACGGATCGTGAAGGAGCTGCGCCGGGACGTAGCGGCGGCGCGCGACCGCGACCCCTCGGCGTGCGGTGTGCGGACGTTCGAGATCATCGCCACGTGGCCGGGCATTCAGGCGCTGCTGGCCCACCGCGTCGCGCACGCGCTCCACACCTCCGAGGTCCCGCTGCTTCCGCGCGCGATCGCGCTCGTCTCGCGCGCGCTCACGGGGATCGAGATCCATCCCGCCGCGCGCATCGGCAACGGCCTGTTCATCGACCACGGCTCGGGCCTTGTGATCGGAGAGACGGCCGAGATAGGCGACGACGTAACGCTCTACCAGGGCGTCACGCTCGGCGGCACCGGCTTCGCCACGGGCAAGCGCCACCCCACCGTGCAGGACAACGTAACGATTGGCTCCGGCGCGAAGCTGCTCGGTCCGATCACGGTCGGCCACGGCGCGAAGATCGGCGCCAATAGCGTCGTCATCACCGACGTGCCGTCCAACTCCACCGTAGTTGGCAATCCCGGCCACCCCGTGCGCATCGACGGACGCCGCCCCGAGGGTCCCGACGCCGACTGGATCCACCTGCCCGATCCCATCGCCGAGGCCATCCAGGGGCTCGCGAGCCGCATCTCCGCGCTCGAGCGCGCGGTCGCCGAGCTCTCGGGCGAGCAGGTCGAGCCCGCCGCCGAGGTCAGGGCGCTGCGCCCGGTGAAGGGTCGCAGCCCAGCCGGAGGCTGAGCCGGCGCTCGCATCGCATCCGGCTCCACGGCGGTGCCGCCGAGCATGCGGCGGTGACCCGCGCGGGCCTGCCGGTGGGGAGCTAATAGAACACTGTGCGGCAACGGTGACGCGGGCGCGCCTTGTAATCGGGGGCCTGGCCGCGGGTCCACAGCCACGTGTCGATGCTCCGCGCCGGCACGCCCGTGCGGTGCGAGATGAGCTCGCACGCGTGTACCGCGCAGGCGCGGATCTCTCGCTCCGCTCCGCCGAGGGTGAGTCGCCGGCCGGAATCGACACGCGCCGTCAAATCCTCGTCGTACACCAGCACCCCGTCGCAGCGCAGCACATGCGGCACGAGGTTGTCGGCGAAAATCGTGAGGCGGTCGAGGTCGCCGAACTCGGCCACGCCCGCCGAGGCGAGGTCGTTGGCGGCGATCTGCGCGCGCTTGTAGAAGCCGCGATCGTCGAACATCGCCATGCCGCGCGCGAGCATCGCCGCCAGACGCTCGGCCGACCCGCCCGATTCGGACACCAAGTCGAGCGCTCGCCTGGCCTGCCGGCCGGTTCCAGGTGGCTGCGAATGTTCTCTGCGTCGCTCAGATCCGCCGGGCGGCTCGTATCGCCCGTCTGGCCCCTCCAGGAAGCGGCCGAGCTGGCGCAGCGCCTGCGCGTAGAGGCTCATCAACTCGTTCTCGGGCGCCTGGCCGAGGATCGCGGCGATCTCGCGCGTGCTCACCCGAGTAAGCCAAGCGCTCGTCGGCGGCCCGTGCGCGCGGACGTGGTCGGCGAGGTTCCACGACACCGTGAAATACCCGCTCACGGGTTCACCATTGGCGGTGCGCTTGCGCAGCGTGGGAAACCAGCCCGAGCCGAAGTTGATGGCGTCGAGCGTGAGCATGTAGTCCGCCACGTCCGCCGGCTCGCCCTCCAGGTAGTGGCGCTCGGGGTCGAGCGCCGGCGGCTCGGCGGGTTGCACCTCCCCGGCCGCATCGAGATCGATGCGAACACGTTGCGCTTGGGCGGCGATTTGCGCGCAGGACGCGCGCACCTCGTCGGTGATGGCGGTCGCTCTCACCCCCCGAACGTTACGACCGCGAACGCCTTTGCCGCGGTGGCGAGCGGCCCTCGACCCCTCGGCTGGCGGCCGACCCCACTTCTATGCTCCGAGGATGGGCCACACCGACCAACCCGAACGCGTGGCGGCGCTGCTCGACGGCCTCAACGAGCCCCAGCGCGAGGCGGTCACCCACGGCGAGGGCCCGCTGCTCATCCTCGCCGGCGCAGGTAGCGGCAAGACGCGCGTCCTCACCCACCGCATCGCCTTCCTGATCTTCACCGGACAATCCCACCCGAGCGAGATCCTCGCGATCACTTTCACCAACAAGGCCGCCCAGGAGATGCGAGGGCGCGTGGAGAGGTTGATCGAGGACCCACCGACCCACACGCGCGGGATGTGGCTGATGACCTTCCACGCCGCCTGCGCCCGCATCCTGCGTGCCAGCGGCGAGCGGCTGGGGTACACCAAGCGCTTCACCATCTACGATCAGGCCGACGCGCGGCGGATGGTCAAGCGCTGTATAGAGGAGGTGGGCGTCGACCCCAAGCGCTTCGCGCCGGCGGCCGTTCACAGCCAGATCTCCCAAGTCAAGAACAAGCTGCTCTCGGCGGAGGAGTGCGCGCAGGCGATCGGCACGCCCTTCGAGGAGGTCGTCGCGGAGGTCTACCGGCTGTACGAGAGCGAGCTCCACCGGATGAACGCGATGGACTTCGACGACCTGCTGTTGCGCACCGTCAATCTCTTCGAGCTCTTCGAGGACGTGCGCGAGCGCTACGCCCAAATGTTCAAGGACGTGCTCGTCGACGAGTACCAGGACACCAACCACGCGCAGTACCGGCTATTGCAGCTGCTCGTGGGCGGCGGCCGCCGCGCCCCTACGAGGGGCGAGCGCGTGAACATCCCAGGTCACCGCAACCTGGCGGTGGTGGGCGATGACTCACAGTCGATATACGGTTTCCGTGGCGCCGACGTCACCAACATCCTCGACTTCACCGACGACTTCCCCGACGCCAGAGTGGTGAAGCTCGAGCAGAACTATCGCTCCACGCAGAACATTCTCTCCGCGGCAAACGCCGTGATCGCCAACAACCGCGGCGGCATAGCCAAGCGCCTCTGGTCCGAGAAGGGCGCGGGCTCCCCGATCAGGGTGCACGGATTGGAGGACGAGCACGCCGAGGCGCGCTTTGTCGTGGGGGAGATCGAGCGGCTCGCGGACGGGGGCGCGTCGCGTGCGGAGATCGCTGTGTTCTACCGCACGAATGCGATGTCGAGGGTGATCGAGGACACGCTCGTCCGCCGCGAGATCGCCTACCAGGTGATCGGCGGCACCAAGTTCTACGAGCGTGCGGAGATCAAGGACGCCATCGCCTATCTCGCGTGGATCGCCAACCCGTTCGACGTGGTGAGCTTCCAGCGCGTCGCCAACTCACCGAGGAGGGGGTTGGGGCAGACGTCGCTCTCGCGCATCCTCACTCACTCGGTCACCGTGGGGCAATCGGTGTGGGAGGTGGCGGTCGCCGCCAACCGCATCCCCGGCCTCGGCGCGGCGGCGATCAAGTCGCTCACCCGCTTCATGTCCACGATGCAGGAGCTCGCCGCGCTTGCCGCCGACGGGGTGCTGGTCGGCGACCTGATGGAAGCGGCGCTCTCGCGCACCGGCTACACCGAGGCGCTCGAATCGGAGTCGGTGGGTGGGGGGGAGAAGGCCTTCGAAGCGCAGGGACGCTTGGAAAATCTCCAGCAGTTGGTGGAGGTGGCGCACGAGTTCGACGCCTCGACGCGGGCCGAGGAGGACACGCTCGAGCTGTTCCTTCAAGAGCTAGCGCTCAAGTCAGACTCCGACTCGCGCAGCGACGAGGGGGGGCTCGTGACGCTCATGACGCTCCACAACGCCAAGGGTCTCGAGTACCCGATCGTGTTCGTCGCCGGCTGCGAGGAGGGTGTGTTCCCCCATCAACGCGCGCTTGACGAAGGCGGTCTCGAGGAGGAGCGCCGTCTCTTCTACGTCGCGGTCACGCGCGCGATGCGCGAGCTCTACTTCACCTACGCCCGACGCCGTTCGGTGTTCGGGGCCTCCACCTACGGTCTAAGCAGCCGCTTCCTGGACGAGATCCCGGTGGACCTGACCGAGCGTGACGAGCTGCCGGCGCCGCGGCCGGGTGGCGCGGGCATGGGACTGGGTCTTGGTCGTGGGGCGAGCGCAAGGGCTTCTACAAACGGAGGACCACACCGGGCGGCCCACGGCGGGGCGGGAGCGAGCGGGTCCTGGCACTCTTCCGCTCCCTCCACAGCCACGGCATTCAAACTCGGCGAGGACGTAATCCACGCCGCCTTCGGCGAGGGCGTCGTCACCGGCCTAGAGCCTGGAGGCATCATCGTCGTGCGGTTCGCAAGCGATGGCTCCGAGCGCAAGTTGATGGCCGACTATGCCCCCGTCAGTCGTCGCTGAGAACGCATACGATCCGCGCAATGACCGCCACCATCATCGACGGCAAGGCCGTTGCAGCGGGCGTACGCGCTGAGGTCGCTCGCGAGATAGCCGAGCTCGTTGCTCAGGGCGCGCCTCCGCCGGGCCTGGCGACGGTGCTCGTGGGGGAGGACCCGGCTTCGGCCGTATACGTCGGGGGTAAGCAACGCGCGTGCTCGGAAGTGGGGATCAAGCCCTTCGACGTCCGGCTCACCGCGAGCGCGACGTTCGACGAGGTCGCCGAGCGGCTGGATGGGCTGAACGGCGACTCGGAGGTGGATGGCGTGCTGCTGCAGCTGCCGCTCCCCTCCCACCTCGACGGTCCCTCGCTCACCTCGCGGATAGACCCCGGCAAGGACGTCGACGGTCTCACCCCCGTCAACGCGGGCCTGCTCTCGCTTGGCCGTTCGGGCCCGCGACCATGCACCCCCCTGGGAGTCATGGAGCTGCTGGCGAGCGTCAACGCGCAATTGGAAGGCGCCGAAGCGGTGGTGGTGGGGCGCTCCAACCTGTTCGGCAAGCCGATGGCGCGGTTGCTGTTGGACGCCAACGCCACGGTCACTATCTGCCACTCCCGCACGGCCGACCTGCGTGGCGCGTGTGCCCGCGCCGACATCCTCATCGCGGCCGTAGGCCGCCCCCGGCTCCTCACGCGTGAGTTCGTCAAGCCGGGCGCGGTCGTCATCGACGTTGGCATGAACCGGCTCACCCCCGAGGAGGCCGGCACGAAGAGCGGCCTGGTGGGCGATGTCGACTTCGACGCCGCCCTCGAGGTCGCCTCCGCGATCACCCCCGTCCCGGGTGGGGTGGGGCCGATGACGATCGCGATGCTCCTGCGCAACACTCTCCAAGCCGCCCACGCCCGCCGCGAGATCGACCCGCCGTCAAAGACCCCACAGGGAGCCCGATGAAGATCTCGCGCATGCGCCTGGGGGAGACGGCCGCGCTCGCCGGGGCGATCTGCATCGCCGTCGCGCTCACCCTCCCATGGTATGAGAACCTCGAAGGCAAGCTCTCCGCGTGGAGCACCTTCGGGCCGGCCGTTGTCCTGCTGATGCTCGCGGCGCTAGCGGCACTCGGGCTCACACTGGCCACCGTCACCGAGCGCTCGCCCGCGTTTCCCGTCGCCGCCGCCGTGTGGGGCACGCTGTTCGGCATCCTTGGGCTGATCGCCGCCGTCATACGCGTGCTCGAGCGCCCCCACAACGCCACTACGCTCTGCGCCGGCGCATGGCTCGCGTTCGTCGGCGCCCTGCTGGTGACCGCTGGCTCGTGGCAGTCGATGCGCGACGAACGCACCTCCCGCTACCCGCCGGCGACCCCCGAGCCGCGCCATCCCGGCGGCGGCGGTGCGCCATAGCGCGAGTCTCCCCGCCGCCCCGCGGGCAGGAACCGCGCATCGAGCGGAGAATATTGTGACGAGAGTTGCAATCTCGGCGCGAGCGCGGCATGTTGCGTCTGGATTGTCCGCCAGTCAACAAACCCCGGGGGAGACAAGCAATGAGCTTCGATTTCAGCCGTTTGCGCCGCAGCGATTGGATGGTCGGGGGTGGCGCCGTAGCGTTCTTCGTCTTCCTGTTCTTCTTCAACTGGTACGGCGGCAGCTATAAAGGCAGCGTACCGGTTGGCGGATCGTTCTCCGCCTCCTCCAGCGCCAGCGGATGGGACACGTTCACCAACAGCCGCTGGATCTGGGTCATCACGATCGTCGTCTCCATCGCCTCGGTCGTGCTAGTCGCCGGTCAACAGAAGCTCGACCTTCCCGTGCGGCTCAGCACCGTCGTGCTCGGGCTGGGCGCGCTTTCCACGGCACTCATCCTCTACCGCATTATCCACCACCCCTCGGGAGGAGCCTCCTTCGCTGGCGCCTCCTTCAGCTACGGCATCAAGATCGGCATCTGGCTGGGCCTTATAGCCGCCGCCGTCATCACCTATGGCGGCTATCTGATGACCAGCGAAGAGGACCCCTCGCCGGAGATCGGCGGCTCTAGCCCGCCCGCCTCCTCCGCTCCTACCCCGCCTGTGCCACCGTCTCCGCCGTCCACGTCTGCCGCAGAGCCGTTGCCCTCGTCCGCGCCGGTTGCTACGGAGCCGCCGTTGCCCCCGTCCGCGCCGTCCGGCACGGGCCTCTAGCAGCCGCTTTCGATGGCCGGCCGTCTCTACCGAGCGCCCCGCGCGGCGCTCCGTAGAATGCGGCCTTCGTGATCGACCGGGATGAAGTCCTCCACGTTGCGCGCCTCGCGCGCCTCGAGCTCGCCGACGAGGAGGTCGAGCCGATGGCGCGCGAGCTTTCCGCCGTCCTCGACCACGTCGCGAAGATCTCCGCGCTCGACCTCGACGGTGTCGAGCCCACAACGCACGTCGCCGAGCTAACAGGCCGCCTGCGCGAGGACGAGCCGCGTCCCTCGCTCCCGCGCGAGGCGGTGCTCTCCCAGGCCCCCGCGGTGAGCGGCGAGGGCTTCCTCGTCCCCTCTCCCCAAGCCTGAGATGGGCTCGATTCGCGCAACTACCCGCGTGTGCTCGACCATGGGGCGGTCCGCGTGAGCGCCGTCGACCTGCTCGATCTCACCGCCGCCGCCGCCATCCGCGCCCTCGACTCCGGGGAGATAGGCGTCCGCGAGTTGTTCGACGTCTACGCCGTCCGCGCGCGCGCGGACGGGCTCAACTGCTTCACGTGGGTCGCCGACGGTCCACCGCCGACGCCCCCGTTCGGCTCCGCGCTGGGCGGGGTCCCGCTCGCGGTGAAGGACCTCTTCTGCACCGCCGACGTCCCCTCCCAGTCGGGCTCGCGGATCCTCGAGGGCTACCTCCCTCCCTACACCGCCACCGCCGTCGAGCGCCTGCAACACGCGGGTGTCTCACTGCTGGCGAAGACCAATCAGGACGAGTTCGCGATGGGCTCCTCCAACGAGAACTCCGCCTACGGCCCGGTGTTGAACCCGTGGGACCCCACGCGCGTTCCCGGCGGCTCCTCGGGAGGTAGCGCCGCCGCCGTGGCCGCCGGCCTGGCCCCCTGGGCGCTCGGTACCGACACCGGCGGCTCGATCCGTCAGCCGGCCGCTCTCTGCGGCATCGTCGGACTCAAGCCCACCTACGGCGCCGTCTCTCGCTACGGCATGATTGCCTTCGCTTCCTCGCTCGACCAGGCCGGCCCGTTGACACGCGACGTGACCGACGCCGCGCTCATGCTCCGCCACATGGTCGGCCGCGACGAGTGCGACGCCACCTCGCTTGACTTCCCGCACGAGATCTCGCTGCCCTCAGCCGAGCGCCTCGACGGCGTGCGACTCGGCGTCCCCGACGAGCTCGCCGGCGAGGGCATCGAAGCGGGCGTCATCGAGGCCTTCGAAGCCGCGCTCGCCCAGGCCGAGGCGCTCGGCGCGAGCGTCGAGCGAGTGCGCCTCCCTCACGCCCCACACGCGCTATCCGCCTACTACGTGATCGCGCCCGCCGAGTGCTCCTCTAACCTCGCGCGCTTCGACGGCGTGCGCTATGGGCTGCGCGCCCAAGGGGAGCGTGACCTAGTCGGCATGTACACCGCCACCCGCCACGACGGCTTCGGCGCGGAGGTCAAGCGGCGGATCATGCTCGGCACCTACGCGCTCTCCTCCGGCTACTACGACGCCTACTATGGGCGCGCCCAGCGAGTGAGGACGAAGATAGTCGAGGATTTCCGCGCGGTCTTCGAGAGGGTCGACTTCGTCGTCACCCCCACGAGCCCAACGGTCGCCTTCGAGTTGGGCGCCAAGACCGGCGACCCGCTCTCCATGTATCTCAACGACTTCTGCACCGTTCCCATGTCGCTTGCCGGGATCCCCGCGATCTCGATCCCCTGCGGCCTGGCGGGGGCCGAGCGGGGACTAGGGCTTCGCGGCGAGGGCCTGCCGGTCGGCCTTCAGCTCGCCGGGCCCGCGTTCAGCGAGAACCGCCTCCTGGACGCCGCTCACGCGATCGAGCGGGCGCTCGCCTTCGACCCCACCCAGGCGCGCGTGGGAGGGTGGGGTGGAAAACGATGAGCACCTATGAGCCCGTCATCGGCCTCGAGATCCACATTCAGCTCGCCACCCGCACGAAGATGTTCTGCGGCTGCGAGCTCTCCTTCGGCGAGCCACCCAACACCCGCACATGCCCGGTGTGCCTCGGCCTTCCCGGAGCGCTCCCCGTCGCCAACGCTCGGGCGATCCACTTCGGGCTGATGATCGGACTCGCTGTTGGCTCGAAACTCGCGCCGCGGTCGATCTTCCACCGCAAGAACTACTTCTATCCGGATCTCCCCAAGGGCTATCAAATCTCCCAATACGACGAGCCGCTCTGCCTAGGGGGCCAGCTAGCCGACGTTAGGATCCATCGCGTTCACGTGGAGGAGGACGCCGCCAAGCTCGTCCACGTTGGCGCCTCCGGGCGCATCCACGCCTCCGACGCCTCCATCGTGGACTTCAACCGCGGCGGCACTCCGCTCGCGGAGATCGTCACCGAGCCCGATATCCACACCGCCGAACAGGCGGGGGAATGGTTGCGGCTGTTGCGCACCACCATGCGCCAACTCGGGGTGAGCGACGTGAACATGGAGGAGGGGTCGCTTCGCTGCGACGCCAACATCTCCGTGCGCCCTTCCGGCGCCACCGAGCTCGGCACGAAGACCGAGCTGAAGAACATGAACTCCTTCCGTTTCATCGAACGGGGAATCCGCGCTGAGATCGCCCGCCAGGAAGAGGTTCTCGAGAGTGGTGGCAGAGTCACCCAGGAGACGCTCCACTTCGACCCCGACTCCGGCCGCATCACAACACTCCGATCCAAGGAGGAAGCGCACGACTACCGCTATTTCCCCGAGCCCGATCTCGTCCCGGTGACTGTCAACGAGACGATGATCGACGTCGCGCGCGCCGCGATGCCCGAGCTGCCCGCCGCCCGCGCCGAGCGCTTGGGGCGGGAGGCCGGCCTGAGCGCCGACATAGCCCGCCGGCTCGCCTTCCGCGCGGAGCTCGGCGACTATTTCGAGCGGGCGCTCGCCGCCGAGGCGGACCCCGCGCCACCGCCGCAAACGCTTGCCAACTGGATCGTCGCCGACTTGCTATCGAGGCTCGGCGAGGTCGAGAATCCGCTCGACTCGCTCGTCACACCAGCCGCCTTGGCCGTATTGTGCGGGCTGGTCGCGGCCAAGCGCGTCTCCGTCGGCGCGGCCCGTCAGGTGCTCGACCGCCTCGTCGCCGAGGGCGGCGATCCGCTCGCGATCGTCGAGGCCGAGGGCCTCGCGGCCATGGACGGGGGAGACGAGTTGGCGGCGGTCGTGGCCGCGGCCCTCGCCGCCAACGAGGACGCCGCTGAGAAGATCCGCGCCGGCAACCCCAAGGCCATCGGACCCATCGTCGGCTTCGTGATGCGCGAAACCAAGGGACGAGCTGACGGGGCCGAGGTCACGCGGCTCGTGAACGAGCGGTTGGGCATATAGGAACTCCGGGCTGGGCATATCGCGACTCGGGCGTAGTCGTGCGCACGCGGATGATTCACTGGTCGCACGGCATCACACAGCCCGCGAGTTGCGGGATCTCGGCACTCCCAACACACGTCGCCACCACATTTTGGACGCCAGGCCAAAGGCAGCAGGCCCGTGCAACGCCAATATGTGGACCATGAACAGGCCGATCTCAGATTCGACGACTCCACCCCGGCGGTTTCTCCTGCTGCCGGAGGATGCCGCGGACGGTTCCGGCGGGGGGCTTCGCATCCGTCGCTATCGCCTCTCGAGCGTCGGGCGCGCCCACGGACTGGATCGTCCATCGGCGCCCTGTTCGGGCAACGTGCCACGGGTCACGTAAGCCAAGCAGGTGGCGTGTAGGGCCAACGACCTCACCCCGAGTCCCCTCCTCTGGGTGACTGGGCGCGGGCGGGGCGGCT
>DATBTP010000136.1:0-16860 GCA_036559185.1 Solirubrobacteraceae bacterium | reverse complement strand
GTCTACATTCACAAGCTCCAACCCCTGGGCGAGGACGCGCGTGAGCACCGTTTGAAGCAGCTCGATCGAGTTGGCGTCGCGGTAGCGTGGGTCGCTGTCGGGGAAGTGCTCGCCGATGTCGCCCAAGCCGGCGGCGCCGAGCAGCGCGTCGATGATGGCGTGGGTGAGCACGTCGGCGTCGGAGTGGCCGTCGAGACCAAGCTCGCCCGGTATCTCAACGCCGCCGAGAATCAGCCGGCGGCCCTCGGTTAGGCGGTGGGAGTCGTAGCCGATGCCGGTGAGCGTCGTCATGCGGTGTCAGCCCCGTTCGCGCGCTCTGCGCGTGGAGACGATGGCTCCCCACCAGCGGGCGTCGGCCCGCCGGCGTCGGTGACGCCGATCGGCTCGAGCCGTCGCTCGCGACGGTCGAACACGCACAGCTCCGCCACGCCGAGCTCGTCGAGCAGCTCGAGAGCCTTGTCGTAGTCTGCCCCCACGTCCTCGGGGCGGTGGGCGTCGCTCGACAGCGCCACCGGAGCGCCGGCGTCAACGCACATCGCGAGGAACGCGGGCGCTGGGTAGATCTCCCGTGCTCGCTTGCGAAGGCCGGCGGTGGAAACCTCCACCGCGATCCCCGACTCGGCGATGCCGTCGATCGCAAGCTCGTAGTAGCGGCGCAGGTCGCCCTCTGGCACAGGACGGTCGCGACCCCACACCTTCACGAGGTCGGGATGGGCGAGGATGTCGAACAGGCCGCTACGGGCAGCCTCGCCGAGCGTACGGAAGTATTCGCGCCAGATGTGCTCGACCGAGCGGCCGGTGCTCCATACGCTGTAGTCCTCCATGTCGAACGCGTGGTCGCGCAGGAAGTGAACCGACCCCACCACGTAGTCGAAGTTGCGCGCTTGAAGGAGGTTCGCCATGCGGTCCTCGCCGCCGGGGATGAAGTCGGCCTCGACGCCGAGGCGCAGGTCGGTGTGCTCGCGCACGAACCCGCAGTAGCGGTCGAGGTCGTCGACGGCGTATTCGCGCCAGAAGGGATGCGACCACACGTCGAGCGCCTGCGTGAAGCGATGCAGGTGCTCTGAGACTCCGAGCTCGGCGATGCCTCGCTCGATGGCAACCTCGCTATAGCGGCCCACGTTGGCGACTGTGAAGTGCTCGGAAGCGGTCGCGTCGAGCTCGTCGAGGCGTAGATGGAGGTGGTAGTCGGTGAGCATCAGGAACGTCGCCGGGAGGGTCGACAGGACACGGCCGCGGTGGCCGGGCGGGCTTGCATACTAGAGCGCCACACCCTGCCGCTTCCCGCGGTGGGCGTCGAGTTTCCACAGGCCAAGACGCCTACGCTCCGCGACCGGCGATCAAGAGCTCGGCGAGCGAGAGGTCGACGGGGGTGGTGACCTTGAGGTTGTCCTTCGGCGCCGGCACCACCACCACACGCCCCCCCGTCCGCTCCACGAGCCAGGCGTCGTCGGTGGCTTGTGCGAGCACACCGTCGGGAACGTCCAGCGCATGCTCCAACGACGCCCGCCGGAACACCTGAGGCGTTTGGACGGCCCATAGGGTCGAGCGGTCGAGCGTGAGGGTGACCACACCTTCGCCGTTGGCCTGCTTGACGGTGTCGGCGATGGGAGTCGCGGCGATCGCGGCGTCGACACCGTCACGGGCAACGGCGGCAAGCGTGTGCTCGATCAGCTCGGCGGTGACCAGCGGGCGCGCGGCGTCATGCACGAGCACCGGATCGCCCGGCCCAGCGGCGGCCAGGGCGCGGCTGACCGACTCCGAGCGCACCGCTCCCCCGAGAACGCCGATCGTGCGTGCGGGAGCCTCGACGCCGGGGGGCAGCGCCACGACGATCCGCTCGATGGAGGCGACCGCGAAGAGCGCGTCGACGCTCCACTGAAGGAGCGGCCGCCCCGCAAGCTCGACAAGCGCCTTGGGACGCGAGGCTCCAAGGCGCTCGCCGAGCCCGGCGGCGACGATCAGCGCGATGGCCAAGCGCGACTACTTGGCAGCCGCCGCGAGCTGACTGGAGGCGGAGTTGGCGAGCAGCTCGTCGAGGTAGCTCTCGGCCTCCTCCTCATCCTTGTCGAGCGCGTACATGAGCTCGGAGGCGAGGATCTTCTTGGCACGCGTGAACATCTGCTTCTCGCCTGTCGACAGGCCCTTCTCGGACTCGCGTAGCGCGAGGTTGCGGACGACCTCGGCGAGCTCGTAGATGTCGCCCGTCTTGATCTTGTCGCGGTTGTGCTTGAAGCGCCGGTTCCAGTTCTTGGGCATCTCCGACACAACGTCTGAGAGCACGTCCAGGACCTTCTTGACGGTCTCCTCGTCGATGACGCGACGCAGGCCCGCGAGGGCGGCGTTCTCGGTGGGAACCTTCACGGTCATGTCGTTGTGGAGGATCTTGATGGTGAGATACTCGCGCGTGGTGCCGAGCACCTCCATGTCCTCCTTGCTCAACACCTTGCCGGCGCCGTGGTGGGGGTACACGACGTGGTCGCCGAGCTCGAACTCGATGTGCTCGACCTCGCGTGTGGCCTCGAGCTCCTCGATGAACGATGTGGGGTCTTCGATTGCTTGTGCGGGGATGGTGTCCTCCTTCGTCACGCCGGCAATGGGACCGGCTTTCGTGTCGCGCCGGCGACGGCCGGCGGTATGTCAAGTTTGCAAGTAGCGGTCCACGAGGTTGATCTCCTGCAGGCGGCGCAGGCCCTCGCGGATGTCCTTCGCCCTGATCTCCCCCACCCCCTCGATCGCCTCGAGCTCCGAGTCTGAGGAGGCGAGCAGCTCGTCCAGGCCACCGTATTCCTTGACGATCTGCGCCACCACGAGCTTTGGCAGTCGCGGTATGCGCCCGAGGATGCGATAACCGCGCGGAGCCACCGGGTAGTCGAGTGTGTTGAGCTTGCGGTCGTAGCCGAGCAGCTCGGCGATGCGACCGAAGTCGAGTAGGTCCTGATGGGCCAGACGCCCGATCTGGTCGAGGGCGGAGGCAAACGCCTCGTCGGAGTAGTCGGCGAGGTAGTCCTGCACGAGCGCCGCCTTCTCGGCGGCGGTGCCGAGGATGGTCTCCTCGAGCTGCATCTCGATCAGGCGTCCCTCGCTGCCGAGCTCGACGATGTAGCGCTCGATCTCAACCGCCATGCGGGTGACGAGCTCGGAGCGCTGGAGCACGGTGAGCACGTCGTGGAGCGTCACGCCACCCTCGAACTCGAGCGCGGTGAGGCGCGTGGAGACCTGGTCGAGGCGGGTGCGGTACTTGTCGAGCGTCGCCAACGCCTGGTTGGCCTTGGAGAGCACCACGGTGATGTCTTCGAGGATGTACTTGATGCCGTCGACATACAACGACACCACCTCGCGGCGCTGGGAGACGGCTATTACGAGCGCGTCGGTTTGCTTGGACACGCGCTCGGCGGTGCGGTGGCGCGTGCCAGTCTCGTGGGAGAGGATCGTGGGGTCGGGCATCAGCTGGACGTTCGCCATCGAGATCTTCGTGGCGTTGGCGTTGAGGATGATGGCGCCGTCCATCTTCGCCACCTGGTAGAGGAAGGCGGGCGTGTAGTCGATGTCGAGCTTGATGCCGCCCGAGAAGAGGAAGTTGAGCTCTTCGGGGTCGCCGATCACGATCAGGCCGCCGGTGCGAGCGTGCAGGATGCTCTCGATGCCCTCCCGCAGCGCGGTCCCGGGAGCCACCATCTCCAGTGCCCTTACAAGGCCGGGCTCGGGTCGCGCGTCCGTGTCGAAGTCTTCGCCGGATCGTGAGGCCACGACTAGACATTCTAGGGCATTTAACCTTTTTTTATCGTGCGCCCTGCTACGCCGCCAGCGAGGCGGGGCGGGTTCTACCTGATGGAAGCGCGGCCGCCAGCGCTTCGCGCAGCGTCGACGCCTCGCGTGCTCCCTCGCCGCTGCCGGCTGGCGCCAGCACACCTGAGAGGCCGTGCCGTGCGGCCTCTTCGAGGCGACGCTCTGGGTGACCTACCCAGCGCAACTCCCCCGTGAGGCCGAGCTCCCCGAAGCAGCCGCGCGGCGCGCCGGCGAGCGCCACGCCGCGCGAGGCCGACGCGACGGCCAGCGCGATCGCTAGGTCAACGCCGGGCTCGTCTACGCGTACGCCGCCCACGACATTTACGAACACGTCGTAGGGTGGGTGGGGTCCCAGACCGACGCCGCCGTGGCGACCGAGGATGGCGAGCACGAGCGCGAGCCGGTTGCGATCCAAGCCCGACACCACGCGTCGCGGCTGCTCGAGCTCTGAGGGAGCCACGAGCGCCTGCACCTCGACCAGCAGAGGGCGCGATCCCTCCATCGCCGCGAGCACCACGCTGCCCGGCGCGCGGGTTGCCTCGGCGACGAAGCGCGCGGAGGCGTCGAGCACCTCGACGAGGCCGCCCTGGCGCATCTCGAACAGCCCCGCCTCGTTGGTGGAGCCGAAGCGGTTCTTCAGCGCGCGCAGCTCGCGGTAGGGGCGCTCGCGCTCTCCGTCGAACTGCAGCACGCAGTCGACGAGGTGCTCGAGCACGCGCGGGCCGGCGAGCGCGCCGTCCTTGGTGACGTGGCCCACGAGCACGACGGCGATCGAGCGGGCCTTGGCGAGGTCCATGACGCGGGCCGCGACCTCGCGCACCTGCCCCACCGAGCCCGCTGTGCCGGAGAGCTCAGCGGAGCGCAGCGTTTGTACCGAATCGATGACACAGACGCTAGGCGCGTGGACGGCGATGGCGTCGAGAACGGCATCGAGGTCGGTCTCGGCGAGTACCGGCACGTCCAGCGCTGGGCGGGCGGGACCCGAGCCAAGGCGCTCGGCGCGCAGGCGCACCTGCTCGACCGACTCCTCGCCGCTCACGTAGAGCGTCTTGTGGCCGGCGCCCGCGATGTTGCCGAGCGCCATGTTCGTGAGCGTCGACTTGCCGATCCCCGGCGAGCCGCCGAGCAGCACGAGCGAGCCCGGCACGAGCCCGCCGCCGAGCACGCGGTCGAGCTCGCCGATGCCGGTTTGCAGGCGCGCCACCGGAGCGGCGGCCACCTGGGATAGCGGAATGAGCGGCGCGCCCGCGCGCGCGCGAGTCACCCCTTTTCGCTCCTCTCCCCCTCCTCCCAGAGCCGGCTCCTCGACGAGCGTGTTCCAGGCGGCACAGGAGGGGCACTGTCCGTGCCACTGTCCCGACTTGAGCCCGCATTGCGAGCAGATGTGAACGGTTTGGGGGCGAGCCACCCAATCAGACTACGAGCCGGTCCCGACGACCTCGCTGCGGCGCTCGTATAGCACGACGTCGCGCCAGCGTCCGTCCGGCATCTGACCTATCCGCTCGTGGGTGCCGACGAGGCGGAAGCCGCAGCTCTCGTGGAGGGCGATCGAGGCTTCGTTCTCGGGGAAGATGCCCGCGCGCAGCAGCCACAGCCCGGAGCGCTCGGAGGCCTGTATTAGCGCGAGCAGCAGCGTGCGGCCAACTCCCCGTCGGGCGTGAGAGGGATCTACATAGATGCTGATCTCAGCGACACCGCGGTAGACGGGACGGCTGGAGGCGGCTGTGAGCGCGGCCCAGCCATGCACCCCTTGTGGATCGTCAGTGCTCCCGGGCATGGACGGATTGTCGGGAACTTGGCGCGCGACGAGACACGGCTCCGCCAGGCGCGCTGCCCGCCATGACTCCCAATCGGGGACGACGCTCTCGAAAGTGGCGTTGCCCGCTTCGATGCCAGCGCGGTAGATGCGCGCGACGGCGGGCCAATCCTCGGCCGTCATGGGTGCGACGCTCACGCGTGTGGAAACGGCGCGGGCTGTGCGGGCGCGGGCTGTGCGGTGAGGAGTGCTCAGCGTCGCTGCCGGCCTATGAGTCGGCCGGGTGCTCGTCGTCGTCGTGCGAGTCGTCGTCGCCGGCCGGCAGCTGGTCGTGCTCGCCGCCCTCGGCGCCGACACCTACGGGAGTCTTCTGCTTCTTGGGCTTGACGATCGTGAGGCGCACGTCGCCGTCGTCGCCCTCGGGCGCGGGGTCGACCACGACGGTGGCGCCGGGCGTGAGCTGCTCGCGCAGGACGAAGTCGGCGAGCGGGTCCTCGATGTAGCGCTGGATCGCACGGCGCAGCGGACGGGCGCCCATCGCGGGGTCCCAGCCCTTGTCGACGAGCAGATCCTTGGCGGGGTCGGTGAGCTCGAGCTGTAGCTCGCGTTCGGCCATCGACTCGCGGATGCGCACCAAGAGGAGCTCCACGATCTGGCGGATCTCCTCCTTCTGCAGCTTGTGGAAGACGATGACGTCGTCGATGCGGTTGAGGAACTCGGGGCGGAACACCTTCTTGAGCTCGCCCATGATGCGGTTCTTCATGTCGTCGTAGGTGATGCCGGTCTCGTCATCCGAGACGGCGAAGCCGAGCGGCGTGTTGCGCGCGATCTCCGCGGCGCCGATATTGGAGGTCATGATGACGATGGCGTGGCGGAAGTCGACGGTACGGCCCTGGGCGTCGGTGAGCCGGCCGTCCTCGAGGATTTGCAAGAGGATGTTGAAGACGTCGGGGTGGGCCTTCTCGATCTCGTCGAGCAGCAGCACGGAGTAGGGCTTGCGCCTGACGGCCTCTGTTAGCTGGCCGCCCTCGTCGTAGCCGATGTAGCCGGGAGGGGAGCCCACCAGCCGCGAGACGGCGTGCTTCTCCATGTACTCGGACATGTCGATGCGGATCATGGCTTCGTCGTCGCCGAAGAGGAACTCGGCGAGCGTGCGCGCGAGCTCGGTCTTGCCCACGCCGGAGGGCCCAAGGAAGATGAACGAGCCGGTGGGCCGTTTGGGGTCCTTCAGGCCGGCGCGGGAGCGGCGGATGGCCTTTGATATGACCTCGATGGCTGGGTGCTGGCCGATGACGCGCTTGTGGAGTTCCTCCTCCATGCGCATCAGCTTCTGGGTCTCGGCCTCGGTGAGCTTGAAGACGGGGATGCCGGTCCACATGGAGACGATGTCGGCGATCTCCTCCTCGCCGATGGCGGGGCGGTCGGCGGACTCGCCCGACTCCCACTCTTCCTCGAGCTCGCGCTTCTTGCCGGCGAGCTTGCGCTCCTGGTCGCGCAGCGCGGCGGCCTTCTCGAATTCCTGCGCCTCGATGGCGGCCTCCTTCTCGCGGCGGACCGACTCGATCTCCTCTTCGAACTCGCGGTTGGCGGGAGGGGAGGTCATCGACTTGATGCGCATGCGCGAGGCGGCCTCGTCGATGAGGTCGATCGCCTTGTCGGGCAGGAAGCGGTCTGAGATGTAGCGGGAGGCGAGGTCGGCGGCGGCTTGGAGGGCCTCGTCGGTGATCTGCACCTTGTGGTGCTGCTCGTAGCGGTCGCGCAGCCCCTTGAGGATCTCCACGGACTGGTCGATCGTGGGCTCCTCCACGCGGATCTGCTGGAAGCGGCGCTCCAGGGCGGAGTCGCGCTCCAGGTACTTGCGGTACTCGTCGAGCGTGGTGGCGCCGATCGTTTGCAACTCGCCGCGCGCCAGCGCGGGCTTGAGGATGGAGGCGGCGTCGATCGCGCCCTCGGCGGCGCCGGCGCCGACGAGGTTGTGGAGCTCGTCGATGAACAGGATGATGTCGCCGCGCTGGGTGATCTCCTTCATGACCTTCTTCAGGCGCTCCTCGAACTCTCCCCGGTACTTCGAGCCGGCGACCAGCGCGGCGAGGTCGAGCGTGTAGATCTGCTTGTTCTTGAGCAGCTCGGGGACGTCGGCGTTGGTGATGCGCTGAGCGAGCCCCTCGACGACCGCGGTCTTGCCGACGCCGGGCTCGCCGATGAGCACCGGGTTGTTCTTGGTGCGGCGGGAGAGGATTTGCATGATGCGCTCGATCTCGGTCTCGCGGCCCACGACGGGGTCGAGCTTGCCCTCGGCGGCGAGCTTGGTCAAGTTGCGCCCGAACTGGTCGAGCAGCTTGGAGGACTTCTTGCCCTCGCCGGGACCGGAGCCCGAGCCTGAGCCTGAGCCCTGCCCCTGGCGACGGCCACCGGGACCGGAGAGCATGCGGATCACCTCGTTGCGGATCTTCTCGGAGTCGGCGTCGAAGTCGAGCAGGATGCGCGCGGCGACGCCCTCGTTCTCCCGCACGAGCCCCAGGAGGATGTGCTCGGTGCCGATGTAGTTGTGGCCGAGGCTCAAAGCCTCGCGCAGCGCCAGCTCCAAGACCTTCTTCGCGCGCGGGGTGAAGGGGATCTGCCCGGAGGTGACCTCCTCGCCAGAGCCGACGATGCGCACCACCTGCGCGCGAACGCGCTCGACCGTGATGTCGAGCGACTCGAGCACGCGCGCCGCGAGGCCCTCCTCCTCGCGAAGCAAGCCGAGCAGGATGTGCTCCGTGCCGATGTAGTTGTGCTTGAGCGTGCGCGCCTCCTCCTGCGCGAGAACGACCACCTGCCGGGCCCGTTCTGTGAATCGCTCGAACATGGGTGCTTCCTTCCTGTGCGGTCCGCGCGCCTGGCGCTGGCGGTCCTATGGCGCCTTTCAGGCAGTCTACCAACCGGCTCTGCGGCGCCCTGCGCGGTGTGCATTCCCTGTGCGGGGAAGACCGCACCGCATGCGGTGCGGTCCCGGACCGTACATGTACGGTCCGGCCGGCCGGTACATGTACCGGCCGGAAAAGCTCATAAGTCACATGTCGTATCCGCCGGCCCCACATATACCGGCCGGAACAGCATCTTGGCGATCCCTAATCGCGCATCGCGGGGAAGAGCACCACCTCGCGGATGGAGGTGCGTCCGGTGAGCAGCATGACAAGCCTGTCGATCCCCACGCCGACGCCGCCAGTGGGGGGCATGCCATGCTCGAGCGCCTCCAGGAACAGCTCGTCGTGGGGCTGGGTTTCCTCGTCGCCTACCGTGGCGAGACGGAGCTGGGCGTCGAAGCGCGCGCGCTGCTCGTCGGGATCGGTGAGCTCGGAGAAGGCGTTGGCGATCTCCATGCCGCCGGCGAACGCCTCCCAGCGCTCGGCGAGGCGCCCGTCGTCGCGATGGGCGCGCGCGAGCGGGGAGAGCTCGATGGGGTAGTCGAAGACGAACGTGGGTTGGGTGAGCGTGGGCTCGACGTATTTGGAGAGCAGGTCGTCGGCGAGCCGCGGCCAGGTGAGCCCGTCGGTGGGCATTTGTAGGTTGCGCTCGGCGATGGCGGCGGCGAGCGAGGGAGCGTCGCGGTGGGAGAGCAGGTCGACGCCCGTGGCGTCGCGGATGGCTTCCACGAAGCGGACTCGCCGCCACGGCGCCGAGAAGTCGAGGGCGCCCTCGTAGCCAACGGCGGCGGCGGCACTCGCGACCATCGCCTCCAGGCGCGCCGCCGCGCCCGTGTAGTCGGCGTAGGCCTCGTACCACTCGACCACGGTGAACTCGGGGTTGTGCTTGGTGGAGAGGCCCTCGTTGCGGAAGTTCTTGCCCAGCTCGTAGACGCGCTCGAGCCCGCCCACGATGAGGCGCTTGAGGTAGAGCTCTGTGGCGATGCGCAGGTAGAGCTGGCGGTCGAGCGCGTTGTGATGGGTGGTGAAGGGGCGGGCCAGCGCGCCGCCGTAGAGCGGTTGCAGCACGGGCGTTTCGACCTCGAGGAAGCCCTCGGAGTCGAGGTAGGCGCGCACGGCGGATACGACGCGGGCGCGATCGACGAATAGCTTGCGGGCGTCATCGCTCGAGATCAGGTCGAGCTCGCGCCGGCGATGGCGGGTCTCGACGTCTGTGAGCCCTGCGTGCTTGTCAGGGGGCGGACGCAGCGCCTTGCCGAGGATCTGGAAGTCGTCGACTCTGAGCGTGAGCTCGCCGTGGCGGGAGCGCAGCGGGGCGCCGTCCACGCCTAGCAGGTCGCCGAGGTCGAGCGATTGCAACCGCTTGAGCCGCTCGGCGCCTAGCACGTCGGCGCGCGCGTGCAGCTGGATCTTGCCGGTGCGGTCGACGAGGTCGAGAAACGCCGCCTTGCCGGCGCCGCGGCGAGCGGCGAGCCGGCCGGCGACGCGGTGGGGATCGTCGGTCTCCTCCCCCACCTCCAGCCGCTCGTAGGATGCGCGGACCTCGGCGATGGGCTCGACGGAGGGGTAGGAGTAGGGCGCGATGTCGACGCCCGCCTCACGCAGCCGTTGCGCCTTGGCGCGACGCTCCGCGATGAGCTCGGGCAGGCCGTGCGCTGTGTGTGTTCCCTCAGGGACCCCCTCGCGCGACTCGCGCGCGCGCGCGAGTCCCCCTAAATTGGAAGACCCACTACCCTCCGCCGACCCCTCGACCTCCGATGGCCGGTCGTCCTCGCGCTCGCTCACTGACGAGAGCCTATTGGAGGCCGACGTCGATCTTCGTGATCTTCAGCTTGCGGGCGGGCCCGCGCGGAACCTGGACGGCGACGGTTTCGCCCCGCTTGTGGCCGATGAGGGCACGGCCTACAGGGGACTCGTTTGAGAGCTTGGCCTCCTGCGGGTTGGCCTCGGCGGAGCCGACGATCGTGTACTTGACGGACTTGCCTGTCTTTTCGTCCTTGACGTGGACGACCGAGCCGACGCCGACGACGTCGGTGGAGATCTCCTTGGAGTCGATGACGGTGGCCATGCGGAGCTTCTCTTGTAGCGTGGCGATGCGGGACTCGAGCATGGCTTGCTCGTTCTTGGCGTCGTCGTACTCGGAGTTCTCGGCGATGTCGCCGAACTCGCGGGCCTCCTTGATGCGCTCGGCGACCTCGCGGCGCTTGGCGGTGGAGAGCAGGTCGAGCTCGTCTTTGAGCTTCTCGAGACCTTCTGGGGTGAGGATTACGTCCTTCGGCATATGGCGTGGCGGGAACCCAGTCCGCAGGTTGGTGTGGTTGACGACTAGGCGATGAAAAACCCGCCGTGGGCGGGGAAAATCGCGGCGCGGGGACACGCGGCGAGCGCAGCAGTATAGCGAGCCCGGTGGTCGCGGCCGAACCGCACTTTTGCGGCGATCAGGCGGCGAACGGGAGCGCGCGGGAATGGCCCGCCAGCAGACGCCCGACCTCCTCGAGCGTGGGGGCTTGCTGGAGAGACTCGCCAAGCTGCTTGGCGTTGGCCTTCTCGAGGAAGAGGCGCGGGACGTACCAGGGGTAGAACTTGCGCAGGTAGCGGGTGGCGCGCTGGCGGCCGAGGTGCTCGACGGCGCTCTCGATGGTCCAGTGGAGCTCGTCGAGGACCTCTGCGCGCGTGGGCGGGAGCGCGCGAGCGCCGAGCACTTGGGCGAACAGCCACGGGTTGCCGAGAGAGCCGCGGGCGAGCATGACGGCGGCGGCGCCGGTGTGACGAAAGGCGGAGAGCGTGCTGGGAGCGTCGCGGAGCCCGCCGGTGAGGATGACGGGCGCGTCGAGCGTGGTGACGAGGCGGGCCGCGAGATCGTAGTCGGGTAGGCCTTTGTGGTGGACGGCGGCGGAGCGCGGGTGGAAGGCGATGGCGGCGACGCCGGCCTCGCGGACGAGCCGATGGGCGAGATCGAAGCCGGAGGTGTCGCCGGGGCGCCTGCCCGAGCGCAGCTTGACCGTGACCGGCAGGCCCGAGCCCGCGGACGCGGCGCGGGCGAGAGCGACGGCGAGGTTGGGGTCGTCGATCAGGGCGGCGCCGGCGCCGGTCTTGCAGACCTTGGGCACGGGACAGCCCATGTTGAGATCTATGGCGTCGGCGCCCGCGTGCGCGACCCGCTCGGCGGCGACTCGCATCGCGGCTGGGTCTTGGCCGAAAAGCTGGATCGATACGGGCCCGCCTTCCCGCTCGCGGGGGTCGATGCGAAGCATCTCCACGCAGGTGCGCTCGTTGTTGTGGAGGATGGCGTGGGAGGAGACCATCTCCGAGACGGCCATGCCGGCGCCGTAGCGCTTGGCTTGCAGGCGCACGAACCAGTTGCCGATACCGGCCAGCGGCGCGAGCATGACGCGATTGGGGATCGTGAGCGGTCCAAGCCGCCAGGAATCGGTGATGAGGCTGGTTGCCATGGCACCTATTGTGAGGGATCGCCTCATGCTTCGTGGGGATAGGTGGCGAGCGGGCGACGGACCGGGCGGCCGTGCCTAGGAGGCGTTCAACTCTTGGATGAGGCGAAGGCCTGTGAGGGTGAGCAGGTCGTCGACCTGCTCGATCTCCTCGGTGAAGGGAACGACGAGACTAGAGAGGCCGCCAGTGGCGACGACGTCGGCGCGGACGGCGAGCTCGTCGAAGAGGCGACGCAGGATCGCGTCGATGGCGCCGGCGTAGCCGTAGACGACGCCCGAGCGGATGGCGTCGATGGTGTTCTTGGCGATTGCGGACTTGGGCGGGGCGAGCTCGACGGTGGGCAGGCGCGCGCCCCGTTCGGTGAGCGCGTCGAGTGAGACCTCGATGCCCGTCATGAGCGAGCCGCCGATGTACTCGCCCTCGGCGGAGACGACGTCGAAGGTGGTGGCGGTGCCGAAGTCGACGCAGATCGCGGGGCCGCCGAAGCGCGCGCGCAGGGCGACGGCGTTGACGAGCCGGTCGGCGCCTATCTCGCGTGGGTTGTCGTAGCGGATCGCCATGCCCGTCTTCAGCCCCGGTCCGACGACGAGCATCTCGTGGCCGAGGTAGCGCTCGGCCATGGCGGCCCATTCGGGCTCGAGGTGGGGGACCGTGGAGGAGACGATCGAGCTGGAGATGTCCTGGAAGGAGACGCCGCGCAGCTCGAGCAGGTTGCCGAGAGCGGCGCCGAGCTGGTCGGCGGTGGACTCGCGGACGGTGGCGAAGCGCCAGTGCTCGACCAGCTCCTCGCCGCGGAAGGTGCCGAAGTGGGTTTGGGTGTTGCCGACGTCGACCACCAGGAGCATGGCTGGGCATTATGCTCTCTGTCGTGAAGGTGAAGCTGTATGCCCTACCCGGGTCTCACCCGTGCGCCGCCGTGGAGGTGGCGTTGCGCGCGAAGTCGATCGAGTATGAGCGCGTGGATCTGCTGCCGCTCGCCCAGCTCGCTGTGGGACCACTGTTGTATGGGGGCAACACGGTGCCGGGACTGCGGATCGGCAAGGAGCGCCTGGCGGGGTCGCGCACGATCATGCGCCGGCTGGACGCGCTGGCGCCTGAGCCGCCGCTGCTGCCTCCGCCGTCGGATGCGGTGGCGCGCGCGCGTGTGCTGGAGGCCGAGCGTTGGGGCGATGAGGTGCTGCAGAGCGTGCCGCGGCGCATCCTCGACGCGGCGTTCCTGCGGAACCCGGCTTGCATGGAGAGCTACGCGGGCGACGCCAAGCTGCCGTTGCCGCGCGGGATGTTGCGACCGGCGCTGCCCTTGACGGCGAAGCTGATGGCGAAGCGCAACAAGGCCGACGACGCGAAAGCGAAGGCGGACATCGCGGCGTTGCCGGCGCAGCTCGACCACATCGACGCGTGGATCGCGGACGGCGTGCTGGGCGGGGAGCAGCCAAACGCCGCCGACCTGCAGATCGGCAGCTCGATAAGGCTCTTGATGACGATCGCCGACGTGAGGCCGATGATCGAGGATCGCCCCGCGGTGGGGCTCACCCGCTGGTTTGAGCCCCAGGCGGGCGAAGCGCCCGCGGGGGCGCTGCCCGCGCAGTGGCTGCCCGCGCGGGCCGCCAGCTGACTGTGCGGGCCGCGCGGGGCTGACAGTGCGGGCCGCCAGCTGCCTGTGCGGGCCGCGCGGGGCTGACAGTGGCGTGCCGCGCGGCTGACTGTCCTCGTTAGGCGCGCAAGACAACGTTGCTCGTCACAACGTCCGGGGCGCCAGCCAGCGGCGTGAGTGTGATCCTGACCGTCAGCGCTAGCTTGCGATGGCGGCGCAGGGCGCTCTTAGCGCGCGCGCTCACGCCAACCGAGAAGGACACCTTGCCCTGTGACACGGAGGCTCTCACCCAACCGCCTACTCGCGTCGAAGCCGGGCCCGTGCGCCCGACCTTCGCAAGCGAGGCGGTCTTGGCAATCAGATCTACCTCGAGCCTTCCACCGGAGCCCGCCTGAGCGACCTCCAGCGATCCGCGAACCGTCGAGCCATGACGCGGCGCCGACAGCTTCAGCGACCGCGCGACGAGTGACGCCGGCAAGGTCGCGAGTTTTTCTTCCGGTTTGGGCAGGGCGCCCGGCGCGGGCGTAGTGATCGTGCTCCCGGACGCCGACGGTTCGGACGGGGGTTCTGATTTTTTCGCCGGCGGAGCCGACAAGCTCATGAACGTCATGTCTTGACCGTCAACCGGAACGCCCAAGCTGTTCATTGCCACAAGGCGGAAGTGGTATTCGGCCCCGGCCGACAGGCCTTCTACCTTCGCGAACACCGAATGTTCCGCCCCGTCCGCCGGCAGCGTCCCCGGTGGCGTCGTTGTGTGTTCGTATGGCCCGCTTGCCCCGACACCCCATTCGAAGAAGTATTCGGCTTCGGCGCCGCCCTCCGGGTCGACCTTGCCGTTGAGCGTGGCTTCGGTTTCCTTCAGGCCGCTCGCGGCGCTCGTGGTGGCCATCGGCGCTTTGACCGCCTGCGTGGAGAACGTTTCTACGCCTCCTGGCAGGGTGGTAGTGCCGGCGCCGTAGACCGCGACCAGCTGGAAGTGATAGGTCATACCTGGCTCCAGGCCAATCACGTGGGCCGACACGGAATGGCTCGTGAAGTCGGCCGCGGTCAAGGTGGCTTTAGGGGTCAGCTGTTTGCCGGTCAAACCCGGGCCTTCATATTCGAAGTGGTATTCGACGGTGTTTCCCTGCGGATTGATGCTGCCGTTGAGCATCGCTTCCGTCTGGGTTTCGCCGTTCGCCGATGTCGTTTTGTCCGTAGGCGTGCCTTCGACTACGACTTCGTATTTCGTGTAGTCGTTGTAAAAATCCTTGAACAGGGTGGAGCTTTCGAACTTATAGGTACCCGGGTTTGCGAACGCGCACTTTCCTTCCCAGCCCGTGTTCGGCAAGGCCGGGGCTACGGGCACCGAGGGTTCGCACGCCGGAGGGGCGCCGGTCCACGCGATGTTTGCTTCCCTACCATGATCGACGAACGTGACCGTGCCGCCAGCGGCAACCGTCGTCTTGAAAGCCGGCTGGCTCGATCCCGGGGTCGCCCAGCAGGGCCAGTTGAGCTCGACACAGTTTTCGTTCACTTCGAGCTTCACTTCCGAGGCGGTGGCCGGCGCGGGGGGCGCGGCGGCCACCGCTCCCAGCAGAACGACGAGGGCGAAAAGCAACAGCGTGCGGGGTCTCACGGTGTCAGCCGCCTTTCTCTTCTCATCCCGTAGTCCCTGCGCTGGAGCGCCCGCCTCTTACAGACCCCGGCGGGCGCCGATCCTTGCATGGCATCCATGAACGCGGGCGGCATCGCCGTTCACGCGTGGAAGGTCACTGGTCTGGCGACGGTCAGCGCTTTGCCGCTGGCTGGTGTGAGCGTGATCTCGACTGTCAACGCGAGCCTGTGGTGATGTTTGATCGCTTGCCGTGCCCTGGCGTTCAGGTTGACCGAGAAGGACCGCTCGCCGGCGGAGAGCGAGCCGCGCAGATAGCGCCCTACCCGCACCCGCGTGCTGTGTTTTGTGTTTGCCAGAGAGGCGCTCTGAGCGAGCAGGTCGACCTCGAGACGGTAGCCGGCCGCGGCTTTGGAGAGGTCGATCGAGCCCTTGACAGACCTTCCCCGCTGGCTTTTCGCGACCTTTACGGCTTGCGATTGCGAGCCAGCGAGGGGAGATTCGGGCGAGGCGGGCGAGGTGGTGGTAGTCGTTGTCGGCGTGGTGCCGGTTGTGCCCGTCGTGGTGGTGGAGCCTTCGACTACGACTTCGTATTTCGTGTAGTCGTTGTAAAGATCCTTAAACAGGGTGGAGCTTTCGAACTTATAGGTGCCCGGGCTTGCGAACGTGCACTTTCCTTCCCAGCCCGTCTTGGGCGGAGCGGGGGCTACAGGCACCGACGGTTCACACGCCGGCGGGGCGCCGGTCCACGCGATGTTTGCTTCCCTACCGTGATCGACGAACGTGACCGTGCCGCCAGCGGCAATCGTCGTCTTGAAAGCCGGCTGGCTCGATCCCGGGGTCGCCCAGCACGGCCAGTTGAGCTGGACGCAGTTTTCGTTCACTTCGAGCTTGGCCGTCGAAGACGCCGCGAGCGCCGGAAGCACGGCAACCGCCGCGCCGAGCATGACCGCCAACGGTAGATAGCGCTTGCGTAGTCTCATGATCCGGCCACCTTTCGCTCCGTTGTCCCCGGGGTCTCACCCCGCCCTCGCGCCTCCTCGGGGCGCGCCTCATCCCCGAAGGACGCCGCGAAGCGCCGATCCTTCCCGCGATCGCGAGAAACCGCCCGCTCGCGCACGAGGGAGCCAGCGGGGCGCTACAGTCGCATGACGGGATCGAGCGGGGAAGAGCGCTATGGAGAGCCATCGGACCCGCACGGGCAACCAACCCGGCGAAGCCATGCGCGCCCTTGACCCACAGTCGCTGACACAGCACATCGACCGCCTCTATCGCGCGGCGTGGGCGTTGTGCGGCTCACGCGAGGACGCCGAGGATCTCGTGCAGGACACCTTCGCGCGAGTGCTCTCCAAGCGGCGAGTGTTGCGCGGCGAGGACGAGCTTGCCTACCTGATGCAGGTGTTGCGCAACACTTTCTTCACCTCCCGGCGCACGGCCTCGCGCAGGCCCGTGACCGGCGCGACGCTCGAGAACGTGGTTGTGGCCGACTCCCAGCCCACCTTCCAGCCTGAGCGGGCGCTTGAGGTGCGGGAACTGTATGGGGCGGTGGCGGAGCTGCCGGAGGATTTCCGGCTCGCGCTCGTGGCGGTGGACATCCTTGGCCTCTCCTACCGGGAGGCGGCAAACGCGTTGGGGACGCGTGAGGCGACGATCACCACGCGCCTTTTCAGGGCGCGCCGTCAGGTCGTGCGCCTGCTCGCTGCCGATCCGCGGCCCGAGGAGGCAGCGGCGCGGCCCAAGGATGCAGCGGCGCGGCCCAAGGATGCGGAGG
>DATBTP010000135.1:0-8083 GCA_036559185.1 Solirubrobacteraceae bacterium | reverse complement strand
GCTCCCGTCACGCCGCGGGCGGCATCCGCAAGTACTGTTCACAGCAGGCCATCGTCGTCACGCCGAAGCTGGCGATGAAGCGCGAGGTCCACATGTTCCCCTACAAGGCCCGCACCACCCGCATGATCGCGCGCGTGTTCGGGTTGATGTACGGACGCGGCAAACGGGACTGACGCGGACGTGGGACTGAGGCGGACGTGGGCGCTTGGCCCAGTCCGTCTCAGCGGCTCTGTGAGAGAAGGGGCACGCCCAACAGCTCTTCGAGCCGGGGGATGGTGGTGTCGGCGCTCGTGTGATGCACGGTCGCCATGCCCAGCTCCCGCGCGGGGGTGAGGTTGAAGGGGAGGTCGTCGACGAACACGCACAGCTCGGGGGCGACGCCGGCGCGTTCCGCGCCGAGCTCGTACATCCGTTTCGCGGGCTTGCGCGTGCCCTCCTCGCCTGAGATGACCACGCCGTCGAAGATCTCGGAGAAGAGGTCGTGGGGGTAGCGGTGGACGCCCCACGAGTTCGACACCAGCGCGGTGCGGATGCCCGCTTGGCGCGCCGCGCGAACCGCTTGGACCATCGCGGTGTCGGGTTGCACGCCCGCGAACAGGCCGTCGACGAGCCCGTCGGCCTCGACACCGAGGATGGCCGCGAAGCGCTCCTCGAATTCGGGCTCCCGCATCGACCCCTCCTCGAGCGCTATCAGCAGCTCGCGAAACTCGGGGTCGTTGCGGAAGCGCGTGCCGAGCTCGTGCGGGTCGATCTTCATGCGAAGGCAGTACTCGTGGAAGGACACGAACAAGTTGCTCGTGAGCACCCCGCCCCAGTCGATCAGCAGGCCCGCGCGGCCGTTGCCGCTCGCATCGTTCACGGGCGCCTTCGCGGGCGCGGGGGAAGGGCGCGTTTGGTGTTCCTCTGAGGGATGACTCGCGCGCGCGCGCGAGGGGGTGTTTGGAGCGCTACCCACCGAGTGCCACCTCCTCCGCCTGGCGCGCCAGCTCGAGCACTCCCTCGCCGAACTGCTTGAGGTAGGGATCGTCGGTGGTGCCGGCGATGGCGCGCTTGTAGTTGCCCTCCATGAACACCACCGACTTCCACAGCGCGAGCGTGGTGTACCAGCGCAGCTCCTTCATCGAGCGGCCGGTGAGCTGTTCGTAGCGGTCTATGAGCTCCGCGCGCGTAGGGTAGCCCTCCGCGCGCGTGACCCTGCCGAGGTGCTCGCGCAGACCGCCTTCGGGGTCGGAGGCCTCCGTCCAAAACATGCACAGGTAGCCGAGGTCGGCGAGCGGGTCGCCGATCGTGGCCATCTCCCAGTCGAACACCGCAACCAGGTGAGCCGGGGTGTGTGCGGCGAACATGGTGTTGCCGAGGCGATAGTCGCCGTGCACGATCGTGGCGGGGGTGGGTGGGTCCTGATTGGGCATGTGCTCTGACAGCCACGCCCCCACCCGCTCCACCGCCGGGATGTCGCGGGTCTTGTTGAGCTCCCACAGCCCGCCGAAGCGCCGCAGCTGGCGCTCCAGGTAGCCGGTGGGCTTGCCGAAGCCCTCCAGGCCCGCCCGGCGCCAGTCGACGTCGTGTATCTCCACGAGCGCGTCGATCAGCTGCTCGCCGATGCGGCGGCGCTGCTCGGGCGTATCGAGCGCGCGGGGCGTGTCGGAGACGATCACCTCCCCCTCCACCCGCTCCATGACGTAGAAGGGGCAGCCGATGACGGCCTCCTCGTCACACACCGCGAGCACGCGCGGAACCCGCGCGGGGGTGTTCTGGAGGGCGTTGAGCAACCGCGCCTCGCGCAGCACGTCGTGCGCGCTCGGCGGCAGCGGCGGGCGCGGTGGACGGCGCAGGACGAGCTCGGGTCCGTCGCCGCGTTGTATGAGATAGGTGACGTTGGAGTGCCCCTCGCCGATCGGGCGCGCGCGGATGTCGCCCGACCCGAGGTCGTGTTCGTCGAGGAAGCGTGTGAGCGGGTCGAGTACGAGCAGCGGCGGGCGCCCCCCCTGGGCAACGTCTTCGTGGCTTGCCACGATGTCGTCCGGCGCGACTGCTGCACTCATCCGCTCGCACGCTACACCGAACGAGCGGTAGCTGGCCCCGTCGCGAGGCGGGCCGCTGGCGGCGCACCGCAACATCGCGCAAACCAAGGTGTCTTAAGCGCTCATGCCTAACATCCACGCAATCTCCCACCGCGACATCCGAACCCTTCCGCTGGCCCTGCTCGCCTGTCTGGCGCTCGGTCTGGGCGCGCTGGGGTCGGCTCCCGCCCTGGCCTCTCACAACCAGGTGACGTTCTTCGAGGCGCCGCGCGACCTCGTCGAAGTGACGCCGGCGGCGCGTTCCAAGACGCTCGCGAAGCTCCAGGCGCTTGGCGTGAAAGCGCTGCGCGTGGAGCTCGAATGGGCCAAAGTGGCGCCAGGCGCCAAGAGCGCGAAACGGCCCAGCTTCGATGCCACCAGCCCCGCGAGCTACAACTGGGGACCCTACGATCCGCTGCTGGCCGAAGCCCAGCGGCTGCATTGGGAGGTGCTCCTGACGGTGACCTCGCCAGTGCCGAAGTGGGCGACCGCCACCCGCAAAGACCAGCTCACTCGCCCGAACGACGCGCAGTTCCGCGAATTCATGACGGCGGTCGGTCGCCATTACGGCGGCGAGGTGGGGCTGTTTGCGATCTGGAACGAGGCCAACCACCCCCAGTTCCTGCTGCCCCAGTTCAACTCGCGGGGAACGCCCGAATCGCCGCGCGTCTACCGCGGCCTGTTCGAGGCTGGCTACGAAGGGCTGCGGGCGGCGGGAATGGCGAAACCGCGGGTGCTGATGGGTGAAACGGCGCCGACGGGTTTTGACAGGGTGAGCAAGAGCGAAATACGCGAAGAAGGCGGCAAGGCCCTCCTGCACGACGTCGCGCCGCTCGAGTTCCTGCGCGAAGCCCTGTGCTTGAACTCGAAATACAAGAAGTCGGGCACCTGCGAAATGCTGCCCGCGGCCGGATACGCCCACCACGCCTACACCAAGCCGGCGGGTCCCTTCTACGTGCCGCCCGAACCCGACGACGTGACCATCGGCGCGCTCTCGCGTTTGACGAGCGCGATCGCGAAGGCGGAACGAGCGCACGCGCTACCGCCGCACACGCCGATCTACCTGACCGAGTTCGGGTTCCAAACCAAGCCGAGCCAGCTCGGCGTGTCGCAGGCGCAGCAGGCCGAATTCGACGCGATCGCCGAGAAGATCGCCTGGTCGACCCCGCGTGTTGTGGCGTTTTCGCAGTATCTCCTGCGCGACGATCCCCACGCGGGCAAACCGGGCGCGGGCGCGCATGGCGGCACGGTCGGATTTCAGACGGGCTTGGAGACGGCCAGCGGCGCGCGCAAGCTGCTCTATTCGAGCTTCCCGGTGCCGCTCGTCGTGTCCAAGCACGGCCACGGATTCTCGCTGTGGGGGCTGGTGCGCCCCGCCGAGGGCGCGACGACGGTGAAGGTGCTCGTAGAGAAGAAGGGTTCGAAAAGCTACAAGACGCTCGCGTCCGCGCGCACCGACTCGGCCGGCTACTGGAGGCTGAGCTCATCCGTGCGGGGCAGCCACTGGCGCGTGAGCTGGCGCAGCCCCGCGGGCGTCGCCTACAACGGCCCGCCGATCGGCGCGAGCTGAGCCGCCCGACGGGCGCGGCCACCACGAGCCCGAGCTCAGTGGGGCGCGTGTTCGGTGGCGCCCTACGATGGGGCGATGCCGGAGCTGCCCGAGGTCGAGATAACGGCTCGTCGCCTCGACGAGGCGCTGCGGGGCGCTGAGATCGTCTCCGCGCTCTCCCCTGGGGTGAAGGCGATGCGCACCTTCGACCCGCCGCTGTCGGCGCTCGAGGGCGAGACGGTGCGGCGTGTGGGCAGGCGCGGCAAGCACCTGCTCGTGGAGGTTTCCGGCGAGCTCCTACTACTGATCCACTTGATGTCGGCGGGGCGCTTGCAGCTATACGACCGCCGAGCCGGGCCGCGGGATCGGACGTCGCGCCTGCTCGTGCGGGTGCTCTTGGATGGTGGAAATGAGGAGCGTGCCACCCGTGAGCCGTCCTCGTCCGGCGCTTCGCGAACACGCCCGTCTTCCGATACGGAGCATCGCGCCGAGTTGCGAGTCGAGGGGGAGTTGCGCTTGCGCGAGTTCGGCTCCAAGCAGGCGGCGTGGGTGAAGTTGTTGCGTGGGGAGGAGCTCGAGCGCGATGACTCGATCGCCACGCTCGGCCCGGAGGCCTGGCCTGAGCCGCCGCCGCTGGCGGAGGTGCTCGACGCTCCCCGTCCGCTGCACGCGGTGCTGCGCGACCAGCGCGTAATCGCCGGCATCGGCCGCTCGTGGGTGGATGAGATCCTGTGGGAGGCGAAGCTCTCCCCGTTCAAGCGCGCCGGCGACTTGAGCGAGCTGGAGACAGCGGTCTTGGAGCAGGCGATCGCGGGCACGCTCGACGCGGCGATCGAGCACTACGAGCACACGGTGAAGTTGCCGATCCCCGACAAGCTGCCTATGCCCCTGAAGGTGCACCGCCACGAGGGCGAGCCGTGCCCGCGCTGTGCCACCAAGCTCGAGGCGGTGCACTTCGAGGACTACGTGATCGCCTACTGCCCCGCCTGCCAGACGGGCGGCAGGACTCTCAAGGACCGGCGCATGTCGCGCCTGTTGAAGTGAGTCTGTCGCTCACCCGACTATCATGCGCGCGCTCCCGGGGTATACATGGGTAGCGGTTCACATCGCGTCAGAAAGGAGAGCGACATCATGCTTGCAAGTGCCGTCCTCGAGGTGCCGGAGCACGAGTTCGACGACGACGATTGGGATGACGCCGAGGAGGTCGAGGCCGACGACCTCGATGTCGATCTCGACGAGGAGGACGTCGAGGTGGAAGACGACGAGGACTTCTAGCGTCTCGAGCGGCGATCGCCAGCCCAACGCGGGCTGACGCGCGAGTGGTTCGCCCCTCGCCTTGGGGGACCGTAGGCTTGAGGTGTGCTCACTCAAGGCGCGCCCACGCTGTTCGACCCCGTCCCGCTCGCCTCGGCTTCGGTCGAACAGAGCTTCAACTCGTTCGTCGAAGCCGCCGGCCAGTTCTTCTCCGACCTGGCGGCGGTCCATTGGGGGGCGCTCGTCCTGGGCTTGGTGTTCTTCGGGCTCAACCTCACGTTGCGCTCGCGCGCCTTCTTCAACAGCCTCCGGGCCGCCTACCCGGCTGTGAGCTTCCAATGGCGACGCATCTGGGGCGCTTATCTGGCGGCGGTGGGCTTCAACAACGTCGTGCCCGCCCGCGGCGGGGACATCATCAAGCTGTTCCTCACGCGCAGCTCCATCCCCGGCTCCTCCTATCCCACGGTCGCCGCCGCCTTCTTCGTGGAGGCCGTCTTCGACATCTGCGCCGGTGTACTCGTGCTCGTGTTCGCCTTCTCTCAGGGCGTATTCCCCAAGCCCCCCGACTTCTCAAAGCTCCACTCCTTCGATATCTCCTACCTTGCCTCCCACTTCCGCTTCACGCTATTTCTCGTCACGCTACTCGCGGTTGGGGGCCTGCTCGCCTTCGCGTTGCTCTCGGCGCGGGTGAAGGCGTTCTGGACTCGCGTCCGCCAGGGCCTCACGATCCTCACCGACCGCCAGCGCTACCTGCGCGAAGTCGCCTCCCTGCAAGCGGTGGCGTGGGCGTGTCGATTCCTCGCCATCTGGTTCCTGCTCGACGCGTTTCGCGTGGGCGGCTCGGTCGAGAACGTGCTGCTCGTGTTCGGCGTCGGCCAGATCGCCGGCGCGGTGCCCTTCACGCCCGGGGGCGCCGGCGTGCAGCAAGCGCTGCTTGTGAAGGTGTTCGCCACCAGCGCTCCCACAGCCGTCGTCGCCGCCTACTCGGTGGGTCAGCAGATCGCCATCGCCGCCTTCACCGCCATCGCCGGCCTGGCGGCCGTCGTGTTCATCTTCCGCTTCCGCTCCTTCAAAGAAGTGATCGCCGCGGGGCGCGCCTCGCGAGAGCAGGAGCGCCGATCCGAACGCGCGGGGGATGAGCCGGCTACTGCAAGCCCTCGCGCGCCTCGCGCACGAGCGTGACCGCCTCGGGGAACACCACCGCGATCACGCGCCTGATCTGCTGCGCCTGGGCTTCCGCGTCGCCCTGCACGTTCACTCGGTTCACCGCCGCCACCGTCATATCCACCGCGAGCTTGATCGCGTTGTCGGCCCACGCCAGCGCCTGCTGGCCCTGCATCTGTTCGGCGAACTGCGCGATGCGACGCTGGAGCTCGTCGGGATCTCCGAACAGGTCGCCGAAGCCGCCACTCTCCATGTGCCCATCGTAGCGTCAACACATAGACTGCCATGCCGATGGCAAGCGCCCCAGAGATCCAGCAGCGCACAGCGTTTGAGTCCGAACGCCGCGGGCGACTCGCGGTGCCCGCCGTCGCCGGCGGCGTGCTGTATCTGCTGAGCGGCATCATCCTCAACGCCACGCTCAAAGAACTTCCCTCCGTGGGCGTCCTTCAGGGTCTCGAACCGGCCCTCAAAGGCATCGCGAACCCAGCTGTGAGCCCGCGGGCGCAAGAGGTCAAGTACATCGACCACCACGCCTTCGGCTTGATCGCGAGCAGCGTGCTCAGCGCCATCGCGATCGCCGCCCTCACCCTCGTGCTGTTGTTCCTCGCCGACTCCACCCGCTTTCGTCGCCCCGCCGCGTGGCCGGCCGCGCGGCCACTCGCGCTCGCGGGCTGCGTCGGCTACGCGCTGCTCAACCTCATCCACGCGGTTGTGCTCGCGATCGAGGCCCACAAGTTCGCCGCCGGACACGACTTCACCAACAACGCCGTCGAAAAGGCGCTGCTCTCGAGTGGCTCCCTCGGGATCTTTCTCGCGTTGCTTGGACTCGTCGCGGCGCTCGCGCTCACCGTCGGGACGATCGCCGTGTCGGTGGGCGCCATGCGCGCCGGGCTGCTGCCCCGCTGGCTCTCCGTGCTCGGCGTCCTCTCCGGCCTGCTCTTCCTCCCGTTCTTCGCAACCGCCACGCTCCAGCTCATCCCCACCTTCTGGCTCGTCGCCACCGGCATCCTCTTGATGGAACGGTGGCCCAACGGCGACCCACCGGCGTGGGCGGCGGGGGAGTCGCGTCCGTGGCCCACTCAAGCCGAAACGCGCGCCAAGCGCGAAGAAGAGAAGGGCCTCGCAAGCTCGGGCGGAAAAAAGAGCGCCGCCAACGGCTCGGAGCCCGCCGGCGACCTCGCCCCCGCGCCCACACCCGTCACCGCCGGGGGTTCGCGTCGCAAGCGGCGCAAACGCGGCTGACCTGGCGCAAACTGGCTACTCTGGCGCAAACGCGGCTGACCTCAAACGCGGCTGACTTCAAACGCGGCTGATTTCAAACGCGGCTGACCTCATTCCTCGTCCCGCGTCGGGCAGGCCGCTCGAGCGCTCCCACTTCGCGGCCCGCCCACTCGCAACGCGCCATTCGCGCGATTGAGCCGATGCCTACGCGGGAATAATTAGAGAACACAGTTGGTATCTCAAAGCCAACGCAATGAGAAGTTCTGTACCAACGCAATGAGAAGTTCTGTAAAGCGTCAAATGCCGCCCGGGCATGTAGGCGCGGGCGGCGCGAAGGGAGGGCCCATGGAGGCCGCTTCGATTCATCCTCATCCCGGGCAGACCGCAGCCCCGCCCGCCGCGCGCGAGCGTCCTGTGGCGAGTTCGTGGTCGCCCGCCAACCCGGCGCCGCTCGGGCTCGCCGCGTTCGCGATGACCACGTTCGTGCTCTCGATGTTCAACGCCAACCTCGTCAACGAAAAGGGCACGCCCGTCGTGCTCGGGCTCGCGCTCGCCTACGGCGGCATCGTGCAGCTGCTCGCCGGCATGTGGGAGTTCCGCACCGGCAACACCTTCGGCGCGGTCGCCTTCTGCTCGTTTGGAGCCTTCTGGATCTCCTTCTGGGCGCTCAACGTGTTCTACGCCAAGTCCATCGGCGGCAACGTCGGCCACGCCGTGGGCGTCTACCTGTGGGCGTGGGCCATCTTCACGGCCTACATGACGGTCGCGGCGATGCGCGTATCCGGTGCCGTGCTGCTCGTGTTCGTGCTGTTGACGGCGACGTTCATCCTGC
>DATBTP010000134.1:0-7358 GCA_036559185.1 Solirubrobacteraceae bacterium | reverse complement strand
GAGCGGTGCTCTCCGTGCGCTCAAGGGAGACCAAGTGACTCGCGGGACGCGACCTCAGTCCTCTGTTTGCCTTTCTTGCCGCTCGATCTCGGCGGCAAGCTCGCTCGGCGTGGCGTTCACAGCCCTGAGAAGGCGCATCACGGAGTCCCATCCGACACCAAAGCGACCCGCCTCCGCATGGCTGATGTACGTGTTATCGGTCGCCGCACGTTCGGCAAGCTGCTGTTGCGTGAGACCGGCACGGTTGCGCAGTTGGCGAAGCGCCTGGCCAAAGATGCGCCGGTCTTCGTCCGGGTCGGATTGTTTTGGGCGGTTGGTGGACATTTATGAGCTGAAAGCCCTATTGGCGAATCTGCCAAGTTGCGCTAGACTTGCTCGAACAAAAATAGTGCGGGCGCACCGGTGAGACGGCCGCCCGCATGGCACCGAGAGTTCATGGCTCCCGGCACGCAGACCACGCTACCAACAGCCAGACTCGCGCGGCCCGTCTGCCAGACCTACCTCCCGGCGCCTCCAACGACAAGGGAGGTACCGAAGATGAGCAACGCGCTGGTCGTGCCCGCCGAGATGGTTGATTTTCTGCGGTCGGGCCTACATATCGAGCTGGGCGACGTATCGCAAGCGATCTCCGAGGCGACCGACAGAAGCGAACGCCAGGCGCACCCGGAGTGGTTCGTTGAGTTGTTTGACCGCTTCGACGCGATCAGGGCGCTCCTGCAGCTCGCCGGCTGGAAAACACGAGAGCCCGATCAGAACCTCGAGGTCGATTTCGATGCTTACCGGGATGAGCTACTGGCCGCACTGGCGAGCCAGCTTCGCGTAGAGCGAAACGTCAAGCAGGAACTCGACCGCGAACATGCCGCGAGGGACGCACGGAATGCGGCCACGGCGCGCGTGCTCACGCTGTGCCGATTCCTAGCCGAACTAAAGACCAGGCTCGCGGACGACTGAGCCGATGGCACGTCGCGCTACCGGCAGAGTGATCGAACACCAGGGCGCCGACGGGCTCACCTACCGGGCGCTGCGCTTCACCGCGTATGGCAAGCGCCGATACCTCTCGCTCGGCCCGGTCACCGCGACCGACGCCGAGCGAGAGCTACGCCACGTCCTCGCCGACGTTGAGCGGGGCACCTGGCAGCCCCCACAAACCGTCTCGCCGCCCAGTGAGCCAGGTCCCGTCCCAACCTTCCACGAGTACGCCGAGGAGTGGTGGGTACGAACCGAAAAGCAGATTGCCGCCTCCACCTTGACGAACTATCGCTGGCGGCTGGAGTCGCACCTCCTGCCCCACTTCGCCGGCCTGCGCCTCGATCAGATCACGTTCGACACGGTTGAGCACTACATCGCGGCAAAGCTGGCCGAGGACAAGCCTTTGTCCCCGGTCTCGATCAACATGACCGTGACGTTGCTCGCGGCGATCCTGGAGGGCGCCGTCGAGCGCGAACTCATTCCACGCAATCCCGCGAGAGGACGCAAGCGGCGGGTTCGGGAGCGAGCGCCACGCCGAAGCTACCTGGAGACGGCCTCGCAAATTTCGACCTTGCTAGACGCGGCAGGCGAACTGGATCGTGATGCGCGCGCAGATCGGCAGCACATGGAGCGTCGAGCGATGCTCGCCACCCTTGTCTTCGCGGGCCTGCGGATCAGCGAGCTATGCGCGCTGCGATGGGGAGACATGGATCTCGACGCCGGATGGCTGTATGTCCGCGAATCCAAGACGGACGCCGGTCAGCGGCGCGTGAAGCTGCGCGGAGCATTGAGCCGGGAGCTGGCAGACGTGAGCACACGCCATCCCGACATCCACCCTGACGACTTCGTGTTTGCGACTGCTCGCGGAGGACGCCTGCGCCCCGACAACTTCCGTCCGCGCGTGTTGCGAGCCACGATAGAGCGAGCGAACACAAATCTCACGACACGGGAGCTGCCGCCATTGCCCGAGCGGATCACACCTCACTCACTCCGCCGAACCTTCGCCAGCATCCTTTACGCCATCGGCGAGGACCCAGGAGTCGTCATGGATGAGATGGGCCATACCGATCCCGGCCTCGCCCTTCGCGTCTACCGCCAGTCGATGCGTCGCGGAGAGGGCGAGAAGGCGCATCTCCGCTCGCTCATCGACGGAGCGGCCAATGATGCATCGCGAGACGCCGTAGGGCCACCAGGCCCCCGGGATGTTGTCTGAGCGCCTTGGTTTTCTTGAGATAGATCGTCCCACTGGCAAGTACGTAGGCGTACTCGCTGCCAGCGTGTCCGTGAAACTCATCGATCGCACTGTCGAGATCGATGCCGGTTCTACGGCTTCCTCCATCGGGTAGCGTTGCGGGCTCATCATTGAGCACCATACGATGATGCGTGTCCGTCAGAAGGCTGGCCTCGTCCAAGCGACGTAGAAGTGGCGACCGGCCCTTGAGGCTGAGCAACCCAATCTCCCGCAGGTCAAGCCCACGCTGCCGTGCCGTCACGACAATCTCGATGTACTCCATCGGCTGGTGGAAGCCGTCGCTTGGATCGTCTTCCTTCCAAAACGCGCTGATCTTAGGTCGGCGAATTAGGCGGCCTGCGCTGATGGCAAATGCCAAGAGCGAGATAATTAGGGAGATAACGGCAAGCAAGTCAGGCTCTTTTCACGCCATAGATTTGTCGCGAATCGGCAGTTATTGGCAGCCGAGGCGCCAAAATAAGCGCAGCATCCACCGAATGCAAGGCAGACTAAATGCCGAATCCCGCTCCACGACAAGGGATTCGTCAATGGGCGATCCTGGATTCGAACCAGGGACCTCTTCCTTATCAGAGAAGCGCTCTAACCAACTGAGCTAATCGCCCGCGGCCGCCGATTCTAGCGTCCGCCGACAGCGGACGCGGGCCGTCAAGCAGTGGCACCAGTGCCCAGCCGCCGCGCGAGTTCGAGCGCTTCTTGCGCGCTCGCAAACGACAACTCAGCACGGTAGCCGCCCTTCTCCACCTTCACCCGCACCTCAGCCCCCAGCGCCTCTTCGAGCGTCGTCGCTATCGCCGCCGCGGCCTCCTCCTGGTCGGGGTGCACGCCACGACGGGAGCCCCGCGGCCGCTTATCGTTCGTCAGGCCCCCCGCCTTGTTGGCCTCCCGCGCGCGCGCTTCCACGTCGCGCACCGTCCAGCCTTCGCGGGCGGCGTCCCGCCCCAGGCGACGCCGCCCCTCGTGATCCTCCGTCAGCAGCAGCGCGCGGCCGTGCCCCTCGCTGAGCCCGCCTTGCTCCAGCAGCTCGATCGCCTCGTCGGGCAGGTCGAGCAGCCGCAGCAGATTCGACACCGCGACCCGGCTGCGCCCCACGCGCCTGCCTACCTCCTCGCGCGTCAATCCCAGCTCCTCCACCAGCGCCGCGCACGCCCGCGCCTCCTCGATCGGGTTGAGGTCCTCGCGCGCCATGTTCTCGATCAGCGCAAGTTCGAGTGTTGCCGCGTCGTCGCGGGCGCGCACCAGCGCCGGGATCTCGGTTAGGCCCGCTATCTGGGCGGCTCTCCAACGACGCTCGCCGGCGACGAGCTCGTACACGCCGCCCGGCTTTGGTCGCACGAGCACGGGCTGGAGCACGCCACGCTCACCGAGCGACCCCGCGAGCGCATTCAACGCCTCCTCGTCGAAGCGCCTACGCGGCTGGTTCGGGTTGGCCACGATCAACTCCACCGGCAGCTCCCGCAACTCATCGGCGGTGGACGGCTCGGCCGACACGCTCAATATCGCCTCGAGCCCCCTGCCCATCCCCCGTCTCGGCTTAGCCACGGGCCGCCACCTCCTTCGCCAGCTCGAAATAAGCCTCCGCGCCCGCGCTGTGTGGATCGTGGTGGGTCGCCGGCAGGCCGTAGCTCGGCGCCTCCGCTACACGCACGTTGCGAGGGATCACAGTGTCGAACACCAACCCCGCGAAGTGCTCGCGCACCTCGCGCTCCACGTCGCGGCCGAGCCTCGTCCTGTTGTCGTGCATCGTCAACAACATCCCCGCAACGGTCAACCGCGGATTCAGCTCGCGTTGCACGCGCGCAAGCGTGTCGAGCAGGCCCGCCAGCCCCTCGAGGGCGAAATACTCGGTCTGCACCGGCACAATCACCCTGTCCGCCGCCACCAACGCGCTCACCGTCAGCGGCCCGAGCGACGGCGGGCAGTCGAGCACGATGTACTCATATCCGCCCCTTATCGGCTCGACAGCGTCGCGCAGCCCGCGCTCGAACCCGTCGATGCGCGGCAGCTCCACGTTCGCGCCCGCAAGCCCGGGGCTGGCGGGGAGCAGGCTCAAGTTCTCCACCGAGCTCCCCACAATCGCCTCGGCTACAGCGCGCTCCCCCGACAGCACCTCGTAGAGCCCGGGCTGCTGTGACCGCGGCAAGCCGAGCCCCACGGTGGCGTTGGCCTGGGGGTCAACATCGATCAGCAAAGTCTCATAACCCGCCTCGGCTATGCACGCGGCAACGTTCACGGCCGTGGTCGTCTTGCCAACACCGCCCTTTTGATTCGCAACCGCGTAAACCTTTCCCATCGTCGACCGCACGCTACCGCCGATCGGCCCGTGGGGTCGCACGGGCGGTCCCACGGGCCTCTCCCGGCTCTCGCTGTCTTGCTCGCCCCACAGGATTCTCGCCTCAGCCCACAAGCGGCTTCTTGCGAGCCGTGCCAGCCCTGCGCGGGAACCTATCGGGGGTCTCGCGACTCTTCACCCACACGTGCAGGTGAAGGTCCCGCGCGCCCTCAAAAGGCTCGACCCGCAATAGCGACTTGCGTTCGAGGCCCAGTATCTCAGCGGCCTCCAGGCCAGCCCGCTCCTCTTCGGCGCCGCGCCGGCCCCGCCAGTCCACGAGCGTGCCGCCGAGACGCAACAGCGGTGCTGCATACTCGAGCACGATCGGCTGCGGCGCCACAGCCCGCGCGAGCACCAAGTCATGGGCTCCGATCCCCTCTGGCCACTCCTCTACGCGCGCGCACACGGCTTCGGCGTTCTCGATACCCACGAGCGCTTCCACACGTTCGATAAACGCGCACTTGCGCGCCTGGCTCTCAACGAGCCGCACCTTGCTCTCCGGCAGCGCGACGGCAAGCGGCAGCCCAGGGAAGCCGGCGCCGGCGCCGATGTCGGCGATCTCTCTCGCCTCCCGCACGCGCTCCAGCTCGAGCGCCACTAGGGAATCGGCCAGATGCACGTCCACCGCCTTTGCCGGCTCGCGCACACTCGTCGGCGCGACCTCGTCAAACGCCACCGCGCTCAACATATCCGCCAGCTGGGCAAGTTGGCGATCCGACAGTCCATAGCGGTCGCCGAAGCGCTCGATCGCTACGCGTATGTCGGTGTTCGCACCCACAAGTGTTTCACGTGAAACGGTCGCGCGATCACTGTGGCGAGACCCAACCACTAGCCCGCCTGTCCTACGCGTTTCATGTGAAACGGACCACAACCTCAGCTCTCGCTCGGCTGCACCACCAGGTACCGCTCGGGCTCCTCGCCCTCGCTGTGGGTCTCCACACCGCCGCGCTCGCGCAGATATTCGTGGACCATGCGTCGCTCCGAGGCTGGCATCGGGTCGAGCTCGACCGCCTCCCCGGAGCGCAGTGCGTCCTCGGCGGCGTCCAGCGCGACGGTCCGCAGCGCCTCGGCGCGGCGCTCCCTATAGCCGTCGGCGTCTACGACCACGCGCGCATCTGGCGAGCCGCCCCGGAAAACGATCCTCTGCGCCAGGTGTTGCACCGCGTCGATCGTCTGCCCGCGGCGGCCGATGAAGAGGCCGACGTCTTCGCCCTCGAGGCTCCCGGTGAGCACCCCCTCGGACTCCTCAATCCTCACTTCCGCATCGAGTCCGAGGTTTTCCACGAGCTCCTCGAGCAACTCGCGCAGCGCCGCCGGTGGGTCCTCGTCCTCCTCAAAGAGCTCCTCGGCTTGGCTCATCGCCGCCTACCGGAGCGCTTCTTCTTCTTACGCGGCGGGGGCGGCGGCGTGCTCCCGCCGCCAGCGCCCGCGAGCGCCGGAGAGGGCGCCGCCTTGGACCCGTCCACCGCGGGCTTGCCGTTTGGCGAACCCCTCCCCGTAGCGGATGCCTCGCTACCAGCGCGCCCCTTCGCCGGCGTCGCCACCGGAGGCGGTCCGATACCGCGCCGCACGAAGTACCCCTGCCCGATCGTCCACAGGTTCGTGGTTACCCAGTAGAGGAGAAGACCCGCCGGGTAGCGGTAGAGGATGATCACGAAGAAAAGCGGCAAAGCCATCATCAACCGCCGCTGGTTGGGGTCGGCCGAGGCCGACATCATCATCGTGGAGGCGAGCTGCGAGCCCACGTAGAGCACGAGCAGCACGACGAGCGCCACGCCGGTCGCCTTGTTGGTGATGTCGGGTATAAACAGGAACTTGCCCGAACCGGGCGCCACCTGCTGGCAGCTGGTCTTTTCGATGTATTTGGCGGGCAGGCCAGCCACGCCCGTAACCGTCGAGTGGTAGAGCGAGTTGTAGTGGCTCACGAGCTCCGGTCCGCAGATGTGCTTCTTGAGGTCCGTCCTCAGCATGTAGAACAGCGAGATGAACACGGGCAACTGGAGCAGTAGCGGCAAACAGGAGGCAAACGGGTTGACTTTGTGCTCCCGGTAGAAGCTCATGATCTCCTGCTGCTGGCGCTGCTTATCGTCCTTGTACTTCTCCTGCAGCGCCTTGAGCTCGGGCGCGAGCCGCTGGAGTTCTTGCATAGAGCGGAACTGCTTGACTGTCAACGGCACCAGCACAGCCCTGATGACGACCGTCAGTCCGATGATCGCAAGCCCCCAGCTGCCGCCCACGATGTTGTCGTGGATGAACACCAGAATCGATTCGAACACCGTTATGAGCGGCGAGAACGCTTCCTGGATTACGTTGGCGGCGATGGGCATTTGAAGGGTGGGCGCGGCGCTAGGGCGAGCGGTGGGGGACGGCCTTGAACAACCCTTGAGCCTTCACCGGGTCGTACCCGCCGTGACTCCACGGATTGCACCTGAGCAAGCGCCACACCGCAAGCACGAGGCCCCGAAGTATGCCGTACTCGCCGATCGCCTGTACCGCGTAGCGCGAGCAGGTCGGCTCGTACTTACAGCGTCTTGGCAGAGCCGGCGAGATCAGACGTTGGTAGACCGCGACCGGGGCCAGCACCGCCGCGCGGAGAGATCGCCCGAGGAGAGTATGTGCGCGGGATTCGCGCACAGTCGCTCTCATCAGGATCCCCAAGCCTTCCCGGTTCGATCCTCGACCGCGCCACCATCCGCGCGATGGTCCGCGACAGGCGCGTCCCGCGGCACTCCGCGCGGACCCGGCGACGAGCCCGCCGCGCCCCCCGTGTGAAGCCCGGCGCGGCCCAGCAGATCGCGGAGCGCTCGG
>DATBTP010000133.1:0-5816 GCA_036559185.1 Solirubrobacteraceae bacterium | reverse complement strand
CCAACAAAACCCGACCGTCGAGCCTGTAGGGGACAAGCTGTATGCAGCGGATGTCCATGCCCTCGAATCGGTTGAGCCACAGCACTGAAGTCATCAGCTCACGACCAAACTCTGCCGCGACGAGGACGATCCGCACGTCAGTCGAGATCGTCGGCTCCTCCTCCTCGCCGGTGTCGAGGAATGCCGTCAGCTCAGCACGCGCATCTAGAGCGGTGTCGGGCTCAGTGTTGGCGAGGTGTTGTTCGTAGGCAGTGACAACATCGCCCAAGTCCATAGACGAGACCATCGCGGCGTAGCGGAGCGCCTGGAGGTCCATGTGCGCGCCGTCGTCGCGCTTCAGCTCGATCACGACGAGGCAGCCGGTCTTGTCCACGGCCAGCAGGTCGATCCGACGCCTGGCGTCCTCCCACTTGCCGAACTCCTCGGCGACGATGAGCAGATCGTCGTCCAGGACGCGGACTTCGTCGCGGATAAGACGCTGCAAATCCTGCCGCTCGCGCAGCCCAAGATCAGCAAGCGACGCCTGCTCGTGACGCGCCAACCCAGATTCACCTATCTCGTAAAGCGGCACCGAGCGCAGACTACTTTTCTCAGCGTGCCGATGGAGCTAGCCGCCCGTACTGACGTAGCACGCCAGACGCCGAGTGGCCACCATGGGCGACGGCTGCGAGAAGGGTCTTGAGATCCGACGCGGGTTCTGCTCTGCTCTGGCCGCTAACCGAAAACTGAGCGGCCGGACGAGCGCGTCAACGCCCGCCCGGCCTGTAGCGCCGAAGGATCATGCCCTTCGATGCCACGGCCGAACCGTAGCTGTCTACGGGCTGGCGGTCGTGTTCGTCTGTGCCTGCTCCTCCGGAGCTACGCCGAGCAAAGGAGCGGCACTATGCCCGAGACAGGAGACGCACCGCACCGTAAGGGAAGCGAACGATCCGAAGCGTCGCGGGGGCGCCGTGAGGCTGAGCCGGGCGAGCTTCGCCGGTTCGAGCCAGTCTCGGACCCGCAGGTCCTTGCGGCGGTCGAGCGCGCCGAACGCCATCAGGAGCGCGAGGACCAAGGCGTGTTGCGCTCGGAGCTTGCCGAGCATTTGGGCTTCGTGCATAGCGGGTGGACGACTCGCCAGTTGCGTCCTCAGCTTGACGCGCTGCGCTCGGCCGGGCTACTGCGCGACTTGCGCCGCAACGGGATCGACTTGCTGGGGCTCACGAGCACTGGACGCCGGATGCTGGCGAAGGCTCGCCGTGCGGGCGAGGTCGGGGAGTTGCCGGAGTCTCCGCAGCATCGCAAGTGGCGCCACGCCCGCACTTCCGCCGCTGAACGGATCGGGGGGTTTCGCCAGCAGGTACGCGATGCATTGGACGAGGCCGGGACCTTGCTCGACGCCGAGCGAGTTTCCTCGGATGCGTGGTTCGGTCTTGCTGGGCGCTTGAAAACGGAGTGCTGGCAACTCGGGTCCGCCACGTACTGTCTGCAAGAGTGGCCCGAGCCCGGCGACGCGCGTGCGGATGTTGATGAGGTCCTTGGACGCCGCAACTTGTGGCAGTGGGAGGATCGGGCACCCGTAGACCGCGACTGACAGATCACGGACAAGTCACTGATACACAACGGGTCGCGCGTGGTGGATGAACGCTTTTGTACCGCAGGAGGGGCTGAATGCACTTTTAAGAGTAGGAGTCTGCGCGCGGGGCGTGGGCCGTCCGGCTCTTCGTCCCGTAGCGGGCTCTGATCGGATTTTTCTGTTGCAGCGGTGCCGTCTTGTGAGGGTCTTTCCGTCCGACTCGATGACTGTATGGGTGATTGTGTTCGTGTCGCTCGTCCCAGGATCGAGCGGCTTCCCGCTGGCATGGAACGAGAAGCGGTCGGGCTGCTCGCGGCCCTGCTCGCCGATGCCGTGCGAAAGGGTGACTCTCGGCCCGAGTGGATGCCGTCTGCCGATAGCCCCTCCAATTCGTCCTCCAATACGGCCTCCATTTCGTCCTCCAATTAAGCATGGAGGACCCTGAAAGTATGAAAATCCCCGCTAATCACCAGAATCCATCAAAAATAAGCAACCCCGATAAGGTAGAGAGAAGTAGTTTTTCTTCGCTTGCGCAACATGACAAGGCTATGCGCTTGCAGCGACGCATTGGGCTACCTCGGCAAGCAGGAGGTCACACGGTGACACGCACATGCCTATACACCCGTATCTCCACTGACGAGGAGAACCAGCCGACCTCACTCGCATCCCAGCACGAACGCTTGGAGGCGTTCTGCAAGGTCCAGGAGGACTGGCGGATCATCGCCCACCACGAAGACCGCGCCACCGGCACCAAGCTCGACCGGACCGGCTTGCAAGCCGCGCTCGACCTCGCCCGTCAAGGTCGCATCGACCAGCTACTCGTCTACCGCATCGACCGGCTATCGCGCAAGGTTCGCCAGCTCGCCGGGATCGCCGAGGAGCTGGACAACCTCGGTGTGATCCTGCGCTCCGCAACAGAGCCATTCGACACCGGCTCGGCGGCGGGACGAATGATGCTGCAAATGCTCGGCGTGTTCGCCGAGTTCGAGCACGCCACGATCGTTGACCGCGTGACCTCCGGGATCGAGCGGCGCGCCAGGGAAGGCCGCTGGCCGAACGGGCGCATCCCCTTCGGCTATGAGCGCAAGGAGCTTGTCCCGGACGAGCGCACCGCGCCAGTCATCCGGCGCATCTTCAAGTGGTACGCCGCAGGACGGCTCGGCGCCGCCGCCATTGCACGGCGCCTCGACTCAGAACACGCGCCCGCGCCGCCGCGCGGGTGGCAGCCAGCGGTCGTGCTGTGGATTCTCGCCAACCAAGCGTATGTCGGCCGTGTTCACTGGCGCGGGCAGACATTCCCCGGCATCCACGAGCCGCTGACCGACCAAGACACCTTCGACCATGCGCAAGCCTTGTTGAAAGAGCGCGGGGAGGACTGGTCGCTGCGCGCCTCAAACCGCGCAGACTTCCTGCTCTCCGGGCTCCTGCGCTGTGGACGCTGCCGCCGCGCCTACGTCGGCATGTCCGCCAAAGGCAACGGTGGCACCTATCACTACTACGCCTGTTCCGGGCGGCAGAAGCTCGGACGCAAAGGCTGCGACGGCGAGCGACTGCCGAAGGACAAGCTGGAGGCCGCGATCCTCGACCAGCCCACCGGGCTCTACCGGCACGGAGGCCTCATCCGCGACGCGATCGAGCAAGCCGCCGCCAGCAACGAGACAGACCGCGCACAGCTCACCGAACAACGCGCGTCGCTCGCCAAGGAGATCACCCGCGCCGAACGCACCATCGAGCGCTACCAAGGCGCCTTCGAGAACGGCGACCTCGACCCGGCGCGCTTCAAGGAGCGCCTATCCGCGCTCGACACGCGCCTGGATGCCCTCCAAGCCCAGGACCAAGCACTCGCACGCGAACTCGCCGCAGACACGCCCACAACACCTGACACGGCCGCGCGCTCCACGCGGTCGCCGATCAGCTCGCCCACGTCGTCGCCAACGGCGACACCGACCAGGCCAAGGCCCTGCTACGCATCCTCATCGCCGACCTGCGCATCAACAGCCGCCGCGAAATCCTGCCCACCTACCGCGTCGGTGCACCTGTGGTTTGCGCACAGACAAGTTCAGTGGAGCTAGTCGGGCTCGAACCGACGACCTCCTGCATGCCATGCAGGCGCTCTCCCAGCTGAGCTATAGCCCCGAGTCTGAAGTCAATCTTATAGCGCCTTGGCGGGATCGACGTCCGCCTACCCTCGCGGCATGAACTCCGGCACGTCCAGATCGGCGCCGGGGTCTTCGTGGTCGCCGCGGCGCGGGTCGGGGAGGTCTCCGCGGCGACTGGCCTGGCTGGACGGCGCGCTGCCCGGCGCCGCCTGATCCAGGCGGGCGGTCATGCTGCCGTGGGTGAGCCGCACGTCGCGTAGGAGGCGCTCGGCGTTGGTGCGCAGCGATATGGAGAGCTCGCGCAGGTTGTTGGAGACCTCGCTACCGTCGCGCAACACCTCGCGGGCGATCGCGTGCGCCTCGCTCACGATCTCGCGCGCCTCGGTGCGGGCTCGCGCTCGCATCTCTCCAAATTTCTCCTGCGCCTCCGCTCGCTGCACGGCGATCTGTCGCTCTCCCTCGGCACGGGCCCGCTCGACGCGCTCCCGCACGCTCCCCAGCTCTTGCTCGACTTCATGGTTGGCGGCGGCCACGGTCCTCTCAGCCTCCTCCCGTGCCGCCGCCACCGCCTCGTTGCGCGCCTGCTCGGCCTGCGAGCGCGCGTGCGCGAGGATCTCGGCCGCCTCCTCCTCGGCCGCCCGCACGCGGTTTCCCGCCGCGCGGTCGGCCTCCGCGATGCGCTCCGCCGCGCGCTCCTCGGCGTCCTCGCGCAGCCGCCGCGCGGCCTGCTCGGCGGCGTCCACGATGCGCTTGACGTGCACCGACGTATCGTTCAGCTCCATACGCTCATGTTAAAGGCTGGCGTCGTGCGCCTCCCGCCCTCGTATCCTCCATGTCTTGCCTGCCCCCACCAGAGCCGTTTGCGCCGGCGCCGCGGTCGCCGTGCTCGCCTCCGTCGCGATCGCCTCCGTAGCATCCTCGAACGCCCACGTCCCTCGGGCACCAGCCTGCGCTCCCGCGAGGCTGAACGTCTCCGCGGCGCTCGCGGGCGGTGAGCTAACCGTCTCCCCGGCGCCCGACACGCTCGACGCTTCCTCTGAAACGCAAATCAGTTTCATGGGACCGCCCGCGGCCGGCATCACCCACGTAACCGTGGTGGGCTCCCGAAGCGGCCCGCACTCGGGCCGGCTCGCGGCGTATTCGCAGGGCGACGGAGCGAGCTTCCTTCCCGACCGGACCTTCGCTCAGGGAGAGCTCGTCACCGTGCACGCCGTCGTGCGTCGAGGTTCGCGTTCGACTCCGGTCGCCTGGCGTTTTACGGTAGCCGAGCGCGATTCGGTCAGCCGCTCGCTGGAAACGCCACCACCGCCTCCGCCACCGGCGAATGCCAGCGAACTGCAGCATTTCGCCTCGCGCCCCGACCTGCTGCCGCCGACGGTCACGGTGAGCGCCGATAGTGGTGCGCAGCCCGACGGCTACACGTTCCTCGCCCCCTACGCCGGACCGGGTCCTTACGGTCCGATGATCCTCGACAGCGCGGGCGAGCTCGTCTGGTTCGACCCCGTTCCCAACGGCTCGCGGGCGGCGGACCTCCGCGTCCAGCGCTACGAAGGCCGTCCGGTGCTCACCTGGTGGCAGGAGCCGCTCGTCTCGGGCGGTCGCCATGACGGTGGGGTGGTGATCGCCGACAGCTCCTACAGCACGATCGAGATCGTGCGCGCCGGTAACGGCTATCAGCCCGACCTCCACGCCTTTCAGATCATGCCCAACGGCGCCGCGGTGTTCACCGTGTATGACGCTATTCGCTGCGACCTATCCGCTCAAGAGGGTCCTGCCGATGGGGCGGTTGCCGACACGCTCGTCCAAGAGGTTGACCTGAAGAGCGGGCTGGTGCGCTTCGAGTGGCACAGCCTCGATCACGTGTCGAGGTCTGACTCCTACCTTCCCATGCGTTCAGCCGGCACGCCCAGGGCGCCGTGGGATTTCTTCCATATCAACGCCGTCTCGGAGGAAGGCAACGAACTGCTCGTGGATTCGCGCAACACGTGGGCCGCCTACGACGTAGACGCGCGCACCGGCAAGGTGCTATGGAGGCTTGGTGGCAAGAAATCGTCGTTTAAGATGGGCGCGAACGCGAGTCCCGCGTGGCAGCACGATCTGCGCCGCGACCCAAACGGCACGATCTCCTTCTTCGACAACGGCGCGGCGCCGAAGGTGCACCC
>DATBTP010000132.1:0-6496 GCA_036559185.1 Solirubrobacteraceae bacterium | reverse complement strand
GGCGCGGACGCGGTGCGCTTCGGGTTGCTTGCGATGTCATCCAGTCAGGACGTGCGCTACTCGGCCGAGAAGATCCAGCAGGGCCAGGCGCTCGCCAACAAGCTCTTCAACGCCGTCCGCTTCGCGCTCACGCGCATCCACGCGAGTCTCGGCGCGCGCGCTGAGACGATCGAACCCGCGGCGATGCCGCGTACCGTGGAGGACCGCTGGATCCTCTCTCGCCTGGCGCAGATCGAGGGCGACACGGCGGCGCGCGTCGAGAGCTATGACTTCTCCCACGCCGCGCTCGGCCTCTACGACTTCGTGTATGGCGAGCTGTGCGATTGGTACATCGAGCTCGTCAAGCACCGCCTGCCCGATAGCGAGGGGGAAGAGGAGGCAGGGAGCGCCGATGGCCAGCGGGAGCGCGTGGCGCTCGCCGCCACGCTGCTGTATGTATTGCGCGAGACGGTCGCCATGGCACACCCCGTGATCCCGTTCGTCACCGAGGAGCTGTGGCGCTACCTCGACGGGGGAGGGGGGCTGCTGGCCGGCGCGCCGTACCCGCGGCCGCGGGAGGACTCGATCGATTTGGAGGCCGAGGTCGCGCTGGAGCTCACGATCGAGGCGGTCACCGCGATACGAGGCTGGCGCGATTCGGTGGGAGCGCGTGCCGGTCTCTTCATCCCCGCTCGCCTGAACGCCGAGGGCTACGAGGCAATCTCCCCGCTGCTCGCGCGGATGGCGAGAGTGGAGCTCCGCGGTGGCGAGCCCGCGGGGGGCGCCGTGGTGGCCTCGATCCCGGTCCCGGGCGGGACTGTCGAGGTGCTCTCGGGCGAGGGGCTCGACCTGGGCGCGGCGAAGCGTCGCCGGCAGGCAGCCAGGGAGAAGCTCGAAGCTGAGATCGAGCGCGTCCAAGCCAAGCTCGAGAAGCCCGGGTTCGTCGAGCGCGCGCCCGCGGCCGTGGTGGAGGGCGAGCGCGAGCGCCTGCGCCGCCTGCGCACGGAGCTGGAGACGTTGTGAGCGCTGGCGCGGGTAGCAATCGGAGTTGGAGTCCCGACCGCGCCGAGCGTCATCTGCGTTCGCTCGAGCTGTTCGGGATGCGCTTCGGGCTCGATCGCATGCGCCGCATGATGACCGTGCTCGGATCGCCCGAGCGCGGCTTCGACACGATCCACGTGGTGGGCACCAACGGCAAGACATCCACCACCCGCATGATCGCCGCGATCCTCGAGCGCCACGGGCTGCGCACGGGAAGTTATGTGTCACCGCATCTGGTGTCCTATTCAGAGCGCGTGCAGATCGACGGGCGAGACGTCGAGACGCACGCGCTCGCCGCGGCGATCGCTCACGCCGCGCGGGCCGCGGAGCGCGTCAACCGCACGCTCGCCGAGGACGATCGGGTCACCCAGTTCGAGCTGCTTACGGCTGCGGCGTTCTGGGAGCTGGCTCGGCGCGAAGTTGAGGTTGTGGTCGTCGAGGCGGGCCTTGGGGGCCGCTTCGATGCGACCAACGTGGTCGACTCGAAGGTGGTGGCGCTCACGAACGTCGGCTTGGAGCACACCCGCTGGCTCGGGCCGACGGTGGCCGATATCGCCACCGAGAAGCTCGCGGTGCTCGGCGAGGACTCCGTCCTCGCCGTCGGCGCGGGACTGTCCCCTGAGGTGCTCGAACTCGCCCGCGCGAGCGCGGCCGAGCGCGGCGCGCGGCTGCTGGTGGCGGGGCCCGTCCCCGCAGACCTGGCGATGGGCGCCCGCGGGTCTTTCCAGCGCGGTAACTTCGCGCTCGCGCGCGTCGCGGCCGAGGCGTATCTGAGAACCGTTCACATCGAGCCGCGCGAGCCCGAGGTGCGCGCCGCGGCGGCGCTCACGTTTGTGCCCGGGCGCATGCAACTGGTGGCCCGCGATCCGCCGACGGTGGTGGACGGCGCTCACAACCCGGCGGCGGTGGAGGCGATGGCGGCGTCCTTGCCGGAGCTGCTTGGCGGTCGTCCCGCGGCGCTCGTGCTCGGCGTGCTCGACGACAAGGACGCCGCGGGCATGCTCACGCGACTGCTGCCGCTGTTCGAGCGCGCCTGGTTCACGGCGCCGCCGAGCCCGCGAGCGCTACCGCCCGCCACGCTCGCCTCGCTCGCGCGTCAACTCGGCTTCGAGCGGGCCGAGTGTGTGCCCGATCCACCACGGGCGCTTGCGGCGGCCCAGGACTGGGCTCGCGCGCGCGAGCGTGGCGCCGCCGTGCTCGCCACCGGTTCTGTTTATCTCGTCGGTGATCTACTGGCGCACGCCCGCGATCTCGGCTTGCGTGCGGGGCTGGGAGCCGACGATCCGCTCGAGGGCGAGCATCCAGCGCGCGAGGTCGAGCGGAAGGGAGGCGCCTCATGAACGACGACGGTCCCTCGGTGCTCACCATGATCGGCGCGGTCGCCCTCATCGTGGCGCTCGTGATCCTGGTGTTCTTCGCCGCCGGCTACGGGTTCGGCCGCCTGTTTCTGTGAGATATGAGCGATTCTCCCGGGTTAGGCACTAAACTCGTCCGCCCGATGCTCGTTTTTGTGTCAATTCGCACGGTGTCGTGCGTGAGCGCCGGCAACGGGGCCACCACCCACACGATCACCGACCCCGGACGCTAAGAGTCGCCGATGCCCCCCATCGCATACTTCGGAATCGAAAGCAGCGGCTTGAGCCTCGCGATCGACCTTTTGATCCTCTTCCTCGTAGTGCTCTACGGGTCGCTGGTGTACTGGACCTACGCGGACGCTCGGCGCCGCATCGTCGACCCAATGCTGATCGGGTGCGCCACGGCGGCGTCTCTCTTTCCCTTCGTGGGCACCATCGTCTACATGATCCTGCGCCCGCCGGAGTATCTGGAGGACGTGCGCGAGCGTGAGCTGGAGCTACAGGCCGCCGAAGGCCGTTTGCACGAACTGGACCACAGCCTCTGCCCACACTGCGACTACCGCATCGAGCGCGACTTCGTCCGTTGCCCGAGCTGCCTGCGAAAGCTCAAGGAGCGCTGCGCGAACTGCTCCAAGCCGCTCGACCGCGCCTGGACGATCTGTCCCTACTGCGAGGCAGAGGCGCCGCGGGCCAAGCCCACTCGTCGCACCCGCCGCGAGGGGACCTCCACCGAGGAATCTCCCGAACGCGTCCGCGCGAGCGCTGAGCCCGCCGCGGGCGAGGCCACATTCGAGCCGAAGCCGGCGCGCTCGCGCGCCCCCGGGCGTGCGGTCGAGCGCACGGCTGTGAGGGCGCCCGACACGGCCGCCTTGGTCAGCGAGCCCGCGCCTGAGCCCTCCACCGCGACCCAGCCGGCGCTCGCGGAGGAGAACGGCAAGCCAGACTCCGCAAAGCCCGTCGCGCGCCCGAGTCGCGCGAGTCGTCCCCGCTCGACTAGCTGACCATTCGTCGGGCCCAAGCAAAGCCTCTCAACCAAAGGACCACATGGACCGCACGTTGATCCTCGTAAAGCCCGACGCCTTCGCCCGCTCGCTCAGCGGTGAGATCATCGCCCGCTTCGAGCGCAAGGGGTTGCGTATCCTCGCCCTGCGACACATGACGGTGTCGATGGACCTGGCGGAACGTCACTACACCGAGCACTCCGAGAAGCCGTTCTTCGCCGAGCTCGTCGAGTTCATCACCTCTGGCCCGATTGTGGCGATGGTGCTCGAGGGCGTCGACGCTGTGAAGGCCGCCAGGCAGCTCATAGGCGCCACCAACCCGCTCGACGCCGCGCCTGGCTCGATCCGCGGCGACTTCGCGATCGAAATGTCACAGAACATGGTTCATGGCTCCGACTCGCCCGAGTCGGCGGCACGCGAGGCGGCCCTGTTCTTCCCCGAGCTCGCCGGCTGAGGTCTCGCGGCGGGGTGGCCGAAGACTCGAGCTCGCCGCCGCTGGTTCTCGCCTCCGCGTCGCCGCAGAGGCGCGCCATCCTCGAGCGTGTCGGCGTGCGCTTCACGGTGCGCCCGGCGAACATCGAGGAGATCCAGCGGGGCGAGCCCGCCGAGGTGGTCGTCGCGAATGCGCTCAGCAAGGCCCGCGCGGCGCGCTTGCACGCCGGGGAGACGGTGCTCGGGTGCGACACGCTGGTGGCGCTCGAGCGGCGCATATACGGCAAGCCCGCCGACATCGCGCAGGCGCGCGCGACGCTGAGGGCGTTGAGTGGCGCTACCCACACCGTGTTCAGCGGCTTGGCGCTCTTGCGCGGCGAGCGGGAGCGGGTGGCGTTTGCCCGCACCGAGGTCTCCATCCGCGAGCTCGACGACGAGTTGGTGGAGTGGTATCTCGCCAAGGGAGAGTGGCGAGGGAGGGCGGGCGGTTACGCGATCCAGGGCGCCGGCTCGGCGATCGTGCGCGAGATCAGGGGCGACTACGAGAACGTCGTGGGACTTCCGCTTGCGGCGCTCATCGATCTCTTCCCAGAGTTGCTCTAAGGAGGTCGCCCAGGAGGCCGGCGGCGCGGCCCAGGACTCCGCGCCAGCCTCCCACACGAGCCTCGGCTATGGGACGCGCGCTTACGGCGGGGTCGCGAATTGCCTGCAAATACGCTGTCATGCGTGCGGGAGAGCCGGTGGCGTCCGCTAGACTCCCGGCCGGGCACACCCCCTGCCACCGGCGCCGGCCCACCGGTGCGGCGAAGCCGAATACAGAGCGTGCTCCCACTCGCAACATGAGCATCCTCACGTATCTCACCGGATTCGGCGGCCGCGACATGGCGGTCGATCTCGGCACCGCCAACACGCTCGTGTACGTGCGCGGGCGCGGCATCGTGCTCTCCGAGCCGAGCGTGGTGGCGATCGACTCCCGCACCGGCGAAGTGCACGCCGTTGGGATCGAGGCGAAGCGCATGCTCGGCCGCACGCCCGGCACGATTCAAGCGATTCGACCGCTGAAGGACGGTGTGATCGCCGATTTCGACGTCACCGAGGAGATGCTCCGCCATTTCATCCAGAAGGTCCATCAGAACCGTTGGGCTCACCCGCGCGTGGTTGTATGCGTGCCATCCGGCGTCACCGGAGTCGAGAAGCGCGCCGTCGAGGAGGCCTGCCTATCGGCGGGCGCTCGCACCGCTTATCTCATCGAGGAGCCGATGGCGGCGGCGATCGGCGCCGGTCTTCCTGTGGGCGAGCCCACTGGATCGATGGTGGTGGACATCGGCGGAGGCACCTCCGAGGTCGCGGTGATCTCGCTGGGCGGGATCGTCGTGTCGCAGTCCATCAGGGTCGGCGGGGATGAGATGGACGAGGCCATCATCAACTACGCCAAGAAGGAGTACAAGCTCTTGATCGGCCAGCAAACAGCCGAGGAGCTCAAGCTGGAGATCGGCTCGGCGTGCGCGATGGAGGAGGAGCTCCAAGCCGAGATCCGCGGACGCGACATGGTGTCGGGCCTGCCCAAGACCGTGGTGCTCACAAGCGAGGAGATCCGCCAAGCGCTACAGGAGCCGCTCGGTCAAATCATCGAGGCGGTGAAGGAGACGCTCGACCGCACACCGCCCGAGCTCGCCTCGGACATCATGGACCGCGGCATCATGCTCGCGGGGGGAGGCTCGCTCTTGCACGGTCTCGACGAGCGTTTGCGCGAGGAGACACAGATGCCAGCCCATCTCGCCGAGTCGCCGCTGACGTGCGTGGCGGTCGGCTCCGGGCGCTCGCTCGAGGAGTTCGAGGCGATCCATCGCTCCAACCGCAACTCCCGCAACCGACGTCGCCGATGAACACGGCCGTGCTCGCGGATCGAGCGCCTGGGGTGCGGTGGTTCGATACCCTCGTGCGCCGGCCAAGACCTGCGTGTGGCGCGATGACTCGCAGGTACCCTGTCGGATGAAGCCTTCGGAAGGTCATTGCCTGTGTACGACAAGACGGTCCGGCGCAGGCGCGCGGTGCTCGCACTGCTCGTCGCGCTCTCGCTGATACTGCTCACCGCCTACTTCGGCGAGTCCCAGAGCGGCGGTCTTCACTCGCTGCAAAGCGGTTTCCTGACCGTTGTGTCGCCAATCCAGGATGGCGCCAACAAGGCGCTCAAGCCAGTTCGCGACCTGTTCGGGTGGTTTGGCAGCACGCTGCACGCCAAGAGCCAGAACGCCGAACTGCGCAAACAGCTCGCCAAAGTGCGCCAGGAACTGACGGCCAAGCAGTCCGTCGAAGTCTCCTACCGGGAACTGCTCAAGCTCTACCACCTCGACAACGCGCTCAGCATCGCCGACTACCATCCGGTCACCGGCACCGTCATCTTACAGTCGCCGAACATCTGGTACTCGACGATCGAGATCGACCACGGCTCCTCCTCGGGAGTGCGTGTCAACGATCCCGTGATCGCCGACGGGGCGCTGATCGGCAAGGTGACGCGGGTGGTCTCCTATGGGGCGCTCGTCAGCCTGATCACCGACAGCGAAGTGGAAGTGACGGCGAAGATCAGCGCGACCGGAGCCGTGGGCGTCGTGCAGCCTGAGGTCGGCGAACCGGGTCGCCTGCTGATGCAGATCTATCAGCCCTCGACCACCTCGCCCGTGCCGGGCG
>DATBTP010000131.1:0-11629 GCA_036559185.1 Solirubrobacteraceae bacterium | reverse complement strand
CGACAAGCCGCGCGAGCGTGGCCTCTCCGATCGCGCCACCCCGCTGCTCGGCGGTCTCGCCATCTTCGTCGGCGTGCTCGTCGCGATGCTCGCGTTCCTGGCCGCCGGCTACGGCAAGGACACCCAGCTCTGGCACGGCGTGCTGATCGCCGCCGCGCTCATCACGCTCGTCGGCGCGCTCGACGACCGCTTCGACCTGCCGCCGCTCGCAAAGCTAGCCGGCCAGATCGCCGCCGCGGTGATTGTCGTGCACTACGGCGTGGCGGTGAAGTCGATCACGCTCCCCTTCGTCGGCGCGCTCGCCTTCCCAAAAGCCGGCGCCACCAACGCCGGTCCCGCCCTCACCGTCATCGGACTTGTGGTGATGATGAACGTCGTCAACCTCTCCGACGGCGTCGACGGGCTGGCGGCGGGGGTGTGCGTGATCATCGCCGGCACGCTCGCCATCATCGCCTTCGACCTCGACCGTGCGGCGCCGGGCGTGCTCGCGGCTCTCACCGCCGGCGCGGCGCTCGGCTTTCTCGTCCACAACTTCCCACCGGCCTCCAGCTTCATGGGCGATTGCGGCTCCAACCTGCTCGGCTTGCTTATGGGTGTGGTGACGGTCGAGGCCGCCGTGAAGACGCCCGTGGTCGTCTCCTTCGTGCTACCGCTCATCCTGCTGATGGTGCCGTTCCTCGACACCACGTTCGTGGTGCTTAAGCGGTTGAAGTACAAGCGGCCCATTTATGCCGCCGACAGCGAGCACTTCCACCATCGGATGGCCCGCATCGGCTTCTCCACCAGGCGCACCATCGCCTATCTGTATGCGTGGACGCTCCTGCTCGCCGGGCTCGTCTTGGCGTTGCGGTTCGTTCCCTACTCCGACCACAAAGGCCACCTCAACACCGGCTGGGCGATGGTGTTGGTGGCCATCGCCCTGATCGTCGTCGCTGCCAGCGTCTACCTCGTATACGTGCTGGAGATCCTCAAGTTTCGCCGCCTCGACGCCCTGCGCATCAGCCGCCTGCGCCCCGACGCCTCGCCCGCCGAAGTGGAGCGAAGCGTCGCCCTGCACTTGGAGACCGGGGAATACGACGTCCTCACAAACGCCGGCTCATGGCCGGACGGCGACGGTGTGGTGGGGGATGTGTCTGGCGGGACTCAGCAGGGGATCGGCGAGCGCCAGGTGGATCAGGATCGCGTAGGCGCAGAACACGAGCGTGGCGGCGCGCAGGCGGCGGCTATCGGCGAGGGCGGCGAGGGGCAGCGCCCATATCGCATACCAGGGCAACAGCCAGGCGGTCGATAGCAACAGCGCGAGCGTCGCCCAACCGGCCATCGCGCGCCAGTCCGCGCCACGGGCTGTGCGCCACAGCGTGAATGCGACGACCGCCAGGAAGCCTGCCACGAACAGATGGCGCCACCAGCCGGGTACCCCGCTCAACCCCACCAGTCGCGCCGTCTCGGCGGGGATGCTGTGCGTCGCCACAAGCTGCTGCTGCTCGTTGAGCGCGTCCAGGAATCCGAACGCGTGCGCGCCGAAACCCACCACCGCCACGATCGCGACTAGCGCCAGCGCGCCCGCCGCGCTCGCCGCCACACGCGCTCGTTCCCGCCACGCCGCCGGCGCGAGCACGACGTAAGGAATCACGAGCCCCGCCGACGCCTTCACGCCCACACCCGCCACGAGCACCGCGGCCGCCGCGCGCAGGCGCGGGACGCTCGAGGTTGCGTGTGTGTGTGTCGGCATGCCTCGCGCGCGCGTTCGAGGCACAGCCGCGGTGACACTCCCCGCCGCCAGTGAGAGCGCGCCGGCGAGCGCGAGCAGCACGAGCGTGTCGTTGTGTGCGCCGCCCGTGGCCAGCTCCAGCAGCACCGGGTTCAAGCCAACGAACACCGCCGCTGCCTTCGCCGAGCGGCCCATGCGCGTGGCGGCGCTCGCTGTCAGCGCCACCGCGCCGAGGCTCGCCGCCACGGCGATCGCCTTCAGCGCCCACAGACCGCCTCCCAGCCCAAGCAGCGCGAGTGGGTAGGAGCCGAGCGTGAAGATCGGGCCGTAGGGCGAGTGCTGGAAGGGCCAGCCGATGAACGGGAACACGGCGTCCGTGGGCGCTTCGGCCGCCACGTGCGTGTAGGGGTCCAGGCCGTGCAGCACGCCCAGGCGCGCGAACTCCAAGTAGCCGAAGACGTCCTGGGATATGAGCGGCGGCCCCAACAGCAGCAGCAGGTTCGCCGCCACGATCGACACCGCGATCGCCCTGCCCGGCAGGGTTTGCGTGGCAAGAAGCACGAGCGCGTAGCTCGCGCACATCGCGAGCGTCAGCGCCTGGAAGCTCACCGACCCCAGTTCGAGCCCGAGCCCGTGCAGGGGGCCGGAGAGCCATCCCGGCCAGCCACCGCCGCGGGCCGGCACGTACTGCGAGGGGCTCCCCGAGGCGCGCGCCACCAGCACGAGCACGCACACCGGCACACCGATGAGACCAGCCACGCCGAACGCGCGCGAATTGAGGTGGGAGCGCACGCGGCGCCGCGGCGACGTGCGAGGCGCCACCGCGGTCGCTAGGCTTTCAGTGTCGCCGTGCTCGAAGCGCATCCGTCACCATGCCCCGCGCGACGACCGAGCCGACTCGTCCGTCGGGCGGGCAAGGCTTGAACTGTATGCCACGTCGCCACCGCACACCCACATCGCGCCGGCGCCCCGGTCCCAAGCGGGTGCTCATCCTCTCCGCCGACGTCGGCGAGGGTCACGCCGCCGCGGCGCGCGCGCTCGCGCGCCAGATCGAAAGCTCCGCGGAGTCCGTCGAGGTGACCGTCATCGACGGGCTCGCCGCGATGGGGCCGCTGCTTCAGCCGGTCGTGGAGGACGGCTACCGCGTGCAGCTGCGCTTCTTCCCTTGGACCTACACGGTCGTCTACTGGCTGCTCGAGAGCGTCGCGCCCGTGCGGGTGCTCGCCCGCAAGATGCTCTGCCTGTTCGGCTCGCGCCCGCTGGCGCGACGCATCGCCGAACACGAGCCCGACGTCGTGGTCTCCACCTATCCCGCCGTCACGGTGGTGCTAGCGCGTCTGCGCCGCACACGCAAGGTGCACTGCCCCACGGTCGCCACCATCACCGATCTCACCGGCCTGTTCTTCTGGGCCCAGCCGGGCATCGACACGCATCTGGTGATGTATGGCGAGTCGCTTCATCCGGTGGAGCGCATCGCCGGCGAGGGCAGCGCGCGCCTCGTGCGCCCGCTCATCTCCTCGGAGTTCTTGGACGAGCGCTCGCAGGCCAATTCGCGGCGTGCGCTCGGTCTGCCCGTAGTGGGACGCCTCGTGGTCGTCTCCGGCGGCGGCTGGGGCGTCGGCGATGTGCAGGGCGCGGTTCGCGAGATCGCGAGCATCCCCGACGTGACCGCGATCGTATGCCTCGCGGGGCGCAACGAGCAACTGCACAAGCGCCTCAGCGACGATTTCGCGAGCGAGCCGCGCGTGCACGTGTACGGCTTCACCGAGCGCATGCCTGAGATCCTCGCGGCCGCCGACACGCTCGTGCACTCCACCGGAGGGGTCACGTGTTTGGAGGCGAAGGCCACCGGTACCCCGGTTGTCTCCTACGGGCTGCCCGTCGGACACGCGCGCTTGAACACCCGCGCGATGGCCGATCTGGGACTGCTTCGGCTCGCCAACGACACGCGCGAGCTGCGCGAGCACGTGCGGGCGAGCTTCGCCGAGCACCACGTCCTGAGCGGGCGCGCCCCGCATCCGCGTGAGGGCTTGGTGGCTGTCGCCGGCGAAAACACGCTCGCCGGGCCCGAGCTCGCCGACCCACCCAACCCGCGCGCCCATGCTTCGAGCTCGCGTGAGACCGATCCTCCGCCGCACGCCGACAGGCGTCCCGCAGCCGCGGTGGCGCGCGAGGAGGGCCTTCCGCTGGACCCGGCCGCCGTGGATCTCGTGCTCGACGCGCCCCGCAGGGTGAGTCCGATCCCGCTGTGGCGCTTGCGCATGGTGGCCTTCGTCACCCAGCTCGTGCTGCTGCTAGGGGTGAGCACATGGCTGCTCTCCACCGACGAGGTCACCGCGTTCGCGGGCCTGTTCCTCGGCGTGCACCCGCTCAAGCAGGTGGTGACGACCGAACCCGAGGTGGGGCTCGTGGTGCGTGCGCCCGCGGGCGAGGTGGCGCCGGTCGCCCGGGAGCTCGCGAACGCGGGGATCCACGCGTCGTTCGCCGACAACGGCGCGGACGCCTCGCTCACGATCGCCGACCTGCGCGTGCTGAGCGACGAACTCGTGCCCGAGGTGCCGCTCTCCGGCTCGCCGTTCAGATGGGTGCGCACGCGGGGGATGCTGCGCTCGCAGGCGCGGGCGCTCGGCTTGCACCACCACTTCTACTTCCTGCAACCCCCCAACGGACTGACCGTCGGTCAGCTCGTGCTCGCCCGCAGCACGGGCGCGATCCCCGTCGCGGGCGCCCTGCGCCTGAACGCCACTGGGCCGCTCCCTCAGCGACCGATGCGCGCCGGCGACGTGCTCGTCGTGTCGGTCGAAGGGTCGCCCTCCTCGCTGCGCGGCCTCGAGCGGATCGTGTCCTGGTTGCGCTCGGGCGGGCTGTCGGTGGAGCCGCTGGGCGCGCTCACCACCTCTCCTTCCATCAAAGCGAGCAAGAGCGGCGATCGCGCGAGCGCGGCCGCGCCCACGACGAGCACCAGCAGCGAGATCGTGAGCGGCACGCCGCCAAGCGGCGTCGAGCTGAAGCTTTCGCCGAGCAACAGCGGCGCCAGCACCACCGGCACCACCGTCTGAGTGACGAACACCACCGGCGCCACGAGGATCGCGGGGCGCATCTGCAGGGCGCTCATCTCGCTCAGCGCGCCGACGGCCGATGCCCCGGCGGTCGAGATTGCCCAGGCGGCGGCGAGCGCCAGCGCGCCGCGGGCGAGGTCGTCGGAGGCAAGCTTGGTGGCTACGCCGCTCCAGGCGAACCCGAGTCCGGCGCCGATCATCGTCAACGAGGCCGCCGGCCGGCGCACGCGGTTCACGGCGTAGGGGAGCAGCGTGAGCAGCCCGAGCCCCACGAGCACGAGCGTCACGGTGAGGTTGCTGGTGTGGGTCGTGGTGCGCGCCGGCGCGCAGGCCGCTATGCCCGCGACGCCGAGCACGATCGCCCCCATCGCCAGATGCTCGCGCCGGCCCGCGTGCTCGTGGAGCATGCGCCTGCCGAAGTACAGCAGCACGAGCAACCCCATCGCGAGCGTCGGCTGCACGACCACCAGCGGCGCCAGCAGCAGCGCCACCACTTGCAGTGGCCAGCCGAGCATCGACAGGCCGGTGCCTGTCAGCCAGCGCCTCTGTTGCATCAGGTTCAGCGCGAGCGCCGGGTGCAGGTGCTCGGAGTGGGGTGTGCGCTTGGCGTCCATCGCCTGTAGCGCTACCCCTAGGCTGTAGAACGCCGAAGCGGCGATCGCCGCCGCTATTCCCAGGATGAGTTCCATGGACCCCAACGATCATCGCAGCCCCGGCGGCCCACTCGCGGGCCCACTCGCGGGCGCGCTCGCGGGCGTGGCGATGGCCGGCTACGTGCTGCCGGCGCTCGCCTTCTACTCGCGGTCGCTGCGCGCGTCACTCGGGGTCGAGGATCGCACGGCCTCGGGCCGCGGTTGCGCGGTGACGTTTGACGACGGTCCCCACGCCCAAGGCACACCGGCGGTGCTGGAGGTGCTCGCCGAGCGCGGGGTTCGCGCGACTTTCTTCCTCGTGGGCGAGCAGGTGCTTCGAAATCCGTCGATCCCGCGCGAGCTCGTGGCGGCGGGTCATCAGATCGGCCTTCACTGCCACCGTCACCGCAACCTGCTGCGCCTCGCGCCGTGGCAGGTGAGGGATGACCTCGCGCGGGCGCAGGCGGCGATCGAGGATGCCACCGGCGTCCACCCCGCGCTCTACCGCCCGCCCTACGGGATCCTCAACGCCACCGCGCTGCGCCAGGCGCGGCGAGCGGGCCGGCGCACGCTCTTGTGGAGCCATTGGGGACGCGACTGGGAGGCGCGCGCCACACCCGATTCGATCCTCACGCGCGTCACCGACGGAGTGGAGGAGGGGTCGGTGCTACTGCTTCACGACGCCGACGACTACAGCGCCCCGGGCTCGTGGCGAGGCACCGCGCTCGCCCTGCCGCGCATTCTCGACACGCTCGCCGAGCGCGAACTCGACCCGGTCGCCGCCTGAACCTGCGTCAGCGCCTCACTTCCCGGCTTCACCACTGGATAACATCGCTTGCTTGACGGGTGTCGGCACATCTGAGCTTTCGCCATCGCCTACATTGACGCCATCGACCGTCGCGGGCGACTCCGTGACGCTGCACGGCGCCGCGCCGGCCCGCCCGGGCAAGCACGGTCCCGGCGCCTCCACAGCGGGCGTATCGGACGGGCGGGTCGTGGCGCGCGATGCGAGGCGCCCCCGCTGGTGGGGCGAGCTGCTCGTAATCGCCTGGCTGGCGTGGGTGTACGACATGATCACCAACCTCGCGCCCGCGCGCGAAGCGCTGGCGCTCGCCCACGGCAGGAGCATTCTCAGCTTCGAGCAGTCCCTGCACCTAGACCCCGAGCTCGCGTTGAACAGGTGGCTGACCGGTCACCAGACATTCGGGGCCATCTCCTCCTACTACTACGACAACGCCCACTTCCTGGTCACGCTCGGCCTGCTCGGGTGGCTGTGGTGGAAGGGCGGCGCCATCTACCGACCGCTGCGCAACTCGCTCCTAGCCATCAATCTGCTCGGTCTGCTCGTGTTCTGGCGCTACCCGGTCGCACCGCCGCGCATGCTCGTGTCGAGAGGCTTCTCAGACGTTGTGGCCTCGAGCCACACGATCGGCTCCTGGCACACAGGCAGTCTCGCGGCCGACGCCAACCAGTTCGGCGCGATGCCCTCGCTCCACATCGCGTGGGCGGTTTGGTGCACGCTGGTGCTGTGGCGGCTCTCCAGGCGGGCGTGGGTGCGAGCCCTGGCGGTGCTCTATCCGTGTCTCACGACCTTCGCCGTGCTCGCCACCGGCAACCACTACCTGCTCGACGTGCTCGCGGGCCTTGCCACGTTCGCGCTCGCGGTCGCGCTCGTGCGGCTCGCCACGCTCCGTCCGTATCGCATGTCACAAAGTTGTTACTAAGTCTCGAAACCGGTACACTCGCCCCGGCTTCTGAAGACGCGCTCTGAGGGGAGTCGAGGGTCCGCCGCGAAAGGCGCGCGGGCTTTCGCGTCTGTAGGGTGGCCCCACACACCATGCTCACATTTGCGCTCACAACCAGCTTTGCCGCGCCCGCGATTCGATGATCGTCCTGCGCTACCTCGACGTCTGTCTCGTGCTTGCCACGGCGCCCTTCGTGGTCGTGGGCGGGATGCCGATGTTCGGCTACCTCGTGGGCGCTGTGGCATGGCTTGCGACGCGATTCGTCACGGAGGCTCTGCACGCGCGCGCGCTGCGTTCCAAAGACCCGCGTGTGAGGGCAGGTCTAGCGGTGGGCGTGATGATGGGCCGCGTATGGGTGATCGTGCTGGCGGTGATCCTCGCCCGCTACGCCGGCGGCAAGGACGATGGCATCATGGCCGCCGCGCTCGTGCTCGCCGCCTTCACCGTTTACTTCACGCTCACGCTGTTCACGCGTGCGGGCACCGGCCTCAACCGCGGCCCGAGCCCGTCATGAGCACCAAGCGAAAGCTCCTCATCGCGCTGGGCATCTATGTGCTTGGCCTGGTCGTGCTCGTCGTGCTTACCGGCGCGCACGGCACCCGCAACACGAGCTTCGAACCCCAGAACGAGTTCAAGCTCGACAGCTGGGTGGACCTCGGCGCCTTCTCCATCAACAAGGCGGTCATGTATTTGGTGATCGCGGCCGTGTTGACCTCCGTGAGCATGATCTACATCGCAAGGCGCATGCAGCAGCGCCCCAACCGCGTGCAAACCGCCGTGGAGGTGCTCTATCGCCTCATGCGCGAGAACATCACCGCGGGCAACATGGACGAGAAGATGGCCGCGCGCTGGTTCCCGTTCATCGGCGCCCTGTTTCTGTTCATCCTCTTCTCAAACCTCATCGGCTACATCCCGCTGCCGACGAACACCGAGCACGAGCTCACCGTGTTCGGGGTCACGATCCCCTCCTTCTCGCTCTACGCCGCCACCGCCAACCTGTCGGTGCCACTCGTGCTCGCACTCGTCGTTTTCGTCTCCTACACCTTCGAAGGTGTGCGCGTGAAGGGGCCCGTCGGCTATCTGAAGAGCCTGATCCCCGCCGGCGTGCACGGACCGATGGCGGGAGGAATCTTCGTCCTGGAGATCATCTCCAACATCATGCGCCTGATGTCGCTCTCCATTCGTCTGTTCGCCAACATCTTGGCGGGCCACCTCATCATCCTCTTCATGGCGGGCGCGCTCGCCGTCCTGCTGGGCGTGGCCTGGCTCGGCTGGATCACGCTCCCGTTCGGTATCGCCCTGTTCGCTTTCGAGGTGGGCCTCGTGGCCGCCCTGCAAGCGTTCATCTTCGCCACTCTCACAGCTATCTATCTCGGCGGCGCGGTCGCCGAGCACCACTAAAAGGAGTCAACCGACGTGCTCACAGCTCTCATCACGGTCTTCGCGGTAACCGAAGAAGTCGCCAAGGCCGGGAAGTCGATCGGCCTCGGAGTAGGCGGCGGTCTCGGCGCCGTGGGCGCCGGTGTCGGCATCGGCATCATCTTCGGCAAGGTCATCGAGGCGATCACCCGTCAGCCCGAGATGCGTGACGAGATCACCTCCATCCAATGGCTCGGCTTCGCGCTGACCGAGGCATGTTTCTTCTACGGCCTCGTCGCGGGTCTGCTCGCCGCGTTCATCGTCTAGGACCGCGGTCTTCAAGCCATGATTTCCGCAACCCACGCGATGCTCGCGAGCAGCGGCAACTTCCTGGTCAAGCCCGGCATCGGCTTGATGGTTTGGACGCTGGTCGTGTTCGGGGCCACCATGATCCTGCTGGCGAAGCTGGCGTTCCCGCGCATCACCGAGGCGCTCGATCGCCGCCAGAAAGAGATCGAAGACTCGATCGACTCCGCGCAGCACACGCGCGAGGAGGCCGAGAAGCTCCTGGCCGAATACCGCGAGCGCCTCGCCGAGGCGCGCTCGCAGTCAGACGAGATCGTGCAGCGCGCCCGCCAAACGGCGGAGACGCACGAGCGCGAGGCCAAGGAGCAGGGTCGTCAGATCGCCGCGGAGGCCTCCACGCGCGCCGCGCGCGACATCGATGCGGCTACCAAGCGCGCGCTCGGCGAACTGCGCGAAGAGGTCGCCAACCTCACCGTGCTCGCCACCGAGAAGGTGACGCGCAAGGTGCTCGACAGCTCCGACCAGAAGCGCCTCGTCGAGGAGGCGTTGGGCGAGCTCGACTTCTCCGGGATCTCCTCCGGGGCGAGCGACAACTAGGACGATGAGCCTCACCGTCTCACAACTCCATTTCGGGGGAGCGCGCTGATGGAGGAGCTCGCCCAGGTGTATGGCCGCTCGCTGTTCGAGGTCGCTCGCGAGCAGGGAAAGCTCGACTTGCTGCGCGAGCAGCTGGGGCAGTTCGCCGACGCGGTGAAAGACAACCGTGACCTGGAGCTGTTCTTCTTCTCGCCCTACTTCTCCACCAAGGAGAAGCAGGGGGGGCTCGAGAAGGTGCTCGACGGCGCGGATGAGCGGCTGCTCAGCTTCCTCGGCCTGTTGATCGAGAACCACCGCATGCCGGTGATCTTCCGTATCCGTCGCGAGTACGACAGGTTGTGGGAGCGGGAGAACCGCCTGCTCCCGGTTGTGCTCACGAGCGCCGTGGAGCTCGACGAGCAGACCACCAACACGCTCTCAGAGCAGATCGGCGAGCGCACCGGTCGCACCGTGACGCTCACCACGCGCGTCGAGCCCGACATCCTCGGCGGCATCGTCGTCCAGGTGGGCAACTCGATCCTCGACGCCTCTATCCGCAATCGACTCGAGCAACTGCGCACGCAGGTCGCCCGGGGAGCCGTCTGACGCCGACGCCGTTGCAGGCGCGGGCGAAGAACTGAAAAGACAAGGAAAGCGACATGCAGATCAACCCAGACGAGATCACAAGCATCCTCAAGAGCCGTATCGAGGGCCTCGGCGCCGGTCAGGCCGAGCTCACCGAGGTTGGCACCGTCCTGTCCGTGGCCGACGGCATCGCCCGCCTGCACGGCCTGGAGAACTGCATGTCTTTCGAGATGCTCGAGCTGCCCCACGGTGTCACCGGGCTCGCGCTGAACCTCGAGTCAGACAACGTCGGCGCCGTGCTGTTCGGAGAGTGGGAGCACATCTCCGAGGGCGACACCGTCAAGCGCACCGGCCGTCTGCTCGAGATCCCCGTGGGAGAGGCGCTGCTCGGGCGTATCGTCGATCCCCTGGGACGTCCGCTGGACGGCAAGGGCGAGGTCAACACCACCGAGCTGCGCCCAGCGGAGTTCAAGGCGCCGGGCGTCGTGCAGCGCCAGCCGGTCACCGAACCGATGCAAACCGGCCTGAAGGCGATCGACGCGATGATCCCGATCGGCAGAGGCCAGCGAGAGCTCATCATCGGCGACCGCCAAACCGGAAAGACCGCGATCGCGATCGACACGATCATCAACAACCGCGACACCGGTGTCATCTCGGTATACGTGGCGATCGGCCAGCGCATGTCAACCGTCGTGGCGCTCGCGCAGACGCTCGACGAAGCGGGCGCGCTCGACAATACGATCATCGTCGCCGCCTCGGCCGACGAGGCCGCGCCGATCAAGTTCATGGCGCCCTACGCGGGCTGTGCGATGGGCGAGCACTTCCTCTACAACGGCAAGCACGCGCTATGCGTGTACGACGACTTGACCAAGCACGCTTACGCCTACCGGCAGATGTCGCTGCTGCTGCGCCGTCCACCGGGTCGCGAGGCGTACCCCGGCGACGTCTTCTACCTGCACTCGCGGTTGCTGGAGCGCGCGGTGAAGCTCAACGACGATCTCGGCGGCGGCTCGCTCACGGCCCTCCCGGTGATCGAGACGCAGGCCGGCGACGTGTCGGCGTACATCCCCACCAACGTCATCTCCATCACCGACGGGCAGATCTTCCTCGAGCCCAAGCTCTTCTACTCGGGCGTACGTCCCGCTATCAACGTCGGCATCTCGGTCTCGCGTGTGGGCGGCAACGCGCAGATCTCGCCGATGAAGAAGGTGGCGGGCCGCATCAAGCTCGAGCTCTCCCAGTACCGCGACCTGGAGGCGTTCGCGCAGTTCGGCTCAGACCTCGATGCCGACACCCAGCGCACGCTGGCACGCGGCGAGCGCCTGGTCCTGACGCTGAACCAGAACGAGCGCGCGCCGCTGGCGGTCGAGGATCAGACGATCCAGATCTTCGCCGCAACCAGTGGCTTCCTCGATCGCATCAATGCCGACCGGGTCCCCGAGTTCTTGACGGAGCTGACCGAACGCTGTCACGCAGAACACGGCGAGCTGCGCTCGAAGATCGCCCGTAGCGACTGGTCGGATGAGGTCCAGAAGAGCGCGCACGCGGCCGTCGAGGCGTTCGCGCGCGACTTCGGCTACGACCTCGACGAGGAGGGTCAGCCGCTCGAGGAGGACCGACCGCTGGAAGGGGCCAAGGCGGCCTAGCTCCAAAGAG
>DATBTP010000130.1:0-4644 GCA_036559185.1 Solirubrobacteraceae bacterium | reverse complement strand
CTCACGCCCCACGACCTCTACGACCACGACCTCCAGGACCCACCGATCCTCACGACGGTGAAAGGCAAGCCGGCGGTGATCGCCGCCGGCAAGTCCGGCATAGTGATCGCGCTAAACCGTGAAACCGGCAAGCTCATCTGGAAGCGCCCGGTCGGTACCCACAACGGCCACGACAACGACAACCTCTACGCCATGAGGCACGAATACTCCAAGCTGAAACTGCCCGAGACGATCTTTCCCGGCCTGCTTGGCGGCGTGATCGCGCCGATGGCCACAAACGCCTCGACTGTCTTCGTGCCGGTCGTCAACCTCCCGGTGAGCTACTCCTCTCAGACCTCCCAGCAGGAAGGCGGCGCCGGCACCGGCGGCGAACTCGTAGCGCTCGACCTCGAAACGGGCGCGGTGAAGTGGAAGCACGAATTCGCCGCTCCCGCCTTCGGAGCCGCGACCGCCGTCAACGACGTCGTCTTCACAACCAGCTCAGACGGCACCCTCTACGCGTTTGACGCAACCAACGGAGGGGTTCTCCTTGAAACCAAGCTTCCGGCCGGGAGCAACACCGGCGTGGCGGTGGCCGGAAACACGGTTCTCGTGCCGGCGGGGCTCGCCCAATCGGAAAGCCAAACCCCCGAACTAGTGGCCTACCGGCTCGGGGCCAGCGGGTCGGGCGAACACTGAGCCCGCCGGCCCGGCGCGTTCGGGCGACCGCTATCGCCGGAAAGCCGCGTCGTTCGCGGCGTCGTTCGCGTGCGCGCCTCGGTGTCCTCAGGCGCCCGGACTGACCCCACCGGTACCGCCTTCACCGCCGCCTTTGGACGGGGGCGCAGTGCCGGGCGAGGGGCTTGGAGTGGAGTGCGGGGGGGAGGGCGCCGGCGCAGGAGCGGGCGCGGGCACCGACGGCGCCTGTTCCACGTGAGAGGAACCGCCGCCCGTTTCGCCGCCGCCGCCCGTAGGGGGTCCGCTGGTCTGGGTTTCACCTCCGCCGGCGCCCTTGACGGGGCCCGAGCTCTGCGCGCCCGCGCTTTCGGCTCCGGACGTCGATTCGGGCTGAGCCCCGCTTCCCCCTTCCCTTGCCGCGGCTGGCTTGAGGTGATTCGCGCGGTCGAGTTCCACCTGCATCGCCGCGAGCATGAAGTCATGCCAGATCAATGCCGGATAAGTGCCGCCGAACACAGGCTGTCCGTTGAAGTCGGTCGTCATCGGCACGAGCTTGTCGGGGTAGCCCACCCACACCGCCACCGTGTACTTCCTGTCCCAACCGACAAACCACGCGTCGCCGAAGTTGGATGTGGTGCCGGTCTTGCCCGCCGCGAACTGTCCGATCGCCGCCGACCTCGCGGTGCCGTACGCGAGCACCGTCTCGAGCATCGAGGTCTCGGTGCTGGCCACCCCCGGCGGCAGCACGCGCTTGAACGTCACCTCGTTGACATCCCGGCGATGCCCGTCGGGGAGCGTCTGCCCGTCGCCGTCCACTTCCTGGATGCCCACTGGCTGGAGGTCTGAGGCAAGAGAGCCGCTCACCCGGTCGCCGCCGTGCGCGATCGTCTCGTAAGCATGCGCCATGTCCAGCGGCGTCACGCCCACGTTCAAGCCGCCGATCGTCATCGCCGGGTTCGTGGATATCGGGGTGGTAATGCCCATCAGGTGCGCGAGCCTCGCGATGTGGTGGGTACCCACCTTCAGGCCCACTTCGGCATAGATCGAATTGTCTGAGAAAGCGGTGGCTCCCGTGAGGGTATTGGAGCCCGTATAGGCACCTTCGTCGTTGTGTACCACGAACTTTTCCTTGCTCCCGGTACCCGGCACCGTGAAGATCTTCAGGCGCGACGACCATGTCGATTCGGGCGATATCCCGTCCTCGAGGGCCACCGCCAGATCGAATGCCTTGAACGACGATCCGGGCTGGCGCTCGCCCTCGGTGGCGAGATTGAACGGCGTTTCGTTGTAGTTCCTACCGCCCACCATCGCGCGCACCTCGCCCGTGGAGTTTTCGATCGCCACGAGCGATGCGGTCGGGCCGCTCGGCCCGGGAAGATAGCCGCCGACCGCCTGTTCAGCCGAGCGTTGCAGGTCGAGGTCAAGCGTCGTCTTCACGCGCAAACCCCCGTCGAACGCGCGCGTGGCGCCATACCGTTCGATGATCTGCTGCTGAACCCAGCTCGTGAAGTACCCGGCGTCCACGCCTTCCACGAGCGTCTGGTGAGGCGGCTGGATGTCCTTCGGCGCCGGCAGCGCCTGGTTGACGCTTTCTTCGTAGTCGGCTCGTCTCAGATATCCCTGCTGCAGCATCTGTTCGAGCACGAGGTTGCGACGCGCGCGCGCCACTTCAGGGTCGGTCACAGGGTCGTAGTAGGACGGCGATCGGATGATCCCGGCGAGCAGCGCCGCCTCCCACGGCTCCAGCTCTTCCACGCACAGCTTGCGCCCGGGGGTTCCGCAGCCGAGATGGTTCACGTCCGAGCCGAAGTACGTCCTTGCCGCCGACTCGATCCCGTACGCGCCGTTGCCGAAGTAGATCGTGTTCAGATACTCCGTGATGATCTTTTCCTTCGACCACTTGTGCGCGAGTTGATACGCGAGTGCCGCCTCTCTGAGCTTCTCGAACAGCGTGCGGTGCGCCTGTGCCTGAAGGGCGTTCTTGACGAACTGCTGCTCGATCGTCGAGGCGCCCTGCACGCTGCCTTTGTGCAGTATGTCCTGCACGAACGCGCGCGCGATTCCCCGGATGTCGATCCCCGAGTTGCTCGCGAAGCGCTTGTCCTCGATCGCTATCACGGCCTCCTTCACCATCGGCGGGATCTGGCTCGGTGTAACCAAGATCTGGTTCTGGCGGCTGAGCACGCCGAGCTGGCGACCCTGATCGTCGAGCAGCACCGAGTTGCGCGCGTTCTTGAACTCGGCACGGTTATCAAGCGAAGGCAGCGTCGACGCCACGGCCATGAACATGCCGAACACGAACGAGATGAGGCCGAGCAGCAAGACGGCGAAGAGGATCGATACAAACCGCAACCTCTTCAAGCGCGTCCTACCGCGGGCAGGCGATACGGCAAGCTCCACCGGGACGCGAGAGTCTAGCATTGGACATCATGCCGAATGCCCCCTCCGAGGAGCCTCCCGACGGCGCCGGCGCGCACAGGGAGGCGCCGGCGCCTCTTACCGCCGCGTTCGACACCGCCGCGCGCCTGAGCCTCAACGCCGTCGACTCGCTGCCCGCCGGTGCGCTGGCCGAGAGACTCGAGCAGGCCGCGCTTCTGGGTAGGCCGCTGCGCGTCAAGCTCGGCATCGACCCCACCGCGCCCGACATCCACCTCGGCCACGCCGTGGTATTGCGCAAGCTCCGCGAGTTCCAGGACGCGGGGCATGTGGTGGTGCTCATCATCGGCGACTACACCGCCCGCGTAGGCGACCCCTCCGGGCGCTCTACTTTGCGCCCGATCCTGAGCGACGCCGAGATCGACGCCAACGCCGCCACCTTCCAAGAGCAGGCGCTGAAGATCCTCGACGCCTCGCCAGAGCGCCTCGAGGTTCGCCGCAACGGCGAATGGCTCGACATGCCGATGGTCGAGCTGCTCGCGCTCGTCCGCACCACCACCGTCGCGCAGCTGCTCGAGCGAGACGATTTCGCCAAGCGATGGAGTGCCTCCGAGCCGATCTCCGCGCTCGAGCTCATGTACCCGCTGCTACAGGGCTATGACTCGGTCGCGGTGCGAGCCGACGTCGAGATGGGTGGCACCGACCAGAAGTTCAATCTGCTGCTAGGACGCGACATACAACGCGCCTACGGACAGCCCGAGCAGGCGGTCATCACGATGCCCATCCTCGTCGGCACCGACGGTCGCCAGAAGATGTCGAAGTCGCTCGGCAACCACATCGGCGTCGCCGAACCCCCGGCGGAGATCTACGGCAAGACCATGTCGATCCCCGACGAGGCGATGAGCGGCTACCACCGGCTGCTGCTCGGCCGCGAGCTCGACGCTGCGCTCCCCCCGCGGGACGCCAAGCGCTCGCTGGCTCGCTCCATCGTGGCTTGGCTCTACTCGACGGATGCGGCGTCGGCGGCCGAGCGGGAGTTCGATCGTCTGTTCGTCGAGCGGTCCGCGCCCGAGGAGATGGAGGGATTCGCCTTCGAGGTTCAGAACGGGCTCGTCCACGTTCCGGCGCTTATGGCCGAAGCGTTCGGAATGTCCCGCTCTGAGGCCCGTCGCCTCATCGACCAGGGCGGCGTCTCGCTCGACGAGCAGCCGCTCCACGCCGGCGAGCACGACCTCGCCACCGCGCGTCTCGACGGAGCGGTGCTTCGCGTCGGCAAGCGCCGCTTCCGCAGGCTCCGCGCGGGTTGACGCGGACGGGCGTGTGGTTGGTGCCCGTTGGGGTGAGTCGCGCGCGCCCGCGTCGGGCACGCGTAGGGGGCTCGCGGGCGACCATGGCGACGTCTGTCAGCACGATGCCTTATAGTGCCCCGCACAGTAGCTCGGCTCTGCGACCGAGGCGGTGGTTACGCTCCCATCACGGCGCACGGCAGAACGCTATACTGTACGGTCGGCCCGAAAGCGCCCCTGGGCGTGGGCCGAACGGTCTCCTCTCACGAGAAGTCCTCTCGAAGAGGCTACGACGGTCTTTGAAAACTCAACAGCATGCGCACCT
>DATBTP010000129.1:0-9800 GCA_036559185.1 Solirubrobacteraceae bacterium | reverse complement strand
CGCTCGGCGTGCTCCGCGCCACAGACCCCGTCGAGCATCTCGAGCTGCGTGCCGGCGAGCACGAGCTTGCGATGCTCGTGTTGCCCGTAGAACGCGATCAACCGCGACCCGAGCTCGCGCAGGTCGGCGACGGTTGCCGCGCGACCGTTCACATAGGCGCGAGTGCGCCCGTCCGCGCTCACGCGCCGCGCGAGCGTCAGCTCCCCCCGCTCGCCTGTCTCCCGCGCGTTCTCCGGCAAACGTTCGGCGATCTCCGCTCGCACGCTCTCGGGGGGCAGGAAGGTCCCCTCCACGTACGCCTCCTCACAACCGGGACGCACGATGCCGGCGCGTGAGCGGGCCGGGCGGGCGGGGCTGGGGCGGGCGGGGCTCCCCATCAAGAGATCCAGCGCGTGCGCGAGCACGGTCTTACCCGCGCCTGTCTCGCCCGTGAGCACGTTCAAGCCCGGGGCGAACGTGAGCTCGGCCCGGTCTATCAACAGCAGGTTCTCGACGCGCAACTCGCAAAGCACACGCACAGGTGTACCAGCGCACACCGACGGACCGACGGATTTCCCGCGCTAAAGCCCCTCAGGGTCCATAATCTGAGCTCACACCCAACGACCGCCATTGACGGCGGTCAGACGCGTCTCTCCCGCACGTCCATCGGCATGGCTGCCAACGACTCCCATATCCCCACCCGCACTTCGCGCGACCCGCGCGAACCCCTCACTCCGGCGCAGCTGGCGGCGCGCCTGGAGGAGGAGGTCAACCGGGCCGCGCGCCACCGCACCGCGCTGAGCTGCGTGCTCGTGAGCATCGACGACGTCGAGCGGCTCGCAAGCGCCCACGGCGAGAGCATGCCCTCCCACGCGCTCGCCTATCTCGCGGACGCGCTTTCGCGCCAGTTGCGCATTTTCGACCGTGTTGGACACGCCTCCGACGGGGAGTTGCTGGTGGTCTTGCCCGGTGCCGACGAGCAACGCGGCGAGATCGTCGCGCGGCGCGCGCTCGGCAGGTTGCACTCCATCAAGATCGAGGTCGACGGGCGCCGTCGACCACTCCAGCTATCGATGGGCATAGCCGCGTGGCACGAGGGCCTCACCGGCGAGCAGTTGCTCTTCCACACGCGGATGGCGGCCCAGCGCCAAATACCCCTCGACCGGCACGCGCACGCGCCCGCCGGAGCCCCGAGCGCCGGCGCGAGCGAGATACCACCGCTCAGACCTTCATAATCCCTCGCCGTGCTCTCCGGGTCTGAGCTTTGGCTGCTGCGCCTGATGGCCGATCGCGGCCTCGCGCTGCTCGACGCCACCTCGCTGCTGATGGTCGTGGAGGAGCGGGGCGAGCTGCGCGTCGCGGCGGCTTCGGGCAAGTCAACGGTGCGAGTGAGGGTGCTGCCGGTGGAGGGCAGCGCGCTCGGGTCACTTTACCTCACCGGTAAGCCGCTTTCGCTCGAGCGCCCCCGCGGCCCGGAAGCCACCTGGTTGCACGAGCTCGGACTCGAAGCGCGAGCCGTGTTGGTCGAGCCCTTCAGCCTGGAGGGTCAAGGCGGCGGCATGGTCGTCGCCGTGCGCGAGGACTCGGGCTTTCGCGGACCCGACCAGCGCGCCTTCAACGCCTTCGCCGCGAGTGTCGCGCAGCGCCTGGCCGCCGAGCGCTCCGTCGAGATCGAGCGCCTGCGCTTCGGCATGGAGGCTCGCGAGCGCGAGCGCACGCGCTGGGCCAGGGAGATTCACGACGAAACGGTGCAAGGTCTCGGCGCATTGCGCCTCGGACTCGCAAACGCGCGCGACCTCGGCGATTCGAACGCCCTGAGCGCCGCCGTCGACACGGTGCTGGAGGGGCTGGGCGATGAGATCGACGGTCTGCGCCACCTCATCACCGAGCTTCGCCCCGCCGCGCTCGACGAGCTCGGGATCGCGCCCGCCATCCAGGCCCTGGCACGGCGCGCGCAGGCGATCGACGGTCTGGAAATCGAGACCGACATCGAGCTCCAAGGCGGCGACGGCGAGCGACTGGACGCTGAGCTCGAGAGCACGCTCTACCGCGTCGTTCAAGAGGCGCTTACGAACGTCAGCAAACACGCCAAAGCCACCCGCGCCGTCATCAGTGTGCGCGAGCGCGACGGCAACATCAGCGCGACGGTCACCGACGACGGCCAGGGTCTGCCCGAGGGCGGCGCTTCGCGGGCGCGAACGCCCGACGAGGAACTGAAGGGCGGCTTCGGCGTGTCGGGCATGCGCGAGCGCGCCGAGCTCGTCGGCGGAGAGCTCGAGCTGGTCCCCGCCCCAGGCGGCGGCACCACGATGCGCCTCACCGTCCCTCTCGCCGGGCGTCCCGCTCCCGCCTGAAAGCGATGCCCCACGTGTAGTGCGCGGGGTTGGGTCTTCCGCGGCCGGACTACTCGACGAGGCCGAGCTTGCGCGCGTAGGCGGTTATCTCCGCACGCGACGAGAACCCGAGCTTCTCGATAGCCCGCGCGCGATATGTCTTGACCGTGCGCTCCGCCACGTGCAGCTGTTCGGCTATCTCGGGGTTGGTGAAGCCGTTGGCGATCAACCGCACCACCTCGCGCTCGCGCTCTGAGAGCGCCACGCCTTCCTGCGCGTTGCTCTCGCCGGTCACCATCAGGGCGCCCAGGCGCGGGTGGAGGTAGTTGCGCCCTTCCACAGCCAACCGGAATGCTTGTAGCAGCTCCGCGGGCTCGGCCTCCTTGAGCACGTAGCTGCGGGCGCCCGCGCGCAGCGCCTGCCGCGCATACTCCGGATCCTCTCGCATCGTAAGGATCGCCACCGCCAGCGTTGGGTGAGCCACGAAGCAGGTCGGCAGCGCGGCGAGACTCGATCCGCCGGGCATCGTGAGATCGAGCGTGAGCAGGTCGGGCTTGAAGTCCCTCACGGCACGGATCGTGGAAGGCACGTCGGCGGCCTCCGCCACCACTCTGAACTCGCCGGTCTCGCGCTCCAGCACGGCGCGAATACCGTCGCGCACGACCGTATGATCGTCGGCGATAATCACATCGATCGGCCTGTCTGAGCGAGGGGCTTCCGTGGCCATGCGCGCTAACCGTACCGTCTCCGCGGGCGGTAGCGTTGCGGCAGGCCCGCGCGCGCGAACGCGGCCCTCGCGCCTGCGGCGCGTTTGCTTAAGCGGGCACGGCACCTTTGGGACGACATCGCTCTGCACCTTTGGGACGACACGATCGGCACCCTCTGCCCTACAGACAAGCGGCCATCAGGGCACCATCATTACCCGAGTAATGCAACACGTCTCTCACTTTAGGCCGCCGTGGATCAGCCTCGCCCCCTCTCCTCGCCGAGCTGGCGCGTGATGGTGGACGTCGGCGTAGCCCTGGTCTGGGCCGCGATTTCGACTGTAAGCCTGAGGGGGCTCTCGGCTCTCGGCCGCGGATCGGTCGGCGGCGGCGAGCCAGACCTCGCCCTGTTCGAGGGCGAGCTCACCCACGAGGAGCGCTATCCGGTCCTAGAGGTCTCTCGCCTGCGGGTTGGCGGCTCCCGATGAGCGGCGCCGCGATCACGAGCGACGCGCCCTCGACGCATCCGCCCCACCTGCGGCTCGTGGACGACGCCCACGCCACAAATGGTCCAGCGCAGCCGCATCGGCCGCACACCCTGGCACTGGACGGCCTGCCCTCCGGCGAGGGCGACGCCCATGTGCTCGTCGCCGGGTCGGATACCGCAACGCGCTCGAAGATGCGAGAGGAGCTGCTTGATCTGCTGCCCGGCGGCACGCATTTCGCGGAGGCTCGCGAGACCTGGGAGGTGATCGCGCGGGCGCCCGCCAGCAGCATGGTCGTGCTCGCCGGCGATCTCGGCGACGTCTCCGCCGAATCGGTGATGCGACTGCTCGGCCGCCGCCATCCGACTCTGCCTGTGCTCGCGGTAGCCGAAAAGGCGCCGACGCGGTCCGCTGCGGATGTCGACTTGGCCGGCGTCTAGGGCTCAAGGCGGGCGCCATCCCGTCGACCCATCGCAACCGCGCGGGTTGCCGTCGGGTCGCCGCTCTAGAATTGTGGCTCTTCGGCGATCGATCGCCGATCCACCGCCGGCGTCGAGAGGCATCGTTGCTTCCCAAGTCCCTCCGACTGCGGAGAATCCTGTTTGCATATACGGTCAACGAACTGGGGACCTGGTTCGGGTACGTCGCGCTGGCCTTGGGCGTATACGATCACACCCGCAGCGCTATCGCCACAGCGGGCCTATTCGTCGCGCGCGGGCTGCTGCCGGCGCTACTGGCTCCGGTACTCGTAGCCCGCACAGAGCGCTCAAGGCGCGCCGGTCGGCTCACGTGGCTCTACATGTCGGAGGCCCTGCTCACATTGGGGCTCGCCGCGCTGCTATGGCATTTCTGGTTGGCGGGAGTGCTCCTGCTCGTTACCGTCGACGGCATCGTGGCGGTGGCCGCGACGGCGCTGGTGCGCGCCTCCGCGGCGCGCGTCGCGGTCGAGGACGCACTGGCGCAGGGCGGCCCCGATCTGGACGAGCACACGATTCAAAGCACGACGGAGGCCGCGCAACGCCAGGCGAGCGCGGCGCTGAACGTGGCCTTCATGGCGGCGCTCGCGCTCGCGCCGGCGCTCGGTGGCGCGCTCGTTCACGCCGTCGGCGGGCCGATCGCGCTACTCGTGGACGCCGTCACGTTCCTCGCCTGCGCCGCTCTGTTGCTACGCATCGGCACACACGTGGAGGAGATCAGCGGAGATTCGGTCAGGACGCGCCTGTTCGCCGCGATCCAGCACGTGCTGGAGGTCCCGGCTCTACGCGCCCTGTTCGTCACCGAGGCGGTAGCGATAGTAGTGTTCGCGTCGGTGGAGCCAGTAGAGGTGCTCTACGCGAAGTCCACGTTGAACGCGGGCGACTTCGGCTTCGGGCTGCTCGTAGCCGCGTGGGGTGTCGGCGCCGCGCTCGGCGCGATCGTGTTCGCCCGCTCGGCGCGCCGACCGCTCGGGCCGATGCTCACGGGAGGGACCTTGCTCGTGGGACTCGCCTACCTCGGTTTCGCGGCGGCCCCAACGCTCGCCATCGCCTGCGCCGCCGCGGTGGTGGGCGGAGTCGGCAACGGTATCCAATGGCCTTCGTTGATAAGCGCGGTCCAGCAGCTCACCCCCTCTTCGCTGCAGGGCCGTTTGATGAGCGCGGTCGGCTCGCTCAACGCTCTCTGCCCGGCGATCGGGTTCGCCCTCGGCGGCGGCATCGCCGCGTTGAGCTCGCCGCGCGTGGCGATGGCGAGCGCCGGAGCGGTGGCGAGTCTCGCCACGCTCGCGTTCCTGCGGCTGCCAGTGCGCGGACTGCGCTCCACCAGGGGGGACCAGACCGCCGTCGCCAACGAGGCCAGCCTGGTGACCTCGGGGGGCCAATAGCCGATGCGCCTTAAGTACGACCCCTTGTCGGCCGTTAAGTACTACAGACCCATGCGCATTACGGCTATGAACCTACTGCGACGACGAACAGAGCTGCTGTACAACGCATGCCAGGCGTTGCTGCTGGCCGGGTGCGTGTTCGCTGCAGTAATGGCCTCGCACAGCGTCGATTGGAGCCCGTTGCAGCTGTTCGCGCTCCTGCTCGTGCTGAGCGTGATCGGCGAGCGCCTGGAGCTCACCGTCGGCAGCCAGAGCCTCTCAGCGGGCTTCTTGGCGCTCGTGCTGGCGATGACCCTGCTTGGTCCGGCGCCCGCGGTGGCGATCGCGCTCGTGGCCATCACCGTGGACTCCATGTCACGCCGGCCCAGCCTTACGGTGTGCCTCTCCAACACCGCCACCTATGCCGCGTTCGCGCTGGCAGGCGGCGCGCTGATGCGCCTCGCCCTCGGCAACGTCCACGAGGGCAGCGCCGCGATGCTGGCTACCACGCGCAGCGTGACATTCGCGCTGGTCGTGTTCGGCATCTTCGCGGTCACGAATATCTTCAACTTCGCGCTCATAGCGATCCAGAAGCGGGTGCTCGACGGGCGCGGGCTCGTCGCCCAGGTGCGAACGCTGCTCGTGCCCATGCTCCCCGGGCAGTTCGCGGCGGCGGTGCTGGCCGCGATATTGGCGGTCGCCTACACAAACCTCGGCTACCCGGCGCTCGTTGGCGTCGTGGCCGTGATCCTCATCTTCCAGTATCTCGCGCGCGCCCTGCTGCGCTCCGAGGACCGCGCGGAGCAGCTCGAGGCGCGCTCGGTGCGCCTGGCTTCGATGCAGCTCGGAGTGCTCGTCACGCTCGTGGAGACGCTCGCGCTCAGGGACCGCATGACAGCCCGCCACGCCGCCGCGGTGGCGCGCTATTCACGCGCACTCGCGCGCGAGATGGGCTGCGACGAGGCCGATCAGGACCTTGCGCACACAGCGGGTCTGCTCCACGACATCGGCAAGTTCGCGCTGCCCGACCGCATCCTCCACGCCGAGATCCTCTCCGACGAGGATTGGGCGGTCGTGCGCCGCCACCCCCAGGAGGGCGCCACGCTCGTGGGCCGTCTCGACGGCTACGGACCGGTGGCGGACGCGATCCTCTACCACCACGAGCACATCGACGGCAGCGGCTATCCGGCGGGACTAATCGGCAACGAGATCCCGCTCGCCTCCCGCATCCTGTCGGTGTGCAACGTCTACGACACGCTCACCGCGCGCGACTCCTACCGCTCGCCGATGACTCCCCAGGACGCTATCGCGGAGCTACGGCGGGTCGCGGGTCGCCAGCTCGACTCGGAGATCGTCGACGCGTTCATCTCCATGCTCGAGCACGACGGCCCCGTCACGTTCGCTCACGGCGACGACGCCGACTTCGAGGCGGAGCTCGCGTTCGAGCGCCGCGCTCGCGCGCTCGCCGAGCCGGCCGTCCGCTAGCGACACCAGTTACCCCGCGACCTAAAGACTTGAGGCGCCGTCTCTATCGACGGCGCCTCAAGCGCTTGCCCCGAAGTTCGGGGCCATTCCGATCAGCCTTTCCAACCCATTAGAAGCTCCTCTCGTCGCTCGGGCGGGTCAACGACTCCGTGCGACGGCCTCCATCCTTGCCAAGCACGATGAGTGTTGAGTAGGTTCGCGTAGCATATTATAGAGATTGGACGAATTGTCCACTTCGGCCAACTGACTGCACGATCGCTTGCAGCGAGCAGGACCCCGGGCGAACCCGTCGTGTGTTTAGCCTGCATTTGGGGGCTTTTTTGACCACGTGCCGTGGCTTACAGTCCGCAAGGAATCGTCTAGAAACGGTCCTCTCGACAAATCCGGCGGCGAACTCATCGGCTCATCCACAAGCGGCACGCGGGTTTCCCGCACCCGACCCTTCGGAGGACCCGGTCCCCTGTTCAGGACCTGTTTCGGTCGCTATTCTCAGTCAAAGGTCCACAAAGCTAAAAGACGCTAATCCTGCGCGCTCAGAGTGCCGAATACCCACTCAACGGGCGCTCGACCAGAGGGCACCCGCAGGAGAGCGCCACGAGGCGACAAAACGACCTATAAGAGGCCACAATGCCCATGACACCCGATCCCAGCCACGAGCACCAGCTCGTCTTCACGAGCTCGCAGGCCGCACGCTACCTCGGCGTCTCGCTCGCCACCGTGCGTCGCTGGACCGACGCGGGCTACCTCACCGGCTACCGCACGCCGGGCGGGCAGCGGCGCTTCTCGCGCGAGCAGCTAGACGGATTCATCGACTCGCTGAAGCGCACCAACGAGGCATCCGCGCGCAGCACCGAAGTGGCTTGATCAACGCGCCAATCGTCCGAACTTGTCGCGCAGCCGACGGTAGAACGAGGAGCCGGGAAGCTGCGCGATGACGCCGGCGTCATCCACGAAACGCGCGTGTATGGCGGCGCCGGGCGCGATCTCTCCAACCGGCCGTCCGTCCACCGACACGTCAAGCGCCTCACGCGAGCGGTTGTAGATCTCGAGGCGGTCTCTTGGCGCCGCCACGAGCGTACGCGCGGTGAGCGAATGGGGCGCGATGAACGACACCACGAAGCCCTCCACGCCCCACGCCATCACCGGACCGCCGTTGGCGAGGTTGTAGCCGGTCGAGCCGGCCGGCGTGGCCACGACGAGCCCGTCGCAGCGCACGCTGCCAAGCTCCTCGCCGTCGAGCACGTAAGCCAGCTCGGCGACCCGCTCGCCCACCTTGCGGTGGATCGCCACGTCGTTGAAGGCCCGCTCGGCCTCTCCGGGAGCATCGAGCACGATCGCGGGCAGTCGCAGTAGCTCGAAGTCGCCCTCGAAAGCCCGCTTCACGCCCTCTGGAAGATCCTCGGGCTCGATCGTGGCGAGAAAACCGATGTCGCCGAAGTTGACCGCGAACACCGGCACCCCCGTTCCGGCGTAGCGGCGCAGCGCGCGCAGGATCGTGCCGTCGCCGCCGAGCACCATGCAGAGATCAACCTTGGAGTCGGTGGGCGCGTCCACGACCATCCTCGGCCGCGTCATGAGACCGTGCTTGGCCGTTTCGGAGGGGTCGAAGCGCAGCGTCACGCCCGCCTGTACCGCCGCCTCAACGAGCATGTCGAGCGCGTGCGCGGTCTGCGCGGGGCGGCTGTGGGTGAAGACCGCCACCTCGCGAACCACTTTCACCGCTGGCGCTGGAGGCGTCTGGCTCTTCCGCTCAGCTGCCTCTTGAGAGGCCTGTTTCATGGCTCCACCTCCCGCGCCATCCCATCCAGTTCGCTCATCTCACGGGCGCCGCCCTGTCGGGTTGCGTGCGCCAACCATATGAACGTCTCCAGGTTGCCCTTCGGGCCGGGCAGCCCGGAGGAGCTGTAGCCCAGCACGGCGGCGTTGAGCTCGAGCGCGGCGGCGCCTACCTCGACGAGCGCGGAGCGACGGTCCTCGGCTGAGCGCACCACGCCGCCTTTGCCCACACGCTCGCGTCCCACCTCGAACTGCGGCTTGACCAGCGCGAGCGCGTCGTAGTCCTCGGAGAGACAGCCCAGCACCGCCGGGAGCACCTTGCGCAAGGAGATGAACGACAAGTCGAGCACCGCAAGCTCGGGGAGGTAGGGGAGCATCTCCGGTGTGAGCGCGCGCGCGTTGGTGCGCTCCAGCACCCTCACTCGCGGGTCGTTGCGAAGCCCGTAATCGAGATCGCCGTAGCCCACGTCCACCGCTACCACCTCGCGTGCGCCGTGTTGTAGCAGGCAGTCGGTGAAGCCGCCCGTGGACGCACCCACGTCCAGCGCGCGGCGTCCCCGCACCGTCACGTCGAAGCCGGCGAGCGCGTTTGCGAGCTTCACACCGCCGCGCGATACGAATCGAGGGCGCTCGCGCACGTTGAGCTCCGTGTCGACCGCCACCATCTCGCCGGGCTTTTGCGCCCGCCGTCGGGCGGCGCCCACGCTCACCTCGCCCGCCATCACCGACGCCGCGGCCCGCGTACGCGACGGGAACAGTCCACGCTCGGTCAGCAGGGTGTCGAGGCGTTGCTTTGACATGGTGTTGGCAGAACGGTAGCCGTTACGCTGTCTATTGGTGGCCCCGATCCGGCACAAGTTCGGCTTCTTGGTAAAGCAACACGTGACGGGCAGCCGCCGCCGTTCCGACTAGGCCGCCTTTCGTCCTTGGTGACGGCTAGCCGCGTATTCCTGTGTCCAGCGTTGGCACGAGTAGTACTGCTCGTGCCAACGCACGGCTTGGAGACGCTGGCGCTTGGCGGCGCTCAACAAGGCCGCCCGAGATAGCTCGGGCGTCTCTAGTGTCCTGAGTCAGAAGTTCGTGGACTATGTTTGGTAGTATTCGTGGATGGCTAATGCTTTTGGTCGTCCGAAGGTGGTTTTGGAGGTCAGTGACGGTGAGCGCTTGCAGCTTCAGCGGTGGGCCCGGAGGCGTCGCA
>DATBTP010000128.1:0-6911 GCA_036559185.1 Solirubrobacteraceae bacterium | reverse complement strand
CTCATCACCACACCGTCGAACGCCACCGCCGCGGCGAACCGCTCGGCTACGTTCACCGCGTCCTGGCCGGTCATCGCGTCCACCACGAGCAGCACGTCCTGGGGTTTCACAGCGTCGCGGATCCTCACGAGCTCCGCCATCAGCTCCTCGTCGACGTGCAAACGACCGCTCGTGTCCACGATCAGCACGTCCTTGCCCTCACGCCGGGCCCGTTCCAACGCCCACTCGGCGATCTCCACGGGGTCGCGGTCGGTGCCTTGCTCGTACACGTCCGCGCCCGCCTGCGCTCCCACCTTCACGAGCTGCTCCACCGCGGCGGGCCGATACACGTCGCACGCCGCCACCGCCACCGAGGAGGAGTACTCGTCGCGTAGATACCTCGCTAGCTTCGCCGTCGCGGTCGTCTTACCCGAGCCTTGAAGGCCCGCCATGATGATCACCGTGGGCGAGCTCGGGGCGAAGCTCAGCGTGTGCTCGTCCCCGTCGCTCCCACCGGGCGGTGGGCCTCCCATCAATTTCGTCAGCTCCTCCGCGACGATCTTCACGACCTGCTGGCCGGGGTTGAGCTTGCCCACGATCTCCGCCCCCGCGCACCGCTCTCTCACATCGTTCGTGAACCGCTTCACCACCTTGAAGTTCACGTCCGCCTCGAGCAGCGCGAGGCGGATCTCACGCATCGTCCGCTCGATGTCCTTGTCGGTCAGCGTCCCCCGCTGACGCACATCGCCGAGCGTCGCCTGTAGTTTCTCCGCCAGGGACTCGAACATCGCCTACTCGGGCTTCTCACCCGCGCGCCGCGTGAGCGCCTCGCCGATCCCGCCAAACGCCTCGGCGAACTCAGACGGGATCACGAACACCTTGTTCGCGTCTCCTTCGGCCAGCGAAGGGAGCATCTGGAGGTATTCGTAGCTGAGCAGCTCGCGCGAGGGTTTGCCCTCGTGGATCGCTTTGAACACGGTGTCGATCGCCTTTGCTTCGCCCTCCGCACGCAGAACGGCGGCCTGGCGGTCGCCCTCGGCGCGCAGCACCACTGCCTGTTGCTGACCCTCGGCGGTGAGAATCTGCGCCTGCTTCTCGCCTTCGGCGGTTAGTATCGCCGCGCGACGGTCGCGCTCGGCGCGCATCTGCTTCTCCATCGCGGTCCTGATGTCCGCCGGTGGATCGACCGACTTGATCTCCACACGGTTGATCCTGATGCCCCACTTGCCGGTGGCCTCGTCGAGCACCACCCGCAACTCGGTGTTTACGTTCTCGCGGGCGGTCAGCGTCGCCTCGAGACTGAGGCCGCCAATCACGTTACGCAATGTGGTTACGGTGAGCTGCTCGATCGCCTGCAGCGGATTGGCGATTTCATAGCTGGCCGAGCGAGGGTCGGTGATCGTGAAGTAGAGCACCGTCTCGATCCCCACCACCACGTTGTCTTCGGTGATCACCGACTGGGGCGAGAAGTTCACCACCTGCTCGCGCAGATCCACGAGCGGCTTCACGCGGTCGATGAACGGCGTCACGATCGTGAGACCCGGCTCGAGCGTGCGGCTGTAGCGGCCAAGCCTCTCAACCACGCCCGCGCGCGCCTGCGGGATAACACGAATTGTGCGCGCCGCCACGACGAGCACGAACAGAACCACCACAGCCAAGACGATTAGAGCAGCCATTTGGGGTCGGTCTTCCTTTCCCTCGGTTTCCTAGTGTCGTGCTCAGACAGTGTCTCAGTGGGCGAGCGGAATCGTCGCCACGACCGAGCACCGTCGCACGCTCAGTGCATCACCAAGGCCGTAGCGCCCCTTATTTCTACGACTTCGACGCGTTCGCCCGGATCGAACACCTCGTCTTCGTCGAAGCTGCGAGCCGTCCACACCTCGCCGTCGATCTTCACGCAACCCACGCCCTCGTCGTTGGCGATCCGCTCGATCACCGTCGCCTTGCGACCGACGAGCGCGGCGGCCCCCGTCCTGATCGACGGCGGCAGGCGCCGGTGGCGTCGCGCGACCGGCCGCAGCGTCGCGAACACGATCCCAGAGGACGCCAGGAACACGACGGCCGAGAGCGCGAAGCCGACGCCGAGCAGGCCCACGACGGCGGCGAGCGCCGCGCCGAGGGCAAACGGCGCGAGATAGAAGCCCCCCTGGTGCATCTCACCGACACCGAGCACACACGCCGCCACAACCCACACGATCCAAGCGTTCATAAACCGATTATCCCTCAGAAACGAGCGCGCGCGCGAAATCGTCGGCGTCGAAGGGGCGCAGGTCCTCCAACCGCTCGCCCACCCCGATCAGCTTCACCGGCAGCCGCAGCTCCCGCGCGATCGCCAACGCTATGCCGCCGCGCGCGGTGCCGTCGAGCTTTGTGAGCACGATCCCGCTCACGCCCGCCGACGCGGCGAACATCCGCGCCTGGCGCAACCCGTTCTGACCGGTGGTGGCGTCCACCGTGAGAAGCGTCTCGTGCGGCGCGCCCTCGAGCTGGCGTTCGATCACGCGCCTCACCTTCGCGAGCTCGCCCATCAGGTCGTCCTGGGTGTGCAGGCGCCCGGCCGTGTCCACGATCGCCACGTCGATGCCCTTCGCGCGCGCTTGCGAGACCGTCTCGAACGCCACCGATCCGGGGTCTGAGCCCTCGGGCCCGGTGACGACCTCGCATCCCGCTCTGCGCGCCCACTCCTCGAGCTGCTCGGTGGCGGCCGCCCTGAACGTGTCGGCGGCGCCGAGCAGCACGCTCGCGCCAAGCTCCCTGCGCAAGTGCCAGGCGAGCTTGCCGATCGTGGTGGTCTTGCCGGTGCCGTTCACCCCCACCGCGAGGATCACCGTGGGCTTGGCGCGCAGGTCGATGCGCCCGTCCTCGCTTCGCGCGCTTTCGGCCAGTAGCGCGACCAGCCGCTCCGACAGCGCCTGCCCGCCGCTCAGCGCGCCTTCGGCGGCCTCGTTCTCGAGCGTCCGCACGACGGACGCGGTCGTGGCGGCGCCCACGTCGGCCATGATGAGCGCCTCCTCCAACCGTTCCCAGGTGTGCTCGTCGAGCGTCGAGAACAGCGTCGCCTGGATCTCGCTGCCCAGCGCCTGACGGGTCTTCGAGAGGTTCTCCCGCAACCGCTTGAACAGCCCGCGACGGCGCTCCCTCGCGTCCTCCGTGGCCCCCGCCTCGACGCGAGCGGACCCGTCGAGGAGAAACAGATCAGACCACTCGCGCGCCATGGCGGGCCTCAGGCGACGGGAGCTACCCGCGGCGCCTGCTCCAAGCTGGCTGGCTGGGGCGCCGGCTCCTCACGAGGGAGCCTCCTGGAAAGCACCTTGGAGACGCCGTTGTCGGCCATAGACACCCCGTAGAGCCAGTCGGCGGCCTCCATCGTGCGCTTCTGGTGGGTGATCACGATGAACTGCGCTCGATCGGCATAGCGGCGCAGCAGCGTGAGAAAGCGGTCGAGGTTGAGATCGTCGAGCGCCGCCTCCACCTCGTCGAGCACGTAGAACGGGCACGGGCGCGCGAGAAACACGGAGAACAGGAAGGCCAGCGCCGTCATCGACTTCTCCCCGCCTGAGAGCAGCGAAAGCCGCTTAGTCGACTTGCCAGCCGGGGTTATCTCGATCTCAACGCCCAGCATCTCTTCGGCTTCCCGCTCGCCCTCCTCCTCGAGCTCGGACTCCTGCTCATCGGCCGCGCCATCGGCGCCGTCGGGCGCGGGCTGGCCTCCGAGCACCGGTCGTGGCGTCTGCTCGTCTTTGACCAAGCGCAAACGTCCGCTGCCTCCGGGAAACACGTCGCCGACGAGCTCCTCGAAATTTCGCGCCGCCGCGTCGAACGTCTCGTTGAACGTCTCGTGAATCTGACGGTCGATTTCGCGGATCACCCCCTTCAGCTCGCGTAGCGCCGTCTCCAAGTCGGTGCGCCTCTCCTCGAGCTCCTCCACATGAGCGATCGCCTCAGCGTACTCCCGCGCCGCCAACGGGTTCACCGGGCCGAGCTGCTCGCGCCGGCGGGCCAGGCGCTCCAGACGCGCCCTCAGCGCCTCTTCCCGCTCCTCGCCCAACGGCTCCACCTGGTTCTCGCCCCGCTCAGACGCGGAGCCCTCCTCCAGAGTGGCATCGGGGAGCGGCAGTTCGAGGCGCTCACACACGCTCCGCAGCTCGTCCTGGGCCTCCGAGGCCTGGTCGCGCAAACGCTGCGCCGCCACCTCGGCGCCGGTCACCGCCTCGCCCTCCACCTTCAGGGCGCTCTGGATCTCCGCCTCCTCTTGCGCGCACGCGCGCAGCTCGGCCGACACCTGCTCGCCCTCCACCTTGTCCTGGCCAAGCAGCTCCTCGATCCGCGCGAGCACACCGGAAATCGCGTCTCGTGCGCCCGCGAGCGCGCCGGCGAGGCGCTCCGCGCGGGGAGCCAGCTCCACATCGGCCGCGCGCCGCGCGCGCAAACGCTCGATCCGCTGCGCCCGCTGAGCTTCCTCGGCGGCCCTGCGCTCCACCGCCCTGCGCTCCGCCACGAGCTCTCCGTGCAACTCCGCGCGCCTCACCGCCAGCGGCCCCTGCTCGGGGGCAAGACGGCGCTGCTCGATTAGCCACGCCGCCTTGCGCCGCGCCTCGGCCGCCTCCGCCAGCTCACGGTCGGCTTCGCGCAGCGCGCCCTCGGCGCGATCGCGCGCCTCCTCGGTCTCCCGCACCTGCCCGAGCGCCCGATCCACCGCCGCGCGCGCGGCGTTCTCGCTCGCGACCGCGCTCTCGCTCTCGCCGATCAGCCGGTCGCGCTCGTTTCGCCGCGCGAGCACCCGCTCCGCGCCGCCCTCGGTCACCTGGCGCACCTCTCCCCAGCCAGCGAACAGGACCCGCCCCGAGCGCGTGGTCGCGACGCCTTCGAAGCCGTCGCTGAGATGGTCGAGGCTGTCGAGCACCCAGGCGTCCGCGAGCAGCCTGCGCGCCAATTCGAGCACAGCACCGGACCCACCCAAGAGATCCAAGAGCCGGACCGCTCCTTGCGCGGGCGGCTCGCCCGCCGCGACACTGGCTCCCTCGCTCGCGTCTCGCGCGCCAGCGGCGTTCGCGTCCTCGCTCGCCGCCTCCCCAGCCAGCAGCGCCGCGCCCCCGTCCTGGCCGACACGGTCTAGCAGCGTCCGCGCGCCGTCCATGTCGCGCACGAGCGCCGCGTCGAGCCGCCCGCCGAGCGCCGCCGCGAGCGCGAGCTCGTATCCCGGCTCCACCCGCAACGCCTCGCTCAGCGCACGCGGGGAGTCGCCCTGGGTCCCGCCGACGCCGGCGTGGCTGCGCAGGAACTGGTTCGCCGCCGCCAGCTCCGCTCCAACCCTGGCGGCGTCGCGGCGCGCCACCTCCGCCTCGGCTTCGGCCGCGCGCAAAGCGGCGCGCGCCCGCTCAGCGCCGGCGTCGGCCTGCTCGCGCGCGTCGCGCGCGATTGCGAGCGCCGCCTTCAACTCCTCCGTGCGCCCCGCGGCCGCGTCCTGTTCGGCGCGCAATCCCTCGATCTCCCGCCCCATCTCGCGCTCGCGCTCCCGGTCTATCTCGGCGAGCGCGCTCTCGAGCGCCCGCACGCGATCCTCGCTCGCCGCCTGCTCGGCGGCCACGGGATCGCCCCCGTCCCCCTCCACGTGGCTCTGTTCCAGCGCGCCAAGCTCGATCTCGATGCGACTCGCGCGCCGCGCAACGGTCTCGGCGGTCGCGGCCGCCTGCTCGCCGCGCATCTGCAGCCGCTCGCGCGCCGAGCGCGCGTCGTAGGCTCGCTTGGCCAGCGCGTCGTGGCGCTCGGCGCGCTCCGCGAGCGCCCGCTCGGCCTGCTCGCGCCGCTGCGCCACCGCCCGCAGGCGCGACTCGATCTGCGCCCGCGCAGCCCTCGCCGCCTGCGCTCCTTCCTCGGCGTCCGCCAGCTCCGCTCGTCTGGCGCGCACGGCCTCGCGCGCGAGATCGAGGCGGGCCTCCAGCGCCTGGCGCTCCAGGCGCTCGTGCAACTCCGCGGCCTCGGCTTGGCGCTTGAGCGGCCGCAGGCGCGTGCGTGCCTCGCGCTCCACGTCCAGCGCGCGGTCGAGGTTCTCCTGCGTGCGCTCCAGCTTCAACTGCGCGCGCCGGCGGCGCTTGCGGTGCTTGCCGAGACCCGCCGCCTCCTCGATCAACAGGCGCCTGTCGCGGGGCTTCGATGTGACGATCGCCTCCACCCTCCCCTGCGAGATGACCGAATGGGTCTCCTTGCCAAGGCCCGTGTCGGAGAGCACCTCGATCACATCCACCAAGCGGCAACGAGCGCCGTTGAGACGATACTCGCCCTCGCCCGAGCGGTCGAGCCGCCGCACGATCGAGATCTCCGCCAGCGGCACGTCCACCGTCCCGTCTGAGTTGTCGAGCACGATCTCCACCTCCGCGGCGCCGCGAGCCTGCACGCCGCGACCGCCGCCGAAGATGACGTCCTGCATCGACTGCCCCCTCACCGCCAAGGGCGACTGCTCGCCCATCGCCCACAAGAGAGCGTCGGTGACGTTGGACTTGCCAGACCCGTTCGGCCCCACCACCACGCTCACGCCCGGACCGAAATCCAGTTTCGTGCGGTCGGGAAACGACTTGAAGCCCTTGAGCGTGAGCGACTTCAGATGCATGAGCGATCCAAGGGTGTCAGGCCCTTCGCGAGACCCTCCAGCGCCTCGCCCGCAGCCTCCTGCTCGGCGTGCTTCTTGCTGCGGCCGCTACCGCTGCCGATCGGCTTGCCCGCCACGGACGCCACCACCACGAACGTGCGCTCGTGCGGGGGACCGTACTCGTCTGTGACCTCGTAGGCGATCGTCTCCCCACGCCGCGCGAGCTGCTCCTGCAGCGCCGACTTGAAGTCCAACGGATGCTCGAGCGCGTGTTCGATCTCCGGCATGAACGCCTCCACCACGGCATCCGCGGCGCGCTCGTAGCCGGAGTGCAGATAGCACGCTC
>DATBTP010000127.1:0-7223 GCA_036559185.1 Solirubrobacteraceae bacterium | reverse complement strand
GGATGAGTATGCGCAAGCGAACGATCACTCTATTCGCGGCTCTCGCGTGCTTCGGCGCGTTCGGGGTCGCCGAGGCTCAGGCTGTCGAATACGTGTACCACCAGAAAGTGGAAGGCGGCGCGAATTACTTCGGCCCTTACGTATCACTGTTTGTGGCGGAAACCTACCCATTCGGAACGGCCATCGCGTGCGCCGGAGTCCGCGGGGTGGGCCTCAACTGTGCGGCGAACTCGGGGGAAGTGGCGGGCATCGAGCTGCCCTTTGACGTTGAAGCCGAACCTTACATTCATAACCACTCTAACTTCACAAGCTATTTCAGCGGTTATTACTACAAATAGTCGACCTGTTTGAACAGCCTCCCGGCGGGCCAAATCCCCCGTTGGGAGGCTTATTCGCCACACCTGGCAATCGAGCATCGGCGTCCCTGAGAATCGCTGCCGTCTCCCCCGCTTCTGAGGGCTGTCGGTAATCCCGTGGCGAGACGATGAGCGCCACAGCCGTTCACCGGCCGGACTGGGCGAGTGCCGCGCGAGACGACCACAGCGCCTCCTCGACGTGGAGCGCGGGCACGCCGGATACCTGCACCGCGTAGAGCGAGAGCCGCCGGGTGGAGGAGGTAGGCGCGTGCGGCGGCGGCGGGTCCTCGAAGAGGATGGCGAGCGCGTTGTTGGCGTCGGCGACAACGAGCCTGCCCGCGCCGAGCGATGGGCCTTCACCGCCGCCTCCGAGACGCTCGTTTTGGCCGCTGAGACGGATTCCCAACGGCCCGTCTAGAGTATCGGCGTCGAGCGCCCACACGGGCACCGCCGTGTCGATTAGACCGAGCGCGAGGATGTCGGGGAGCAGCCCTCCGGAGAGAAACCCGCCGTCTAGCATCCGCTCGAGCACGACCGCCTCGATCGGGGTGCGCGTGACGTCCGGGTCGAGCCCGATGTGGCGGAAGAAGACGCGGTAGGCGGCGGGAACGGCCTCCTGGCGAACGTTCACCGCGCGCGCGCCGCGCCAGCGGTTGGAGAGCTCGCGCAGACGAGCGATGACCGCCGGCGTGGATCTGCCGGTGAGCGAGCAGCCGGGCGGGACCTCGATGTCGGTGAACATCAAGCCCAGGCCCGCCAGCTCCTGCTGGACTTCGTGGTCGCACCAGCCGCGTATGGGTGCGCCGTTTGAGGGAGACCGGTCGCGCGTCACGGCTTTACCGAACCGTGGACTTAGAGGACGGCAACAGTTGACCCACGCGCGCGGCTAGCGTGGCGTCGGACGGTGTGCTGAGCAGCGGAGCGCTCCGCAGCAGACCGCCGGGCGCGACGAACATGATTTGAGGGCAGCTAACCATCGTGTAGAGCCCCGCGAGCCGACCGTCCGCGTCGACTCCAACCGGGATCGTAATGCGCCTCGAGCGCACGAGACGGACAACCGAGCCAGCGTCTTCGTTGACCGCCACGGCGACAAAGGAGACCTTGGGGTAGAGCGGCGCGAGTCGCTGCAACCGCTCGAGCACCGACGCGCAGGCGCCGGCGTCGAAGAAGAGCGCGAGCACGACCGGGCGGTGTTCGTAGAGTTGGCAGATGTTGAGGATCCCGGCCCCCCGCACGGTACACGCGGGATGCTTGCCGGCCGCTCCCTCGTTGGGACGCGTGGCGACATCCACTTCGCCGACGGGCCCACCGATGGCAAGCGGCGCGGCGAAGGGCGGGATGTGCGATCCCACCCTCAAACCGGCGGCGCCTTTGTGGGAGCCGAGAACGGTGTGGAGCGTAAAGACCACGACGAGCAACACACCCAGGAGCGCGACATAGCGGCCGTAGTGCGCCCCCGCGACTCCACGTGGCGAGCCTCCCATTCCAACAACCACGCCTCCCCCTCGACCGCCCACGCCTCCCTTTTGGCCGCCCGCGTCACTCTCGCGCCGGGGGTGGTCGGGCTCGCCAGGGGCGCAGGAGCCGTCATCGGTTGGTGGTCTCGGCGAGCTGGAGCGGCTCATGGCGAGGTCAGTCCACGCCGCCTCGTTCGCCCCGGCGGCCCAGGGCGCCGCACAGTGATCGCACGAGCGCCGCGCAGGATGCGCTCGCTGAGCGGCTGCTCGCCTTCGGCGATCACCACGGCGGCGGGCAGCGCCACGAGCACGCCCACGAGCGAGACGGAGAGGTCGACGAGCGTGACGAAGCCGAAGTCGCGGAGCATGGCGATTTCAGAGAGCGTGAGCACGCCGAAACCGGCGATGGCGGTAACACCCGAAGCCGCTATGGCGGCGCCCGTATGGGCATACGCGCGGCGGAGCGCCTGCACCGTGGAGTGCCCGGCGGCGCGCTCCTGGCGGTGGCGCTCTGAGATGAGCACGGAGAACTCGGTGGAGATCGCGATGACGAGCGCCCCAAGCGTGACCGACATCGGGTTGAGGGGGATGCGTAGCGCGAACAGCACGAGCGCCGACCAGCCGGTGGCGAGCACGATGGGCACGAGCGGCACGAACGTGCGGCGGCGGTCGCCGCGGAAGGCGACGAGCAGGATCAGCGCCACCGCCGCGAGCGCCGCGAGCAACGTGAGCAGGCGTCGCCACGGCGAGGCCACCTGCGAGCCCGCCTGGGCGGCGAGCACCGAAAGCCCTACCAGGCGCGCGCTCACGCCCGCGGGAGGGCGCAGGGACGCGCGCATGCCTTCGATGACCTGTTGCTGCTGTTGGAGCCCCATCAGGCGGATACCGAAAGCGAGAGTGGCTGTGTGGCGGTCGGAGGTGATGACGTCCTGGGAGAAGTAGGGCGGTATCGCCGCGAGCAATCCACGTACGCGCTTGACGTTGAGAGTGACGGGTGCGCGTTCTCCTCCTTCTTGGAAGAGGTCGGGGAGCGAGAAGGCGGGACACAGTCGCGCTCGCCCGCAACCGGAGGTTGGCGTATAGCCGAAGCGCTTGAGAACGGCGCTCTCATAGGAGCTCATCCATTCGATCGTGGCGGGCTGGGTGAGCGCCTGAGAGCTCACCATCAGGTCGATCTCGCCGCCCACGCCCGTGGCGCGCTCGAGTGCCGCGAGGTTGTGCAGCGAGGAGAGGTTCTGGGGAGCGAGCTTGGCGATGTCGGTTTGAACGGGCGTTTGCGTGTCGAGCCCCCAGCCGAGCACGGCGAGGGCCAACCCGACGCAGAGCACGCGCTCCGGCCGGCGCACGGAAACCTCGAGCGCCATGCGCGATACGAACCGGGTGAAGGCGTTGTCGGTGAGGATCTCCCGCGCGCCCCGCCAGGCGGAAGCAAGGCTCTCGGCGAGCCGGCGCGGCGGATGTTGGCTCATCCAATTCGGCACGACTCCCGCGCGCGCGCGGCGTCGCGCGCGGCGTAAATCTTCCCTTCCTTCGCGCGCGCGCGAGTCACCCCAAAAAAGAGATGCCCCACTCTCCCCCGTGGCGGCCAGCACCATCGCGGCCGACGCCGCCGTGAGGGCGCAGAGGAAGGCGAGCGCGACGCCCACGACGAGCAGCAGACCGAAGCCGCGCACCATCGGCACAGGCGAGAGCATCAGCACGAGCAGGCCGCCGACGGAGGCCGTCGCCGCGGTGGCGATCGCCGGCGCGCCCTCCACGGCGGCGCGGCGGACCGCCTCGAGTGCCGAGGCCGCGCCGGCGGCGCGGGCCTCGTGGACACGCGATTGAAACTGGATGGCGTAGTCGACCGAGAGACCCACTAGCACCGGCAAGACGGCAACCGAGGCCATCGTGAGCGAGGCGCCCCACAGCGCGAGCCCGCCGAACGTGAGCGCGGCCGCCAGTAGGGCGATGGCGAGCGGAAGCAGGCGGGGGCGGCCTTTGAAGATGAGCGAGAGCACGATTGCCATGACGAGCAGCACGGCGACGAGCAGCAACTCGATCGAATTGGTGATGGAGCCCGTGATGTCATCGACGATGACCGGCTCGCCTGTGACGAGATAGGTCTCGCCGTTCTGTAGCCGCCACACCGGCATCGCGACGGCGGCGCGGATGTCGGCGATCGCTCGGGAGCGTTGCGCTTCTGAGAGCCCGGCCTTCAGGCGCACCGAGACGAGCGCCGCTTCGCGGCTGGGGAACAGGTAGGCGAAGCGCTGCTTGGGGGTGCCGGAAGGCTCGGCGGAATCGAATACCACCGCTGAGACGAAGCCGTGGTCGTCGAGCGTGGGCGGCTTGGTGATGCCGTAGCGAATCGCCAGAGCGCTGATTTCGGCGGCGAAACCCGACATGGTGGCCTTGCGCGCCTGTTCGCCCAGCGTGGCGGCTTCCTGGATGGGGAGCCCGCGGGCGAGCGCTCGCCGGTAGATGGTGTTCTGCGCCTGTTTGGCCTCGGCTTCGGCCCGCGCGGAGCGGGAAGCCAGCGTGTCGTCGATCTGGAGCGCCGCCTCGTTGAGGAAGGTTCCGGGCCCGAACACCACCTTCACCGCCTTCTCGCGCGCAAGCCTGCCGCACGGGCCGCTGGCTCCTCCCTCCCGCGCGAGCGCGGCGGTGGGAACGTTGCCGGAGAGGCATCCCTCGAGACCGACGAGCCGGTCGATGTCGGGGGAGAGCACGAGCTTGCGCAGATCGCCCTTGACGAGCACCTCGACGGGCTCTTCGCCGAAGCGAGAGTAGAAGCGCTGAGTGTCTTTGTAGGCGGAACTCGAGCGCCCCACCAGCGTGTCGGTGGCCGCGGTCGGTTTCAGGCCGAGCGCGGCGACGGCACAAGCCACGCCGAGCACACCCAAAGACGCGACGGTGAGCAGCGGTCTGCGCGCCGCACGCAGCGCCAAACCCGAAAACAGCCTCCCCGCGGTCACAATCGAAGGCTAGCGCCGCACCCGGTGGTCACACGCCGGGCGAGGCGCCTACTCCATGCCCAGCGGACCTTGCGATTCGCCCGAGAGGAACTGGCGGACGAACGGGTTCTCGGAGTCGAATAGCTCGGCGGCGGGGCCAGATTCGACGATGCGACCGCGCCAGAGCACCGAGATGTGCTCGGCGACGCGACGGGCGGACATGATGTCGTGGGTGATAACCACGTAGGTGCCGCCGTTCTCTTCGTGAACCTCTTTGATGAGTTCGCAGAGCAGGGCGGTACGCACCGGGTCAAGACCGGAGTCGGGCTCGTCGAAGAGCACGATCTCGGGGTCGAGCACGAGCGAGCGGGCAAAGCCGGCGCGCTTGCGCATGCCGCCGGAGAGCTCGTTTGGCATCTTCTCGCCGGCGTCGCCGAGGCCCACCTCGCGCATGCGCCGACGGACGATCTCGGCGATCTCATCTTCGCCCTTCTCGGTGTGCTGGCGCAGGGGGAAGGCGATGTTGTCGTAGAGGTTCATCGAGCCGAAGAGGGCGCCGTCCTGGAAGAGCACGCCGAACTTCTTGCGGATCTCGAACAGCTCCGCGTCCGGGAGGCTCGGGATCGAGCGACCCTGCACGATGACGTCGCCCTCGTCGGGGTAGAGCAGACCGACGATGTGCTTGATGCAAACAGACTTGCCGGTGCCGGAGGGGCCGATGATCATCGAGATCTGGCCTTCCGGCAGGCTCATGTCGAGACCGCGCAACACGTGGTTGGACCCGAACGACTTGTGGACGCCGACGAACTCGATCGCGTCGGGGACGCCGGTTGGACGGTTCTTGCCGGTGTGGAACTCGAACTCGGCATCCCCCCCGCCCCCTCGCGGGGACGGACCCACAGAGGGGGAACTACTGGAACGGCTGCCTGTCGCCGACGGACCCTCAGCGGGGGAACTGGTGGAAAGGCTGTCTATCGGGGACCCGCCCCCTGAGGGAGGGTCAATTGGAGGGCTGTCTGCCGTGGGAGGCCCCTCGTGCTCGTCCGCGGACACAGCTCACCCCCCGATGGGGGCTTTGGGGTTGGCGCCCCAGAAGACCTGGGTGCCGACCATCCCGATGAGGTGGACGAGGATGATGTTGAGCACCATCGACTTGGCGGTGGCGGTGCCCACGCCGACGGGCCCACCGCTGGCGTTGTAGCCGTAGTAGCAGCCCACGAGCACGATGGCGGTGGCCATGAACATGGCCTTGATGAGGCTGTAGAGGAAGTCGGGGGGATTCTGGAACTGCCAGAAGATCAGGAGGTAGCCCCCGGCTGACACGGTGGCTACCTGCTGCACCACGGCGATGTAGGAAGCCAGGAACGCCGCGCCGACGCCGGCGAGGTACATGAACGGGAGCACCACCCACGCGGCGAGCAGGCGCGTGGCGCAGAGAAAGGTGAGCGAGTCGATGCCCATCACCTCGAGCGCGTCGATCTCGTCGGATATGCGCATCGCGCCGAGCTCGGCGACGATGCCCGTGCCGACCTTCGCGGCCATCATGTAGCCGAAGGCGTAGGGGATGATCTCGCGCAGGTCGCACCACGCCGTGAACACGCCGGCGTAGGCGGGCGCGCCCTGGGCCTCCAGGAAGTAGGCCCCCTCGATGCCGCACTCCAGGCCCAGCACGAACATCAGCGACCAGATGATGAGGGTGGAGGAGACGATCAGGATGCCCGACTGGCGCAGCGCCTCGCCAAAGAAGCGAAAGACGCGCAACCCCCACACATCGCGCACGACGTTGCCTGAGAAGCGACCGATCTCGCCGGTGGCGGCGAGCCATTCGCGAGGGGTGACGAGCAGTTCGTTCATGAGCCCCTCTTCCCCGGAAAGACCGCGATGCGCCGGCGCCGGGTCACTTGATCACCAGGATGTTCGGGTGTGTGGCGAGCAGCGTTTGCGTGTAGACGTAGTCGAAGGAGAAGATCGCGAGGAACGTGATGACGACCGCCTGGTTGACCGCGCGCCCCACGCCCTCCGCGCCCCCGGAGGCGGTCATGCCCTTGTAGCAGCACACGATCGCGATGATGGCGCCGAAGATGGTGGTCTTCAGCGCCGAGCCCCACAGGTCGGTGGTGGAGGCGTTGGCGAACAGCGTGTCCCAGAACGGCCCGAGCGGCTGTCCGTTGACGAGCTCGGCGAGGATGCCGCCGAACAGGCCGAAGAGGATGGCATAGACGTTGAAGAGTCCGGTCACGAGCATCAGCGCCAAGAAGCGGGGCACGACGAGGTTCTTGACCGGGTCCACGCCGAGCACCTGCAGGGCGTCGAGCTCCTCGCGGATCTTGCGCGCCCCGAGGTCGGCGGTGATCGCGGTACCTGCGACCCCCGCGAGCACGATAGCCGTGATGACGGGCCCGATTTCGCGTACGGCTGCGAGCACGAAGAAGCCGCCCATGCGGTCCAGCGCGCCGAACAGGATCAGGAAGTTC
>DATBTP010000126.1:0-4233 GCA_036559185.1 Solirubrobacteraceae bacterium | reverse complement strand
CGTACGCCGAGGACCCGCTCCGAGACATTTGATTCAGCCGTGATATTTGAGGAGTGCGAAACCTAGCCTCAAGCTCCGCGGTGTTTCAGCCGATCATGCGTGCGTGCGTGAGCCGACCGTCAAGCCTCCCCGCCCGGCGGGCCGGCGCGAGCTGGCGCGCCGTGCCGAGGCGTTGCGCCGCCACCGCGCCGACGAGCGCGTGCGGAACATCGCGGCGGCCGGCGAGCTCGCCTACCTGCGCTCGCAGCTGCGCGCGGCGGCGCGCCTAACCGCCCGTCTGGCGTCCATGCGCGACATCGAGGAGATGGCGCGGCTAGTGGTGGACGAGCTTCACGAAACCTTCGCCTTCTACCTCGCGGCCGTGCAGCGCCTCGACGAGGACGGCGTGTTGCGGCTGCTGGCCGGCCGCGGGCCGCTCGCCGAGGTTATGACCGAGTTCCTGCTCGTCGAGCAACCGGCGCAAGCCGGCGTCAACGGGCGCGTGGCGCGCTCCGGCGTCACCGCGCTAGTGGCCGATACGCGCGACGACCGCGACTACATAGCCCGCGACCCCGCCACCGATCCGCGCTCGGAGCTCAGCGTCGCCGTGATGGTGGATGGCGCCGTGTGGGGCGTGCTCAACATCGAGGTCGTCGAGGCGAACGCGCTGAACGAGGCCGACGCCGTGCTCGTCGAGGCGATCGCCGCGAGCCTCGGCTCGGCGGTGCACCGCGCAGGGCTGATCGACGACATCGAGCGCGCCTTCACCACCACGCTCGCGGTGGTGACGAGCACTGTGGAGGCCAAGGACGACTACACCGCCTGCCACGGCTCAGACGTCGCGGGACTCGCGGAGCGCGTGGCGCTGCGCATGGGCTACGGTCCCAAAGGGGCGCGCGATGTGCACTACGCGGCGATGCTCCACGACGTGGGCAAGATCGCCGTGCCGAGCGAGATCCTCTCAAAGGAAGCGCCGCTCACCGAGGAGGAGTGGGTGGTGATGCGCAGCCACACGGTCGTGGGGGCGGAGCTCGTGGAACGCATCGATGCCTTCGCCCACCTCGTCCCAGCGGTGCGCTCGAGCCACGAGCGCGTTGACGGGAAGGGCTACCCCGATGGCCTTGCCGGAGAGGCGATCCCGCTGGCGGCGCGCATCATCTCCGCGTGCGACACCTACGACGCGATCGTCACCGACCGCCCCTACCGCGCGGCGCAAACGCCGGCGCGGGCGCGCGAGGAGCTGTTGCGCGCGGCCGGCTCACAGCTCGACGAGCGAGTGGTAGCGGCGCTGCTCGAAGAGCTCGCGCCCGAGTAGGCGCTCATCGCCGTTCCGGCCGGTACATGTACCGGCCGGCCGACTGGCGCATGCGCCAGTCGGGACAGGGCCGCATGCGGCCCTGTCTTCCCCGAGAATGATTAGAGGCGGGACGAGCGGTTGTATGCCTCCGCGGCCTCGCGCAAGCCCGCGCCGCGCGAGGGGAAGAGCGTCGCCGTCACATGGCGCAGGTAGCGCTTGGAGGAGTGGCCGGGGAGCGGGAGCGCCGCGAGCGCGCGCGCGCCATAAGACCACGCCGTCAGCCAACGCACCGCGAGCGCGGCGGCGCGCGAGTGGTGCTTGCGCATGTAGAGATCGCGGTTGCGCGCCATTTCCACGATCCGGGGCGCCGACACGGTGTCGGTGGAGAGCTGCTCGTGGTGTATCGCCATGGCGCTCGGCACATACAGGCCGCGCCAGCCCGCGTCGCGCAGTCGCCGCGCGAAGTCGACCTCGTCGGAGTAGACGAAGAAGTCGGGGTCCAGGTAATCGACCTGCGCCGCCGCCTCGCTCCTCACCAGCAGCGCCGAGGACTGGCACCAGTCGACCTCGCGCGTGTGCTCCCCCCCGCTCTGCACCGTGTAGATGCGGTGCAGGAACAGGGCGCCCGCGAGCGCCGTGAGCGGCGTGGGGAAGCGCCACGCGCACGCCTGCGCTACGAGGCGCGTACGCTCACTCGGCTCCGCGGGCCGTCTGTCCGCCTGCCCGGCCGGCACGACGGGGCGCAGTAGCTGGGCGCCGGCGCACGCCGCCCGCAAATCTCGCTCGAGCGCCTGGTAGAGCGCGAGCGTGGCGCCGGGCCGGAGCTCGGCGTCCTCGTTGAGCAACAGCGCGTAGCGCCCCCTCGCACGGCGCAACAGCTCGGAGTCGTTCAGCGCCTTGCCACGGCGCTCCTCGAGAGCGATCAACTCGTCGACGGCCGCATGCTCGCGCGCCGCCTCGGCGGAGCCGTCGCGCGAGCCGTTGTCGAGCACCAGCACCTCCGTGGCGAACGGCAGCCGCTCGCGCTCGCGGGCGATGGCGTCGAGGCCGCGCAGCAACAACAACCGTTGCGAGGTGTTCACAACGCAGTAGCTCACCTCTATGCCGTCCATCGCCGCCCACCCTAAACCGATTCATGCGTGGCTATGCCCGCGGCGCCGTCCACGGCGGGCGTCGATCGACCGCCGGTGGCCCTCGCGGCAGAAGGCGAATGCCGGCTCCGTTCGGCGGGACAGCGCAACTTGCGACCGCCGAGGTGGTTGAACTTCATAGGCTTATATGCACTAGTATTGTCACCCGCCCTTACCTGCCTTTCCGCTATGTGGACTAGGATGTAGGTGTAAGGGCGCGGCAGGAGGGGAAAGGGACGTCCGCATGGGACGCCACACAAAAAGTCATCTGGAGGGATCGATGGGGAATTTTGGGTCGTCTTCACAGCGCGGGACGGTCGTCTTGCGAGTGTCGTCCGCCGCGCTCGCCACAGCGGCGCTCGCCACAGCCGCCGTCTTCGGACCGGGAGCCGCCGGCGCCGTTCCGAGCGCCAAAGCGGCGAGCACGCTCAACTTGAACGACAGCGCCAATCTCGTTCAGAACAACAAAAAAGGCACCGAACTGAAAGAGTCGGGCAACGCCAAAGGGACGCTCGGCGGCAGGATCTACATCCAGTTGAGGCTGGCGTCGCAGAAGACGGTCACCGCCAAGATCCAGGTCTACCCGAGCGGTGGGTCGTTGAACGCGACCGCTAGCGCCACCTACCGCCTCGTCACCTCCTCGAACGCCTCGTTCTCGGGCACGATGAACATCACAGGCGGCAGCGGCCGCTACTCGAAAGCGAAAGGCTCCAAACTCAGCTTCAGCGGCTCCGTCCACCGGCCGAGCAACTCGGTGTCGGTGCGCGTGAGCGGCAAAGTCTCCTACTAGCGAGCGAGGGGTCATCTTGTCCACAGCGCTCACACCCAGGGCCGGTAGGGGGGCGCTCACCGCCTTCGCGGCGCTCCTCTGCGGATGCCTGCTCGCCGCTGGCCCTCCCGGTGGCGCGATCGGGGGGGTGGCGGCGGCGCGGGCCTCCGAGGAAGTGGCGTTGCACGCCTCGTTCTCGCCCGACAGGTTGGGCGCCTCCACGACGATCGGGTTCGGGTTCCACATCGTCAATACGGCGGGCGGACTGCCCTCCCCGCTCACGCATGTCGACCTGCGGATGCCGCCGAACATGAACTACATAACGAGCTCGCTGGGCCTCGCCACATGCCGGCCGCAGCGCCTTGTCGAAGACGGCCTCACCGGTTGCCCGGCGAACTCGCGGTTGGGCTTCGGGAGCGCCTTCGTGGAGGTGCCCTTCGGCCAGAACGCGGGTCAGGAGATCCCAGAAATACAGGCGCTCATGGGACCGCCACGCAACGGCAACGTGGTGGTGCTGTTCTACGCCAACGGGCTCGAGCCGGTGTTCGCGCAGATCGTCTTCGAAGGCGAACTGGTGGGCGGCTCGGGCTCGTTCGGCGAAGATCTGGCCGCGAAGATCCCGGAAATAAAAAGCGTCACCGGCGGGCCGCCCGTTTCGATCGTCGAAGTCAACTCGACGATTGGCCCCAGCCATCTGCTCTACACCAAGCACGTTCACGGACGACTCGTGCACTATCGTCCGCAGGGTGTCGCGCTGCCCGGGAAATGTCCGCACGGTGGCTTCCCCTTCGCGGCCGACTTCACCTTCCTCGACGGCAGCAACGTCGTGGCGAAGACCACGGTGCCGTGCCCGCGGCGCTCCAAGAAATAGGTTGAGGCGTATCGCGATCGCGCGCCCCCGGGCACACGCTCGGGGCGCGCGATCGAGCCGCCGCCCGTGGAGGGGCGCGCGATCGAGCCGCCGCCCGTGGAGAGGCGCGCGATCGAGCCGCCGCCCGTGGAGGATCAGTCCTGCAGCGCCAGGCTGGCGGGTACGCGTGCCGCGAAGTAGCCGGGGA
>DATBTP010000125.1:0-4604 GCA_036559185.1 Solirubrobacteraceae bacterium | reverse complement strand
GCGCGCGCGTCTTGGCATTCGGCTGCTTGGGTCCGTCTGAGCCGCCGCCCCGCGGGCCCGCGGGCTTGTGGATGTTCGCGGCCGCCTCCTGCACCTTGGCGGCCGCCTTGCTCGCCTGCGCTCCGTCGTCGTCCACCATCTCGTCTCCTTAGCTATGCCGCCGTTATCCATCAGTCTACGGCTCGTCTCATACCCGAGCCAGCCCGTCGCTAGTAGTCTCCGCGCCGGTGACAGAGCCGGCCCGGAAACGCGAGCTTGGACGGGGCGAGCGCGTGCTTCCCGGCGTTTTTCGCCTGCGGCTGCCGTTGCCGTGGCCGGGTGTGCCACACGGCAACGCGTGGGCGGTCAAGGCGGGTGACGGCATCGTTCTGTTCGACACCGGCTACCACGAGGCCCCGCACGACGGCGACCCCGGCTCGATCGTCCAGCTGGAGCGGGCGCTCGCGATGTGCGGCTACACCATCGAGGACGTCCGCCTCGTGGTCTGCACCCACGCCCATTCCGACCACTACGGCCAGGCCGCCACGATTGTGGAGCGCGCCGGCTGTGAGCTGTGGATGCACCCCAAATACGAGCACATGTCGATCGGCGAGCGGGACCCCGGCGCGGCGCTCGAACGGCGCGTCGAGGTGGCACGCCAGTCGGGGGTCCCCGAGGAGCCGTTGCGCCGCTTCGCGCGGGAGCGCAAGAACCACGAGTCGGGCATCGCCGCGGTCATCCCGCCCGACCGCGAGCTGCTGGGTGGGCGGGACGGGATCGTCGTCAACACGGACCTCGGCCCCTGGAGCGTGCACGAGACGCCCGGCCACGCCCCCTCGCACGTCTGCCTCTTTCAGCCCGAGCGGCGCCTGCTCATCTCCGGCGACCACCTGCTCGGGCGCATCTCGCTGTTCTTCGACTTCGGCTACTCACCCGACCCGGTCGGCGAATTCCTCTCCTCGCTGGATGTGGTGGAACGGCTCGGCGCGCGCCTCTGCCTGGCTGGGCACGGTCGCACTTTCACCGACGTGCGCGCCCACATCGACGGCAACCGCGCGCTCGTCTCCGAACGGTTGGAGAAGGTGCTGGGAGCGATTGCGCAACCCCCTACGGGGAAAGGCGAGCCGCTCACCGCCTTCGAGATCATCCCGCGCATATACGGCGACGAGCTCGCCACCCGCGCTGGGCCGTGGCTGCTCACCGAGACGCTCGCCATGCTCACCCATCTGGAGGCGCTCGGGCAGGCGCGGCGGCTCGCCGGCGATACGGAGCGCTGGGTCTCCACAGACAAGAACGACACGGCGTAGGCCCCTTTAGGGGCCGGAGCTCCTCCAAACCTTGACACAGCTATGTTAGGCTTCCCCGGATGCGGATAGATGAGCTGCTCGCCGAGGACGAGCCGGTTTTCTCCTTCGAGTTCTTCCCCCCCAAGACAGAGCAGGGCGAGCAGAATCTCTACGCCGCGCTCTCCGAGCTGCGCACGCTCGAGCCTTCGTTCGTGTCTGTCACATACGGCGCCGGTGGCTCCACTCGCGCGAAGACGATCGAGATCGTCAAGCGCATCAAGGAGCAATACGGGCTCGAGGCTATGGCGCACTTCACCTGCGTTGGCGCCACCGTCGCCGAGCTGCGCTCCACGCTCGACGAGATGCTCGCGGCGGGCATCCACAACGTGCTCGCGCTCCGCGGCGATCCCCCCGCGGGAGAGGAGGACTGGGTCATGACCGACGGCGGCCTCGAATACTCGCGCGAGCTTGTCGAGCTCATCAAGGCCCACTACCCGTTCGCCATCGGCGCCGCCTGCTTCCCCGAGACCCATATCCATGCCGTCTCTCCGCAAGCCGATGTCGACTACCTCGCCGAGAAGGTCGCCCGCGGCGTCGACTTCCTCATCACCCAGCTCTTCTTCGACAACGCCCTCTACTTCGACTTCGTCGACCGCGCACGCGCCGCTGGGATCGGCGTGCCGATCATCCCCGGCATCCTGCCCATCACCCAGATCAACCAGCTCGAGCGCATGACGAAGATGTGCGGCGCCTCCATCCCCGGGGGCCTCTCGCGCGAGTTGCGCGCGCGCGAGTCACAGTCCGAGGCCGTCATCGACTTCGGCGTTGCCCACGCCACGCTCCAGTGCGCCGAGCTGCTCGCCGCCGGGGCGCCGGGCATCCACTTCTACACGCTCAACCGTTCCCCCGCGACGCGCGCCATCCTCGGCGCGCTCAAGCTCGCCCGGCCGTGGGAGAAGCCCGCGCGTGAGCGCGCCCCGGGGGGGTTGGGTGTCTCCGCAGGTTAGGACCCGAGCCCGCGTGAGTTGGGTGTGTCCGCGGGTTAGGACTCGCGTCTACGCGTGAGTTGGGTGTGTCCGCGGGTTGTCTCCGCGGGTTAGGACTCGCGCGCGCCCGCGCACACGGGGCGCCTACGCGGCTTCGATATCGAGCGCCTCCGCCACGCGCGGCGAGCCGTCGGCGGCCTCGTAGCGGACGTCCACCGAATCGTCCTGTTTGTAGGTCCCCACGCCCCACGCCCCCAGCAGCCAGCGGCGCTTTGAGATCTTGTCCTTGCGCAGCTCGCGCTCGAACATCAAAGTCCGTCCCTTCGCCTGGAAGTCGACGCCTTCGCGCTGGGGCACGCCGTTGACGAACACCTCGTAGGGACCTCGCACCTCGGCGGGGAGCTTCACGATCGACTTCATCACTACCGGGAATCTACCCGGCGCAACGCATACGCTCTCGACATATGAGCGACATCGAGTACACGATTCGCCGCTCCACCCGTGCACGGCGGGTTCGTATCAACGTGCGCGCCCACACGCAGGTCGAGGTCGTGCTCCCCGTCCGCGCCCCCGAGCGGGCCGCCGCGGCGGCGGTGCGCGAGCTCGCGCCCTGGATCGAGCGGCGGCTGTCGGAGGGTCGCCGCGCGCTCGCCCAGGTCGCCGACCGTCGCGGCACCGTCCCCTATCTCGGCGCCTCGCTCCTACTGGTTCCCGAGGCCGGACGCACACGCGCGCACCGGCGTGGGGAGGAGCTGCTCGTGCCCGCCGGCGACTATCGCCCGGCGGTCGAGCGCCTCTACCGGCGGCTCGCCCGCGGGGAGATCGCCGCGCGACTGGACGCGGCGGTCGCGCGGGTCGGCGCCTCCTACACCGGCCTCTCCATCCGCGCGCAGAGCACCCGCTGGGCCTCCTGCTCGGCGAAGGGCGCCATGAGCTTCAACTGGCGCCTGTTGCTCGCGCCCGAGCCAGTCCTCGACTACGTCGTCTGGCACGAGGTCTGTCACCTGGACGTCCGCGACCACTCGCCGCGCTTCTGGGCGTTGGTCGAGAGCCGCTGCCCGGGTTGGCGCGAGCAGCGCGACTGGCTGCGCCGCTACGGCGCGACGCTCGTGCTCTAGCCGCGCTGGTCGATCGGCACGTACTCGCGGTCGCGCTCGCCCGTGTAGATCTGGCGCGGCCGCGCGATCTTCTGCTCGCCGTCGCCCACCATCTCGAGCCACTGCGCGATCCACCCGCTCGTGCGGCCGATCGCGAACATCACCGGGAACATCGCCACCGGCAGGCCAAGGGCCTCGTAGATGAGGCCCGAGTAGAAGTCGACGTTCGGGTAGAGCTTGCGCGAGGTGAAGTAGTCGTCGTCGAGCGCCCGCTTCTCGAGCTCCGTGGCGATGTCCAGCAGCGGGCTCTTGCCGCGCGCCTCGAACACCGCGTCGAGGTGCTGACGGATGATGCGGGCGCGCGGGTCGTAGTTCTTATACACCCGGTGCCCGAAGCCCATCAGCCGCTCGTTGCCCGCCTTCACGCCCTCCAGGAAGTCGGGGATGTTGGCGGGCGAGCCGATCCTTCGCAGCATCCGCAGCGCCTGCTCGTTGGCGCCGCCGTGCAGCGGCCCGTAGAGCGCCGCCACACCCGCCGCCACCGCCGAGTAGGGATCGACCTGCGTCGATCCCACCGAGCGAACCGCGCTCGTGGAGGCGTTCTGCTCGTGGTCGGCGTGTAGGATGAACAACACGTCGAGCGCCCGCTCCAGCCGAGGGTCGGGCTGGTACTTCAGCTCGGTCATCTTGTACATCATCCCCAGGAAGTTGCCCGCGTAGGCGAGGTCGTTGTCGGGGTAAACGTACGGTTGGCCCATGTTGTGGCGGAAGGCAAACGCCGCCAGCGTCGGCATCTTCGCGAGCAGCCGGATGATCTGGATCGCGCGCACCTCCTCGTCGTGGATCTTGTTGGCGTCTGGGTAGAAGGTGGAGAGCGCGCCCACCGACGCCACCAGCATCCCCATCGGGTTGGCGTCGTAGCGGAAGCCCTGCATGAAGTCCTTCACGTTCTCGTGCACGAACGTGTGGATCGTGATCTCGTGCACCCACGTCTCTAGTTGGCTCGCCGTGGGAAGCTCGCCGTGGACCAGCAGGTAGGCGACCTCGAGGTAGCTCGACCGCTCGCACAGCTGCTCGATCGAGTAGCCCCGGTGCTGGAGGATCCCGCGGTCGCCGTCGATGTAGGTGATCGCGCTCCGGCAGGAGGCGGTGTTCATGTAGGCCGGGTCGTAGACCATCAGCCCGAAGTCCTCCGCCTCGGTCTTGATCTGACGGAGGTCCAGGGCGCGAACGGTGCCGTCCGTGATCGGCAGCTC
>DATBTP010000124.1:0-3240 GCA_036559185.1 Solirubrobacteraceae bacterium | reverse complement strand
CGCAGGCTGCTGAGGAGGTGAGGCGGTTGGCGAGCGACTTGATCATTCAGCCCGACGCGGTGGCGACGATCGTGAGGGATGAGGATGGGGACTATCACGTGAGCACCAACCACCATTTCGTGGGCGGAGGCGCCACGTGGGGGATGTTCTGGGGGCTGCTGTTTGGGTTGCTGTTCTTCGTGCCCGTGTTCGGACTGGCGATCGGCGCGGGGTTCGGCGCGCTGTTCGGGAAGATCGAGAAGACCGGGATCGACAAGGAATTCCAGAAGCAGGTACGCGACATGATCAAGCCCGGTAACTCGGCGTTGTTTTTGATCGTGGAGAAGATCACCCCCGACAAGGCGGTGGAAGCACTCAGCAAGTTCGGGGGGACGGTGCTGAAGTCATCGCTCTCCAACGACGCCCAGCGCGAGCTCCAGGAGGAGCTCCATAGCGGGGCGATGGCCGCCTAGGAGCTCAGGCGACAGCCGTTTAAGGAGCCCAGGCCCAAGGCCCAAGGCCCAAGGCTCATGCGATAGCCGCCTACTAAGGAGCCCATGTCACGGCCTTACGGTCGCCTAGGAGCCTAGGCGATGGGTTAGCGATGGGTTAGTGGCTGGGTTGGTGGCGCTTGAGACATCGAACTCGCGGCCCCTGACAGCGCCGGCCGCGAGGCGACCGACGCCGGAGCTAGGGATCGTGAGCGACGACGAGACGAGCCGACGACGAGACGAGCGCGACGTCACTTGGCGGCGCCGCGAGCGCGAGGCTTGGCCGCCTTCGCCGGGCGCGAGCCGCGCCGCGCTCGCGAGGTGACTGGCTTGGCGGCGGAGGCGAGGTCCTTCTGAGCGCGCTCCAGGTCGCGACGGACGGCCTTGCTCATCTTGGTGAGGTCGCGGCGAGCGTCGCGTAGGAGCCTGGTGACGTCCTTGCGCAGGTCGCTCGCGCCTGTGCCCACGCTCCCGCGGATCGCCGCGAGATCGGCTTGGGCGGTTTCCAGCGACTTGGCGACACGTTCGATCGTGCGACTGTTCTCCTCGCAGCGCTCGCGCGCGGCGTCCTTCGCGGTGGGCCGAGCGGCGCCGCTCTTGCGGCGGGACCGGCTTGCTGAACTTCCGGTGGCGGGCATCGAAGCTCCCTTCTGCGTGGCTTACGGTGAACGGCGTGGCTTACGGTGAACGGCGTGGCTTACGGCGAATGCCATCTGCCTTGCGATGCGGGCAGCTTGGCTCTGCCATGGCGAAGCTAATCGAGCGAGCGTGACGCCGCCAGCGCCGTTTGCCGCAGGGCGGAGCGGGAGAACTACGCAGACCGACGCGATGGCGCGGGTTGTGCCGCGCACGGTAGTTCTCCACACCCGACCCGAGATGTTCCCCCGATGTGGAGACGGTTTGGAGCAAGCACGATACGGGCATGCTCCACTATGGAATGGGGATAGGCTGCTGATGCACCAGCGTGTGCGCTGCCCGCACTGCCACCACTGGACCGACGCGCTGCTCGTTTGGGCGGCTGGCGATTGCTGCCCGCATTGCAACGCCCCATTCGATCAACCCAACCTAGACCCGAGCGGGCGATTCGAGCCACCGCCGGACGGGCGATTCGAGCAACGGCCTTGGGATTCGGACAGGCTGCCCTCGCCGCGGCGCGACCGCATCGGCGAGCGCCATTAGAACGCCGTACGCGGCAATTGACCGTGTTTGAAGCGCGGGAGTGTTTGACGCGCGGGAAAACAACCGCGCGGGAAGGCCAACCAGCTGGTGAGCCCAACCCAACCAGCTGGTGAGCCCAACCTTGGGCCGACCGGGCGTGTCGCCCGGTCGGCCGGCTGACCTGAGGGAAGCTCTCTAGGAGTGCCCTTCGGGCGGGAGCGTCGAGTTTTCCGGCGCTTCCGGCGTCAAGCTCGACGCCGGCGCCGGTGTGACCGTGATCGTGAACGGCGGGCTCGCGGCGCCCTGGTTCTCGGGACCGCCGGGAATGAACACCCGCAGCACCTTTACTCCAGGGTCGTAGAACCGGTGGGTGATCGAGTAGGCGGAGCCGGCGCCGACGAAGGACACCTGCACCACATGGAACCCAGAGCCGTGGGGGTTCTGGCGTTCCAGGTAGATCACGTGGTTGGTGTGGTCGGGCGACACGGTCCCCGAGAACGTAACCGTCTGACCGGCTTGGACGGTGGGCGAGGATGCCTGCGCGGTAAGCACATCCTTCACGCCCTCGTAGAGAACCGCGGAGGAGATGTGACTTCCTTTGCCTTTGCACCCCAACCCGACGTGACGCCCGCGATGCCCTGAATGCAATGGCGCGACTACGCACGGCGTCACATTCGAGACGCGATAGAACGTGCTGTTGATCGGCGATTGCGGCGGGAAGGTATACGCGCCCGAGGCATCGGTCATCACCTGGGCGACCGCGGCAAAGCCGTGCTGGCGCCTGGTTCGAGCCAGCAGCGTGACGGGCTCGTTGGGCCCCAGCGCGAGCTTGCCGCTGATCGCGACCGTTTCGCCGAAGGCGATCGGGTCGGCAGAGGCTTGGATCGTGAGCGCGGGGTTCTGGGCTTGTGAGATGGAGTAGGCGAGCACGTTGGATAGGCTCGGCACGTTGCGTCGCTGGCTGCGCACGAGCACCCGGATGTTGGCGTCGCCGGGGACGATGAAGGTGTGCACGATGGTGAACGCGCCGTTGGCTTCCACCATGCCGCTGTCGATGCGACGCCAGTCGCCACCCGTGGTGGCGTCTTGGCGCTGGAGGATCACGCGCGCGCCGGCGTCCGCCGGCGAGACGGTTCCGGTGAAGGTGACGCGGTTGGGAAAGCCCGTTAGCAGCTGCCCTTCGGGGGGACCGCTTAGCGTCACCTGCGCGGATACTCTCAAACGCTTGGTGGCGCTACGGGCGCCCGTCGAGCGAACGTAGTAGGAGCGGTTGGTTTCCACCACACCGTCGGCGGGCGCGAACGAATAGAAGCCCGTGCCATCCGTGGTGACGGTTTGCACGACGCTGAAACCCCCAACGCCGAGTAGATGGTGGTAGAGAACCACTTCCTTGCCGGCCGCGTTCGCGGGGTTGGCGCAAGTGAGTTGACCGAAGATGACTACCGGTTCGCCCGCCACGATCTGGCGCGGGGCGACGGTTATACCGATCGAACAGTGGCCGTTGCGGCTCGAATGCTTGCGCGCGGACGCGCTCGCGGGTAGCAGCAGCGCCAGCAACGAAATGACGGCCGCGACGGCCGGTGTGAACTTAGGTGAACGCATCGACGCCTCC
>DATBTP010000123.1:0-8078 GCA_036559185.1 Solirubrobacteraceae bacterium | reverse complement strand
ATCGTGGGCGTGGAGACGCCGGAGTTCACCTTCGAGAGGGAGGCGTCTAACGTCAAGGACGCGATCGACCAGTTCGGCTTGAAGTACCCGGTGGCGCAGGACAACGAAATGGGAACCTGGAACGCGTATGGGAACGAGTATTGGCCGGCCGACTACCTGATCGACGCCAAAGGCCACGTGCGCTATGCGGCGGCGGGCGAGGGCGACTACGGGCAGACCGAAACGGCGATCAGGGCGCTGCTTGCGGAAGCGGGGGCGTCGGTGGGCGGCAAGAGCCACCCCACCCACGTGGTGACGCCGAGCGAAGTTGCCACACCGGAGACCTACCTGGGGACCGCGCGCGCGCAGGGTTGGCGCGAAGCGCCGAAGTCTGGGGTGCACGACTACGGGGCGAGCGCGCCGGCCGAATTGGGGCTCAACGAATTCGCCTTCAGCGGCACGTGGGATATCGGCGAACAGCCCGCAACGGCTGTATCAAGTGCCCACCCACCCGGTATCGACCTGAAGTTCGAGGCTAAGAACGTGTATCTGGTGTTGAGCTCGCAAGGCGAAAGGCCGCGTGAAGTGCGCGTGCTGCTCGACGGCAAGCCGATCTCCGCGGGGGACGCGGGAGCCGATGTGCACGACGGCGCGGTGACCGTGAGAGGGCAGCGTTTGTACTCGCTCGTGTCGCTCTCTTCGGACCAGGGGCACCGCCTCGGGCTGCGCTTCGCCTCCGGCGTGTCGGGCTTCGCGTTCACGTTTGGCTAGGACCGAGCGCCGCACGCGCATACAATGAGCGATATGGAGGGACCGGCCCCCGAGACGACCGCGCGCGCGTGGCTGCGTTGCTACCGCTGCTGGTCGCAGAACCTCGAGGTGCAGGTGCATTACGAGGGGATCCACAAGATCGATGCCGAGACGGGCGAGCGCTCGGAAGTGGTGGACGAGTTGCAGGAGGCGGTGGTGCAGTGCTTGGATTGCATGCACGACCAGCCCCATCTCGGCTTCGCGAACGGCAGGGTGGAGCCGATCGAGGATCGCTGGGAACGGATGATCGCGGGAACGCCGTGGGTGGCGTCGTGCACCGTCACGGTGGAGGCCGACGACGTGGAGAGCTGCTCGGGGCCGGAGGCCGGCGACGCGCTCTCGTACGCCGCGTTCGGCGAGTATGGGGTGAGGGAGTTCTTCACGCACGTGCGCTTCCACAAGCACGAGGACGATCAGATCGTGGTGCACCTGCTGGTGGAGCTCTATGCGCGTTCGCTTGAGGAGGCCACCGAAGTGCTCGAGTCGGCGGCTAGGGGCTTGCTGACGATCACCTCGCTCGCGGAGGAGTCGCGCCCGCCGGCATCATCGGCGGGCGACCCGCACGAGCACGATTAGAGGACGACCGGCCAGCGACCTCCTACCGGCCCACTAGATAAGCGTCCCCGACCGGCCCACCGGACACATCGCAATCCCCACCGGCCCACCGGACACGTCATCATCTGAGCGGTGAGCGTGCTGGCGGCGAAGATATTGCTGGCGCCGACGTTCGTGGTGGGGGCTTCGCTCGCGGCGAGGCGCTACGGCGCGCGGATCGGCGGGTTGGTGGGTGGGCTACCGGTGGTGGCGGGCCCGATACTGCTCGTGTTCGCGCTCGAGAACGGGCGCGCGTTCGCCGCCAAAGCGGCCGCGGGGACGCTGCTGGGAACGGTGTCGCTGATGGTGTTCATCCTCGTGTACTCACACCTCTCGAGACGTGCGCGGTGGGGCGCCAGCCTGCTCGCGGGGTGGTGTGCGTTCTTTGCGATGACGGGGGCGTTGAGCGTCCTCTCGATCGCCGCCGCGACGGCTCTCGCCGTGGCGTTCGCGTCGATCGCGCTGACGCTGGCGGCGCTGCCGCGTGGCGTCGGCGAGAGGTCCAGCGAGGAGGCTCCGCCCGGGTGGGATTTGCCCCTGCGCGCTGTGAGCGCGCTCGCGCTCGTGTTGGCGTTGACGGCGCTCGCCGGTCAGCTGGGAGCGAGCTTGAGCGGACTGCTGGCGCCGTTCCCCGTGGTGGCGAGCGTGCTGGCTGTGTTCACGCACGCGCAAAGCGGCGAAGGGGACCTGCTGCGGATCATGCGAGGCTTCTTGATGGGACTGGTGGCGTACGCGCTGTTCTGTTTCGCGCTGGCGGTGACGCTCGAATCGCTGAGCATCGCCGCGGGGTTCCTGCTCGCGACGGCGATCGCTCTTGCGACTCAGGCGGTGGCGCTGACCTTGACGTTGCGCCGCCACGAGCCTGCGCCGGAGCCGCTGTAGCGGCCGTCGCGCCGGGTCGCACAGGTCGCGCGCCCGTCGCGCCGGTGTGGACTCCTAGACGCGAACCGCGCACCGGTGTTTGCGCGCGGGCGTTTTTACGCGGAGAGCCGCCGGTCGAGCGCCTCGAGCTGCTCGTGCAGCTCCTGGGGCAGGCGCTCGAACTTGCCGAGGTGCTCGTGGAAGTGGGGAAGCTGGGCCTTCCACTCGGCGACGTCGACGCGCAAGAGCTCGGCGATGTCGTCGTGGGAGATGTCGAGCCCGGAGGTGTCGAGCCCCTCGGGGCCGACGGGGGGCATGACGCCGATCGGCGTCTCGATGGCCGCGCCGTGGCCGGCGCAGCGCGCGAACACCCACGCGAGCACGCGCGAGTTCTCGCCGTAGCCCGGCCACAGGAAGCGTCCGTTCTCGTCCTTGCGAAACCAGTTGACGTAGAAGATCTTCGGCAGCTTGGCGGGGTCGGCGTTGCGTCCGATGGTGAGCCAGTGGGCGAAGTAGTCGGCCATGTTGTAGCCGCAGAAGGGGAGCATCGCGAACGGGTCGAAGCGCAGCTCGCCGACGGTGCCCGCGGCGGCGGCGGTCTTCTCCGAGCCCATCACCGAGCCGAGGAAGACGCCGTGCTCCCAGTCGAGCGCCTCTGTGACGAGCGGTACGACGGTGGAGCGGCGCCCGCCGAAGAGCATCGCGGAGATGGGCACGCCGGCGGGGTCCTCCCACTCTGGCGCTATCGCCGGGTCTTGCGCCGCGGGGACGGTGAAGCGGGCGTTGGGGTGCGCGGCGGGCGTGTCGGAGTTGGGCGTCCAGTCGTTGCCGCGCCAGTCGGTGAGGTGCGCGGGGGCGTCCTTGGTGAGGCCCTCCCACCACACGTCGCCGTCGTCGGTGAGCGCGCAGTTGGTGAAGATGGCGTTGCTCTGGATCGTGCGGACGGCGTTGGGGTTGGTGTGCTCGCCGGTGCCGGGCGCCACGCCGAAGAAGCCCGCCTCGGGGTTGATGGCATACAGGCGGCCGTCATCGCCGAACTTCATCCAGGCGATGTCGTCGCCGACCGTTTGCACGTCCCAGCCGGGGAGCGTGGGGATGAGCATCGCGAGGTTGGTCTTGCCACAGGCGGAGGGGAAGGCGGCGGCGATGTACTTGACGTCCTTCTCGGGGGAGGTGAGCTTGAGGATGAGCATGTGCTCGGCCATCCAGCCCTCCTCGCGCGCCATCACCGAGGCGATGCGCAGCGCCAGGCACTTCTTGCCGAGCAGCGCGTTGCCGCCGTAGCCCGAGCCGTAGGAGGTGATCTCGCGGGTGGCGGGGAAGTGGACGATGTACTTGTTGTCGGCGTTGCAGGGCCAGGGGACGTCTGAGACGCCGTCCCCCAGGGGCATGCCGACGGAGTGCAGGCAGGGGACGTAGTCGCCGTCCTCGCCGAGGACCTTCAAGGCTCCTGAGCCCATGCGGGTCATGATGCGCATCGAGACCGCCACGTAGGGGGAGTCTGTGAGCTGGACGCCGATCTGGCTCTTGTCGGAGCCGAGCGGGCCCATGGAGAAGGGGATGACGTACATCGTGCGACCGCGCATGCAGCCGGCGAAGAGCTCTTTGAGCGCCTCCTTCATCTCGGCGGGGTCGCGCCAGTTGTTGGTGGGGCCGGCTTCTGACTCGTGGGGGGAGCAGATGAACGTGCGGTCCTCCACGCGGGCGACGTCGCCGGGGTCTGAGAGCCCGAGGTAGGAGTTGGGGCGCTTGGCGTCGGAGAGGCGCTTGAAGGTGCCGGCGTCGAGGAGCAGCTGGCAGAGGCGGTCGTACTCCTCGGCGGACCCGTCGCACCAATGGATGGCGTCGGGCTCGGTGAGGGCGGCGATGTCCTCGACCCATGTGAGCAGACGCTTGTGGTTGGTAGTGGGGGCAGCGGTGGCGGTGGTCTCCATGACGTGCGAGCGGCTCCTCGGTGTAGCGGTGGCGGCGCCAGAAGGCGCGGCTGCGCCTCAATGGCGCCTGGGAACGGAAAAACGCCCTTGAGGGGCGCGTACTTGCAGCCTATCGCACCCAGCGGAGACGTTTCGCCCAGGTGCACATGCCACACGCGTGCGCGTGGCATGTCTTCATGGGCTACTCCACGTTGCCCTCGGCGCCCGCGGCGGGCCGAGCCGGACCATGATCGCGCCGCGGGACGAGCACGAGCCGCTTGAACTCGGCGACGAGGACGCCATCTTGGTTGTAGACGCGCGTGTGAACCTTCACGGTGCCGCGGTCGGGCTTTGTTTGGGACTCGCGCTTCTCGAGGACCTCGGACTCGCAGAAGAGAGTGTCGCCGTGGAAGACGGGCGCGGGGTGCTTGAGTTCTTCGGTGGCGAGGTTGGCGATGGCCTTGCCGGAGACGTCGGAGACGGACATGCCGAGCGCGAGCGAGTAGACGAGCGGGCCGACGACGACGTTGCGGCCCTGCTGGGATTTGGAGGCGTAGACGTCGTTGATGTGCAGCGGGTGGTGGTTCATCGTGATGAGGCAGAAGAGGTGGTCGTCTGACTCCGTTACGGTCTTGGCGGGCCAGTGCTTGTAGGTGGCGCCGACCTCGAACTCCTCCAGGTAGCGGCCGTAGGGGTGGGCGCCGGAGGACTCGCGGGCGGCCTGGTCGGTCTCGACGGTGGGGGTGTCGCTCATAGGTGGCGTGGGTCTCCTGTGTGGTGTGTGGTGGATGTGCGGTTGTGCGATGAACTCTATTCAGCCGCGGCCCGACCACGCGGGTGGGCAGCCGGGGGAGCCCCGAGACGGTAGCGTTCAACGTGCTTTCAAGATCAAATGTGGACGCAGGCCCCGAGCGCGTCCGGACCAGGAGAGACGACTTGCGCAATCCCCGCGACTTCGACAAGCCCCTAGCGATCGGCGCGCCCGAGCCGGCGCGCGAGATCCCCTTCAAGCCGTCGAGGATGATCCATTTCCTCGACTTCTCCAACGAGAAGATGGTGGCGAAGGTGCCGGATATCGCCCCGACGGTGGACATATTGCTCGGGAACCTCGAGGACGCGGTGCCGGTGGACCGCAAGGAGGCGGCGCGCGCCGGGCTGATAAGGGTGGGTCGCGAGATGGAGCGGGGCGAGACGGCGCTGTGGACGCGCGTGAACTCGCTCGAGTCGCCCTGGGTGCTCGACGATTTGACCGAAATCGTGGGCGAGATCGGCGATCGCATAGAGGTGATCATGATCCCGAAGGTGGAGGGTCCGTGGGACATCCACTACGTGGACCGGCTGCTGGCGCAGTTGGAGGCGAAGGCGGGGATCGAGAAGCCGATCCTCGTGCACGCGATCCTCGAGACGGCTTTGGGCGTGGCGAACCTGGAGGAGATCGCGGCCGCGAGCCCCCGCATCCAGGGGATGAGCTTCGGGCCGGCGGACCTGGCGGCGTCGCGGCGGATGAAGACGACGCGCGTGGGCGGCGGTCACCCTGGGTACCGCACGATCGCCGATCCGGACGCCGAGGATCCCGAGCTGCCGCGTCCCAGCTACCAGCAGGATCCGTGGCACTATTCGATCGCGCGCATGGTGGACGCCTGCACGGCGGTGGGCGCGCTGCCCTTCTACGGGCCTTACGGCGACATCAAGGACACGCTCGGGTGTGAGACGCAGTTCCGGGCGGCGTTCCTGCTCGGGTGTGTGGGCGCGTGGTCGCTGCATCCGGTGCAGATCGGGATCGCCAAGAAGGTGTTCTCGCCGGACCCCGAGGAGGTGATCTTCGCCAAGAAGGTGATCGAGGCGATCCCCGACGGGCGCGGCGTGCACATGATCGACGGAAAGATGCAGGACGACGCCACCTGGAAGCAGTGCCAGGTGATGGTGAAACTGGCGGAGATGCTGGCGCGCAAGGACCCGGAGCTGGCGGAGGCTTACGGGTTTGTGGGGGCGCGGGCGTGAGGGCCTGTCGGGATAGGGCTTGAGCAGATGTCCTAAAATCCGCACATCGTGCCCCTTTTAGCGCGACATGCGAAAATCAGCACATCATGCGGATTTGTGCTAATGTCGGGATATGAGCACAACCAAAGGTAGCGATGAGCAACCGTTTCGCATCTACACCACCGCCTCCCTGGGCCACGCGATACGGCACTACCGCGAACAGGCCGGCCTAACCCAGGCGGAGCTCGCCGAGCAGGTTGGGATCGACCGGAGCTACCTCTCGCGGCTCGAGAAAGGCGACGGCACCGAGCAGCTGCGTCGCGTCATCGTGCTCCTGCGCCGCCTGGGCGTGCGGGCGACGTTGGGGCACGCGGACTGGTGATGAGCGAGCGGCTCGCCATCTGGCTGTATGACACGAAGGTAGCCACCGTCGATTTGGAGCGCCGCCGCATGCGCCTCCAATACACCCCCGCGGCGATGCGGTCGTTTCCCGCGGGCACCCCGCTTCTCTCGTTGCGACTCCCGCTCAGGGTGGAGAGGTTTCCAAACGGCGTGGTTCGCTCGTTTCTCGATGGTCTGTTGCCCGAGGACGAGGCGCGACGCCTGATCGCGCAGGACCTGGGCCTGCGGGCGGACGACACGTTCGGCCTTGCCAGAGCGCTCGGGCGAGACTGCGCCGGGGCGCTCGTGATCCAACCGGACAGCGATCGAGCCCCGACGCCGGCTACGACGCTGACCGCCGAGCGGCTGACCGAAGACGAGATCGCGCAACTCGTGGGAAACCTTCGCAAGGCGCCCCTGGGTGTGGACCAACGAGTTCGAATCTCCCTCGCGGGGGTTCAGGAGAAGCTGCTGCTCACCCTTCTGCCCGACGGAGGATGGGGACGACCCGTGGACGGCACGCCCTCGACACACATCCTCAAGCCAGAGATACGCGACTATCCGCGGACTGTCGAGAACGAGGCGTTTTGCATGCGACTCGCAAAGCGCCTCGGCATGGATGTCGCCGCCACCGAGACGATCACTGTTGGCGGACGACGGCTGATCGTCGTGTCGCGCTACGACCGCTTGGTTGCGTCGACCGGGGAGGTAGAGCGCATCCACCAGGAGGACTTTTGCCAGGCGACGGGCACTCTGCCCGCCAACAAGTACGAGGAGGACGGAGGCCCGTCGTTGCGCAAGATCGCGAGCATCCTCAGCGAGGCCGACCCCGACTCGCTCCAGTCGCTGCTCAGAGCGGTGACTCTCAACTTGGTCATCGGCAACGGCGATGCGCACGCAAAGAACTTCTCCTTGCTGCACGACCGCGCCGGAGCCATGCGCATGGCTCCCTCCTACGACCTGCTGTCGACCCTCATGTATGGCGACGATCGGCTGGCGATGCGCATCGACAACGTCGATCGCGCCAACCAAGTGACCTTCGACCGCTTGCTCAACGAGGCGGCCGCATGGGGCCTGTCTCGGATGAGGGCCACAGAGATCGTGACCGACCTGCTCGCTCGCCTGCCTACGGCCGTCGAGCAGGCGGCACAAGAGACACAGCGCACGCCGGCCGAGATCTTGGAGATCGTGGCGTCACAGCTCAACAGGCTGAGCCCCCTCCTAGAGCCTGGAGTTCGCGCCTCGAAACCTGCTCAGGTGCGAGGGGTAACCATCATAAGACCTGGGGCCGCGCCCGACCAATGAAGGCGGAGCGCGACCCCGGCCAACCAACTACACTACATTGACGGGGTCCCTGTAGGTGGTCCAGACCAAGGGTCTGGGCGTGGTCTGGTTGTTGATTGTTGGTAACGGTGTCTGCGTATTCGGTGGGTGTGAGTCCGTCGAGCGCTGAGTGTGGCCGGTAGGTGTTGTACTCGATTCGCCAGTCCTCGATGATGAGCTTCGCCTCGGTGAGCGATCCGAACTCCTCGATGTTCAGCAGCTCGTCTCGCACCCGGC
>DATBTP010000122.1:0-10430 GCA_036559185.1 Solirubrobacteraceae bacterium | reverse complement strand
CCGTCCGGTACATGTACCGGACGGAACCACATCGATCAGACGGCGGCCGGCTCCTCGACCCGCCGCGGGAGCAGCGTTTCGCGTGCGATGACCAGGCGCTGGATCTGCGAGGTGCCCTCATACAGCTGCATGATCTTGGCGTCGCGGAAGAGCTTCTCGACCGGGTACTCCTTGATGAAGCCGTAGCCACCGTAGACCTGCACGGCGTCGGTTGCGACTTTCATCGCCGTGTCGGCGGCGAAGCGCTTGGCGTGGGATGACACCAGCGTGTTGCGCTGACCTTGGTCGAGCAGCACCGCCGACTTCCAGGTAAGCAGACGCGCGGCTTCGATCTCGGTGGCCATGTCGGCGATCATGAACTGGATCGCCTGGTGCATCGCGATGGGGACGCCGAACTGGACGCGTTCGCGCGAGTAGTCGGTGGCGAATTCGAAGGCCGCCCGGGCGATCCCGGTGGCCATCGCCGCGACGCCCGGCCGCGTGCGGTCGAGCGTCATCATCGCCAGCTTGAAGCCGGCGTTTTCCTCGCCCAGCAGGTTCTCGGCGGGGACCTCGACGTCGTTGAAGGAGATGGTGGCGGTGTTGGAGGCGCGCTGACCGAGCTTGTCCTCCTTCTTATCCACGACCACACCCCAGTCGCGCTCGACCACGAACGCTGAGATGCCGCGGTGGCCGGCGTCCTTGTCGGTCTTGGCGTAGACGGTGTAGTAGTCGGCGTAGCCGCCGTTTGTGATGAAGCACTTGGAGCCGTTGACGACGTACTTGTCGCCTTTCTTGACGGCGGTGGTGCGCATGCCGGAGACGTCGGAGCCCGCGTCGGGCTCGGTGAGGCAGAAGGAGGCGAGCTTGGGGGCTTCGGTGAGCATGCCCAGATACTTCCTCTTGGTCTCCTCCGAGCCGCCGAGCGTGATGGGCGCCGTCGCCAGGCCGTTGCAGCCGAGCGAGGTTTGGATGCCCGAGCAGCCCCAGGAGAGCTCCTCCTCGATCAGGCAGCCGTCGAGGTAGCCAGCGCCGGGTCCGCCGTACTCCTCGGGTATGTGGGTGTTCATGAGCCCCACATCCCACGCCTTCTCGATGATCTCGCCCGGCCAGGCGCCGTCCTTGTCGTACTCCCAGGCGACTGGCCGGATCTCTTTCTCAGCGAAGTCGTGGGCCATCTCGCGCAGATTCTTCTGCTCGTCGGTGAGCGTGAAATCGACCATTCTCTGAAGTCTCCTAAGCTGACGCGGGCAATAGATTGACTGGTCAGTCAACCTCGACTCCTCAAGGGTAGCGGAAGGCTCCACGCGCGAGCGCCCCCACGCACGCCCTCACGCGGCGTCCAACCTCGGCGGAAAACGGGCACAATCAGGCGATGGAACCGTTCACGGTCGTTGTGGTGGGCGCGGTTGTGCTGTTCGTGCTCGTGGGCGTCGGCTCGTTTCTGGCTGGCGGAAGCCTCTACGAGAAGATCGGCGAGGGCGGACTCTCGACCGAGGGGCCCGCCGGGCCGCCCGCGGGCTCGCCGATGGCGAGAGCCGAGCGCGAGATGGAAATCCGCCAGATGCTGCAGGCGCGCAGCGACCGCCAGGTGCGCATGGGGGGCGAGGCGCTGGACATCGAGGCGGAGCTGGCGCTGCTGGAGCGGCCCGGCGAGGGGGAGTCGGCGGACAAACACGACGCCGGCCTCACAGAAGAGGTGCGTCAGCTCGTGATCGCGCGCAACGAACGGAGGGTGCGCAGCGGAGAAGAGCCGATGGATGTGGAGGAAGAGGTGCGGCGCACTCTGAACGAACTGGACCCCGGCGGGCTCTGACCGCCGCTGGCCGGCGCGCTATGGCGGCCGACACCCGAGCGCGAGATCAGCCTTTGGTGAGCGATTCCAGCGCCTGCGCACCGGAGCCGGAGCCTGCGCCCTGGAGCACGCCCACGAGCCGCTGAAGCGCCGGGAGCAGCCGCGAGGACGGCCGCGGGTTCGGTGGGGCGGAGATAGTTTGCGGCTTGTTGAGGTTGGAGAATTCCAGCAGCACCTTAACTTCGGCGGTTTTCAGACCGCCCAGCGAGGCTTCGGTTTGCGGCGTGCCGGCGAGGGTCGCCGTGACTTCCAGCCGGCGCAGGAGATGGTCGTCCTTGCCGGTATAGACATTCACGTGCGCCGCCTTGATCGATTTGGAGAGTTCGGTGACGATGCTCGGCGAGAGCGCGCCGGCGCTACCGCCGGGAACCGCGGAGCCGAGCCCGAGCGCGGCGGAAGCCTGTGAGAGTTTGGAGACGTCGGCGATGAACGCGGGAATGTCGACACTTGCGGTGAGGTGGATCGTCGATTCTCCGGCGATGGTGAGCTCGCCCGCGTTCGTGGGGTTGGACAGCCACCTCCCCGGTTCGATCCCCAGCGAGGAGAACGTCGAGCGGACCTTGGCGGTGGAGCTCGACTTCGTCGCTTGAGCGTAGCCCTGTTCGATCGCCTTGTAGGTGCTTTCGGGCGTTGAGAACCATGTGCCGGCAAGCTCGACGTAGAGCGCCGAGCCCGTGGCGGTGGCGCCCGCGTTGAGCGCGTGGCCCGCCGCGGCGAGGCTGAGCTGGAGGGCAAAGCGCGGGAGCTTGCCTACGCCCCCGTCCTGGAAGGGTCCCGAGAGGCGCACCGAGAGCGGCTCGGTGGCCGCGGTGGAGCCGGAGGCGGAGATGGCGAAGGAGAGGTTGACTTTGCCGCTTTCGATCGGCGTGTGCCCGGAGAACGTGTCCTCGAGCAACGACTGGGGGCTCCCCGAGGAGCCGCCGCAGGCGCCGAGCGGGACGAGGCACGCCAGGAGCGCAAGCAGCGCAACTGCCGGACGGAGCATGGTGTTCTTCAGTCGTGCCCTCAATGCTCAGATTCGACCGGCGCCGTGCAACGGTTGCTGCAGGCCCGGACGCGGACGAGCCTAGCATCAGGCGGATGCCCAACAACTCATTGCGTGCCTGCCTGCTCGGGATAGCCACGACCGCGCTCCTAATCGCCTGTTACACGTCGTTGGGCGCGGCGTCGGCCAGCGGCGCGCTCCACGCCGCGAGATCGCCCGGTGGGCACACCTCTTTCGTGGGCGCCGGTAGGCGGGCAAGCAGGCGCGTGACCGTCACGGCGGCTCTGCGGCGACTGTGGCAAAGCGGAGCTATTAGCGAAGCTGCCTACAAGCAGTACGAGGGCGCGTATGTCGCCGCGCGTACGTCGCTGCGACGCCTATCGGGGACCCGCGGCGAAGAACTGGGCGCGGTGCTCGCGAACGTCGAAGCGATGGCGAGCAAAGGGCAGCTGATCGCATCGAGGCTCCCGGTGGTGTTCACCACCGTGGAACGCAACAGGCAATGGTGGACCACGCAGGCGCTGCTCGGGGGCAGCCAGCGCGTGAGCTTTACCGCGAGCAGGCTTGTGTGGGAGCACTACCCCGGCCAGGGCATCGAGATCCAGTGGCTGGCGACGTTCGGGGAGGCAAACGGCTACTACAACTCCCATCAGACGACCGCCCTGAAGGAAGTGCTGAGCGAAGCGATCGCGCTCGCCACCCAGCGCGCCGGGGGGATCGCGTGGGAGTACCTGTTCCAGTTCGACGGCGGCATGCCGCCGTGGACGAGCGGACTCTCGCAGGGCACGGCGATCCAAGCGCTCTCGCGCGCGTGGTCGAGGACCCACGAACAGCAGTACCTCACGGCGGCTCAGCAGGCGCTCGGCATCTTCAAGACCAAGCCCCCGGCGGGAGTTCGCGTCCAAACCCCCTTGGGCTCACACTATCTCGAGTACACGTACGCCCCGAGCGAGCGCATCCTCAACGGCTTCATCCAGAGCCTTGTGGGGCTCTACGAATACGCGAAGCTCACCGGCGACCCGGAGGGCGAGCGGCTCTTCGAAGCGGGCGACGCGGAGGCACGCGCGGAGGTTCCCCGCTACGACACGGGGGCGTGGTCGAGGTATGACCAGAGCAGCGAATCTAACCTCAACTACCACGAGCTGCTCGCGGAATTCCTCGAACACCTGTGTGAAAGGACGAGCAAGGGCGAGCCGCTCACCCCGACCACGGGGCAGATAGCGGGCGATGAGATCTACTGCGCCACCGCCAAGCGCTTCCGCGAAGACGAGAAGACGCCGCCGGCGATCGAACTGCTCACGCATGTCCTGCACACGAAGGAACGCGCGGGCGTGCAGATGAAGCTCTCGAAGATCTCCACCGTGAGCATGACGATCGAGCTCGGCGAAAAGACCGTGTGGACGAACACCGTGACCGTCGAAGGAGGCAAGCCGCGGCTGCTATGGGTGACTCCGTCGAAGACCGGCACGTATACGGTGCAGTTGCGGGCCACCGACCTGGCGGGCAACGAAGAAGCATCTACGGGCACGATTACGCTCAAGGCGCCATCGAAGGGCGCCCACAAGAGCGCGAGGGTCGCTCAAGCGCAGCGGATATCGCCGCCCGCGCGGCGATTGCCGGCGCTGTGAGATCGAACGCGGGCCCGCCGGGGTCAAGACACTCGCGCAAACGATCCCTGCGCGGCTGCGCTTTCAGCCTCAGCGCGGAGTGCGGGTGAGCAGATGAACACGGCGGAGCACCTGCACCAGTGTGTCGTCGCGCACGATCCCACGCCGACGGGTAAGACGGGCGCGAGATATCGCGCGCACATTCTCCGGGAGCGCCAAGCTGGTCGCTCGCAGGCCACCCTCATTCGGATCTATACGAACGTGCATGGGCGTGCCGCGATCGGTGCGAGTCAAGGGAACCACGATGCACATCTCGCCCGCGCCGGATGAGAGCTCATCGACGCTGACGATCATCACCGGCCGGCTGCCGCCCTGCTCGTGACCGACGACTGGCTCGAGACTGGCGTCCCATATCTCTCCCTGCTTGGCGACAGGAACGGAAACGGTCACGACTTGGCCAGGCCATCGAGCAGGGCCTCGTCCCAAACGCTCAGCTCGGCCCTATAGGACTCCGCCCCAACCGGATCAGCCATGATCTGGCGCATCCTGGACTCGTGGTCGGCGAGCAGTTGATCGTCCTCCGCCCTCCGGGCCAACGCGTCCAGCAGCTCAGGCGTGCTCACTTTGCGCTCATCGCTGAGGCGCTTGAGCCGCTCGCGGGTTTCAAGGGTCACGCGGACTGTGGCGGTGGCAGCCATTCACACACACTTCGCTCGTAAGCAGTTACGTATACGTCATCGCATACGATACCACTTTGCGAGACGGCCAATAGAATCGAGTGCATGCCCGTCGACGGCCACCAAACCTGGATCCTCACCGCCTCCCCCGAAAACCACGAAGCCACGCGCGAGCATGGCTTTACGGTGATCGGGATCAAGGAGCGCAACCGCCCGCGAGCGCTGCAGATCGAGCCGGGCGACCGCATCGTGCTGTACCTCACGAAGGTGATGTCCTTCGCCGGGAGCATCGTTGTGAGGGGTGAGATGTACGAGGACCGCGCGAAGCTGTGGCCAGGCAAGCCCGGCAAAGCCGACGCCTACCCTTGGCGCTTTCCCACCGAGCCCGAGATCGTGCTCGAGCACGACGAGTGGGTGCCGGCGGAAGAGCTCGCCACCAAGCTCGAGCACGTCAAGAAGTGGCCGGCCGAGCACTGGAAGCTCGCCTTCCAGGGACAGCTGCGGACGGTGAGCGAGAGGGACGCGAAGCTGCTGGTGAAGCGGATGGGGGCGGCCGCCCGCTTGCGCGCCTGATCCCACCCGGTGGCCCTGTCACGCAGGTAGTAATGGCCATTGGACGCAGTCGGCGGTGATCTTGAGACGCACTGACTAACTTTCCTTCAGCCGGCCAGCGACTTCAGCCGGTTCACCACATGGCGGTCGGGCCCGAGAATGCGTTCCAACCAGACCACGGCGCGCGTGCTCTCAAGCGCCCCCGCGGCAACGATCTCCTCGATGTCGGCCCAGTCCTTCGTACGGTCGAACAGCGCCTTGAAGACCGCCAGCGCGGTGCAGTCGAGCACCGGGATCGTGCGGCCTTCGAACGGGACGGAGCGCACGTCCTGCGCAACCTCGGCGTGGAACCTGTGGACGTCGAGGAACACGTCGATCGGTGTGTCCTCCCACCAGACACGCACCTGGCCATCCCTCGCGGCGGTGGCGATGTCGGCGTCGCTCACCGACACCTCATCGGGGAGTGCCGATAGGGCCTCCCCCGCGCGGACCGGATCGACGAACACATTCACGTCGAGATCGCGCGTGCCACGCGGCTCATGCGTGCAGTAGGCGAGCGCGATCGCGCCGCCGAAAGCGTGCGGTAGCGCCGCGCCGGCGAGCGCCTCGTGGACTGCGAGCAGCCGCTGGCCGAGCAGGCTCATTGAGCCAGTCGAGCGAGCGAGGGATATTCGAGTGGCCCGCGCCTGCGCGAGGGCAGCACCTCGGCCAGGTCGAGCACTTGAGCGAGTATCCGTCCCGCGCGCTGCGGATCGACTGGCGGCGCGGACGGCCCGAGCCGCAATTCCAAGCCGCCGGCCGAGGCGAGTCGAGCGAGCGCCTCTACGCCCGGCTGGCGGCGTCCGTGCTCGTAAGCGCTCACGACAGACCTCTCAAGCCCGGCACGTCGCGCAAGCTCGGCCTGGCGTAGCCCGCTGCGCAGACGAATCTCGCCAATCAACCGCGGGGCCACCGTCGTAGCTTGCATGAACCTAGACGTTAGCGTATTCGCTAACGAAATCAAAGGTTGATCTACCGCCGTTCTATCGCTTCTCGCACCTCGACTCCGCGAAGCGTGAGCTTCCACGCGTTCGGCTCGCCCTTGACCTGTGGGTGCGCTGCGTTCTCGATCAGGCCGAGGTGCTCCAGACGCGCGAGCAGCTTTGAGATCTGCCCTTGGTCGCGGATGCCAGCGGCGTCGGCGACCTGGCGGTTGGACGGATCGGACCGCCGCCCCCCAAGGCCACCGATCGCGAGCAGGACGAGCATCGTGCGGTAGGTCAACCGGATGTCGAGCTCGCGCAGCGGTTCCGTCCTGGCCCTCCCATGGCTATGGCGCGGTGTGGGAGCGGGCCGCTCGAGCTCCCTACGCGCGGCCGCAGGGCCAAGGTAGGGCAGCGCGATCATCGACATGAGCGTGCCCGCCAACTCGACCAGCGGGGTTCCCTCGCCGTCGAGCAGGCGGGCGTGGATCAACGCGAGGACTCCACCGACGACGCCCTCGGCGGTCAGGGACGGTGAGTCGTCGTCCCGCTCGATCTCGCCTTGCCCCAGGTCCACCGCCGCGATCACCTGGACGAGGACGAGCCGGCGGCGCTCGAGCGCCTTGGACCCCGCTCCGAGCGCCTCGACGATGACGAGCCTGCCCATACCACGGTCATAGTCGAGGAACTCGAGCAGCGCGATGAGCGCGGATCGCATCTTCGGCAGCCATCGCTGGGATTGACGGTATGCCGGGAGGACAACTGCGGCGATCCGCGCCACCGACTCGTCGAACGCGGCGAGAAAGCACTCCTCGCGACCCTCGAAGAATTCGTAGAACGTGCGCCTTGAGACACCCGAGCGGGCCACGACGCGAGCGACGGTGGCGTGGGGGATGCCTCGCTCGGCGACGACATCGACCATCGCGGCGAGTATCCGCGCGCGCTGGACCTCCGCGACCTTCTCGCGACCCAACCCGTTGGGGCCTGAGCTCAGGTTCTCAAGCGCCGTCCTATGGGTTGGCGCCCCGTCTTTGCCAGCCACGGCACGCTCATTTCTTCTTCTTGTGCTTGGCTTTCGCCTTCTTCTTCTTTGGTTTGGCGGCTTTCCTCGGCTTTGGCTTGCCCGTCACACGCGTGACCGCGAAAAGGCTCGAGAGCGGCGCCTGCTGGATCACCGACACGGGGTAATCGGGCGTCGTGAACGCCTGGTCGGCGCCGTAAGCCGTACCTCCCGCATTCGTCGCGACGAGCCGGTAATGGTAGGTAGTGCCAGGCTGCAGGTTCTGCACGACGATGGACATTCCCTGGGCGCCCGTGAAGCTGCCCGCCTGCACGTCCACAGTGGGCCAGTCAGCGCCGTAGGCGGTCGTCGGGCCGTATTCGAAGTGGAAGGCCGTTGCCGAGCCCTGCGGGTCAATGCTTCCCGTGAGCGTTGCCGAGCCAACGCCCACGCCACCCGCGGGGCCGGTGTCCACAGCCGGAAGCACAACCGCAGCGGTCGTGAACGTCTCGTCGGGGCCCGTGACGGTGCCGCCCGCGCTGGTGGCAACCAGCGCGAAGTGGTAGGTGGCGCCCGCTTGCAACCCCGTGATGCCCTGCGGAACGACCGCGTCATCTACGTTGTTTTCCGGCGTGTAAAGATCAGGAACCGGGACGACCGATCCGTACGCGCTCGTGGTGCCGTAGGCGAAGTGGTAGCCAGTGGCGACGTTGTGCGGGTCGATCGCGCCGTTGAGCGTGACTCCAGTGACCGTCACGTCTGACGCGAACGCGGTGGTGTCGTTGACCGACGGAGCGGGCTTGTAGGAGACCACCGTGTGATCCTGACCTTCCATTGCGCCGTAGGCGTTCTTCACCACGAGTCGGTAGTGGTATGTGGCGTTCGGTTCGGGCAGTTCCACCGTGGCGGTGACCGGCACGAACCCATTGCCTGGCCCGGGTGTGCTGGAGCACGGCACAGTCGAACCATAGGAGCTCGTAAGCCCGTATTCGAATTCGCATCCCGTCACCGGTTCGGCTTCCGGGTTCGCTTCGCCTTCGAGCACCGCGCCCTGCGCGTCGACGCCTGCGACACCGCCGGTCTTTGCGCCGGGCAACACGAGCATCGGGCCAAAGATATACGCGTGTCGGGTTGCAAGATCAGAGACGTAGATGTCTCCGCTCGTATCGTTTACCGCCACGCCTTCGGATTCTTGGATCACTCCCAAGCCAAATTCAGACGAGAACACCGGCGTGTCAGTGCTCACGTCATATTCCTTGACAGAGAGCCCGACGTCGATGAACAACCGATTATGGATAGGGTCGACCGCGATGCTTGTAACGCCACCGACGATTTCGATAGCGGGTTCAAAACCGCCGCCAGCTTTGCGCTTGAGCATGAATGCTTTGCGGCTTTCATCTATGACATAGAGGTTTCCGGCGCCGTCAACCGCCACACCGGTTGGATGCGGAACCGCAGGATCGGCGATTTCTCCTCCTGCGACTTCTTCGTCTTTCGAGTTGAACTCGTAGATAGCGCCGCTTGAAGAGTTCGTGATGAACACGTCTCCTTCGGAGTCCACCGCGACTCCCGGCAATTCACTGAACCGTACAGCCGGAGACGTAGCTGGTTCCGCTTCGCACGCCGAACCGGAGAAACCGCCGTGACCGATGAACTCGCATACGTATTCGTATTCATCCGACAAATTCAAACGATATGTTTCGATCGCTTCGGTGAAGAAGTTGGGCGCGTAGATATAGCCATGGGAGGGATCGAAAGATGCGCATTCGGACCCGCTCAATCCGTGTACCCCGCACGCGCCATCGACCGCAATACCGACATCGGAGTTCCCCCACAGGAAGAATTCGTGTGCGCTTCTCAGGAGGGACGGCGACCCTCCGGCCGGCGCTAGACCTTCCGGGCCAAACACTCTCAGAAACCCTTCGCCTTCTTCGTTCCTGTTGGCTACGTACACGTTGCCGGACGCCTGGTCTACCGCGACACCCGTCCCGTGTGCGAAATTGCCAAAGCCTCCTTGGGGCGCAAGCAGTACGTGAACACGTTCACCCCATGCGGGCGCGCCGCAAAACGCCAGCGCGCCACACACCGTCGCCACGCCCAACGGCACAATCCGTACAACCGAGGCCAGCCCACGAACACCCATCATCCACGCCTCCCTCTGACGGAACCATGCCCAGCATTCGCCGCCTTGCGGCCCTTACGCTTCTTCTTGGACCTGGTCTTCTTGGTTATTCGTACCGCCGCTTTCGGTAGCGTCGCGCCAGCCGTCGAAGGCGGTTCGAACACGGGCGTGGCGAGAAGCGGCTCCACTGCAGGCTCGGCTATCACCGAAGCAGGGAATCCGGCTGTCGTGAAGGTCCGATCGGCACCGTAGCTCACACCGTAGGAGTTGGCGGCTACAAGCCGGTAGTGGTAGGTGGTGCCCGGCGACAGGGCGTTCAGGCCCAGGGTGTACGTCTGCTTCCCCGAGACCGCACCCGCATCGCCAAACATCCGCGCCCCGTAGCTGCTGTCGGTCCCCAGATCGAACTCGTAAGTGCTCTGCACGCCACGCGTGTCGACGGCGCCCGCGATCGTTGCCGTGTCTTGTGAGACTTCTTCGGCCACCAGCGTTTCCGCCGCCGGGGGGACGGCGGGCGCCGTCGTGAACGTCTCATCCGGACCGTACCGCGTGCCCGCCCCGTTGGTCGCGACGATCGCGTAGTGGTAGGTGGTGCCCGACTGCAGTTCTTCGAGCGACAGCGAGGCTTCCAGGTTGTCGATCCCACCGCCGAGACTCGTGTCGTGAGCCGGGAAGCTCTTCCCGTACAACG
>DATBTP010000121.1:0-2844 GCA_036559185.1 Solirubrobacteraceae bacterium | reverse complement strand
GGCGCAGCTCCGTGCGCGTGCCCGCGAGCTCGACGAAATCGATCGCCTCGCGCACGCGGTCGCGCGAGTCTGGTGTATAGCGCGCCATGAAGACTAAGCTAGCCGCTCTCGCGGCAGGCGGTCTCGCGGGTCCCTCGCCCGGCCGCGAACCGCACTCGCCGGTGGCGATATCGCACAACCCCTTCGGGCGAGAGCGCTGGCTGTGGCCAGCGTCCCCGTAAAACGCGCGCGCTCAGCGAGCGAACACGCGCGGCACTTCCAGATCGGTGTACTCGCGGATGCAATACCTATCGGTCATCCCCGCCACGTAATCGGTCACGCGCTCGGCCACATCGCGTCCGGCCGCTCCGTCGTCGGGGAGCAAATCGGGATGTTCGACATAGTGATCGAACAGCTTCCTCACCACATTCGTGATGCGCTCGCGCTCGGCGCGCACCGCCGGGCCGAGATACACGTGCTCGAACATGAACTTGCGCAGCTCCATCATCGCCGACCCGGCCTCGTGTCCCTGCGTTATGTCGCCCTCACGCTGGGAGTGCTCCACCATGTCGTGCACGAGCGCGTCTATCCGCCGCGACCCCGTCTCTCCAAGCACGGCGATCGGGCGCTCCGGCAGATCCCCCGCGCGCAACAGACCGGCGCGCATCGCGTCGTCGATGTCGTGGTTTAGGTAAGCCACCCGGTCGATCACGCGCACGATCCTCCCCTCCAACGTCACGGGTAACGGCGCGCGGCTGGAGTGGCCCACGATCCCCTCGCGCACCTGCTCTGTCAAGTTCAAGCCCGCGCCGCCGCGCTCGAGCACCTCCACCACGCGCAGCGAATGCTCATAGTGGCGAAACTCGCGCCCGAAGCGCTCCTTCAGGGAAGCGTCGAGCGCCTCCTCGCCGATGTGCCCGAACGGCGGGTGGCCGAGGTCGTGGCCCAAGCCGATCGCCTCCACCAGATCCTCGTTCAGACCCAACGCCCGCGCGACCGTACGCGAGATCGTCGTCACCTCCAGCGTGTGGGTGAGCCGCGTGCGGTAATGGTCGCCCAAGGGAGCCACGAACACCTGTGTCTTGTGCGTGAGGCGCCTGAACGCCTTGCAGTGGACGATCCTGTCGCGGTCGCGCTGGAAGGGCGTTCGCAACCCGCAATCATCCTCCGCCCGCGCCCTCAGCGCCGGGTAGGAACGGGCCGCCAGCGGCGAGAGCTCGCGCTCCTCCCGTTCGCTCTGCCGGGCCGCGAACGCCGCCGCCACCGGCTCAGTGTCATTCGCGCCGCTCACGCGGCCGATTGTGCTAGCGGACGCGGCCGCCGGGCCGTCGCGGGCATCAAACGCAGGTTCGCGTGGTGCTCGAGTGTCTCCGCCACCGCGTGCTCCACCTGGCCGAGAGCCCGCTCCTCCCCCTCGGGCGCCTCGCTGAGCGGGCGTCCCAGCGCCTCCACCATGAACGCGTGCGCCTGCTCACCAAGCGCAAACGCGCCTGCCTCGCAAGCTCCGCACACCACCCCCCCGGCGGCGCCGGAGAAGCCAACGAGGTGCTCGTGCTCGCCGCAACACGCGCACGCGCCCAACTGAGGCGCGAGTCCCGCCGCCACAAGCAACTTCAAGCGGAACGCGAGCGCGCTCGCGCGCGTCGCGCTGGCCGGGTCGTCATCCAACAGCGAGAGCTTGCGGCAGAGCAGGTTGAACACGCTGGGGTGGGGCTCCGCGGTCTCAAACAGCCGCCCCACCGCGTCGCACGCGCGCGCGGCGGCGTCGAGCGCGCGCATATCCTCGCGCAAGCGCGAGTGCCCCTCGACGGTCTGCGCGCCGGTGACGGTCATCAGCTCGCCCCGACCTTCGTGCAGCTCTATGCGCAAGCGGAAGAAGGGCTCCAAACGCCCCCCGAAGCGGCTGCGCGCGCGCCGCACGCCCTTGGCGATCGCGCTCACCCTGCCCTGGTGAGAGGTATAGAGATGGAGGATGCGATCGGCCTCGCCGTAGCGCATCGAGCGCAGCACCACAGCATCGGCCTTCACGAGTCCGCCCATCCCGCGAGTCTACGCTCGCCCGCGGCAGACCCTTCCCTATACTTTATGAAGTAATGAGTAAGACACAGAGTCCCATCACGGTCTACACGACCGAGCCCTGTTCCTTCTGCGCGCGCGTAAAGGGCATCTTGAAGGCTCACGGCTTGGAGTTCTCCGAAGTCGACCTCTCAAAGGACCCCGCGGGCAGGGTCGAGCTCGCCGGGCGCACCGGAATGATGACCTTCCCGCAAGTGCTCATCGGCGAAGAGCTACTCGGCGGCTACGCCGAGACGCTCAAGGCCGCCGAGAGCGGGCGCCTGGACGCGCTGCTCGCCGCCTAGCCACACCTACCCCGCGCGGCGGCGGCTGGCAGGTCTCGCACACGTACGTCCCTCGTCCAGCCACCACCAGCTTCACGATCGTATCTCCGCACCGTCCGCACGGCTCGCCCTCGCGCCGGTGCGCCTGGAAGCGGTTCTGAAAGGAGCCCCACACCCCATCCACGTGACGGAAGTCGTCGATCGTCGCCCCCCGCGCCTCTATGCCTTCTCGCAGCGCCCACACGAGCGCCTCGCGCAGCCGCTCGTGCTGGTCCACGGTCAGCCTGCCGGCCGGGCGCGCGGGATGGATCCGCGCGCGGTAGAGCGCCTCGTCGGCGTAAATGTTTCCCACGCCCGCCATCCTGCGCTGGTCGAGCACAAACGCCTTCACCGGCGTCACACGCCCCCGCGCGAGCGCCCGCAGGTGTCCTGCGGTGAAGCGCTCGTCCAGCGGCTCCAGCCCCAGCCGGGCGGCGAAGAAAGCGTCGAGCGCCTCGCCTCCCAGGAGCAGCTCGCCGGTGCCAAA
>DATBTP010000120.1:0-2453 GCA_036559185.1 Solirubrobacteraceae bacterium | reverse complement strand
GCGCTCGATCCGCTGCGAGGGGTGGTCGAGCAGGACAAGGCCTACCAGGTGAGCTTCCTCTCCGCCGAGCCGCCGCCCGCGGCGATCGAGTGGCTTGCCGCCGCGGACGTGGCGCCCGAGCGCTTCGTGCACCACGGTCGCGAGATCTACGCCTGGCACCCCAACGGGCTCCAGCGCTCGCCGCTAGCCAGGATGCTCTCGGACCGCCGGCTCGGCGTGGTGGCGACCGCGCGCAACTGGAGCACCACCGTCAAGCTCCTGGAGCTCGCGAGCGAGCACGAGCGGGGTGGCTGAGTGTCAGGGCGCGTCGCCGCGCGCCTTGCGGATAGCGGCAAGTCGCGCCGCCAGCTCCGCCTCGGCGTCGTCCGGTTTGTAGAACCGCTCCCCCTCCACGCCGGCGGGCGCCAGCTCTTGATCTGAGACGTGTCGCGGATGGGAGTGCGGGTTGTCGTACCCCTCCCCCCGCCCACCCGAGCGCAGCTGGACCGGCGGCGGGGCGGCGCCGTGTTCGCGCACGAACCCGCGGGCCGCGCCGATCGCGCGCTTGGCGGCATCGGACTTCGGCGCGAGCGAGAGGTAGATGGCGGCTTGGGCGAGCGCGAACTGGCACTCGGGCAGCCCCGCGTGCTCGACCGCCGCCGCTGCGTCGGTGGCCACGCCAAGCGCTTGCGGGTCGGCGTTGCCGATGTCCTCGCTCGCGAGGATCACCATCCGCCGCGCGATGAAGCGCGGGTCCTCGCCACCCTCGAGCATCACCGCGAGGTAGTAGAGCGAGGCGTCTGGGTCTGAGCCCCGCGTCGCCTTTATCCAGGCTGAGATCGTGTCGTAGTGGCTGTCGGCCTTCTTGTCGTAGTGGACCATGCGCCGTTGCAGCGCGTCTTCGGCGTGCTCGACGGTGACTGTTCCCGGGGTCGTCTCGCACGCCAGCTCAAGCGCGCTGAGAGCGGTGCGGGCGTCGCCGAGCGAGCGCGCGGCGAGCAGCTCGACCGCCTCCTCGGACACCTCCACCGCCCCGCACTCGCCGCGAGCGAGCGCGCGGCGTAGCAACGCGAGCACGTCCGTTTCGGTGAGCACCTCCAGCTCGTACACCCGCGTGCGCGAGAGCAGGGCGCGGTTGACCTCGAAGGAGGGGTTCTCGGTGGTCGCCCCGATGAGCGTCACGAGCCCTTCCTCCACCGCGGGAAGCAGCGCGTCCTGCTGGGCCTTGTTGAAGCGGTGGATCTCGTCGAGGAAGAAGATCGTGTCGCGGTCGCTAAGCCTTCGTTCCCGCGCTCGCGCGAGCACCGCGCGGACCTCCGCCCGCCCCGCTTCCACCGCGCTCAGCTCCTCGAAGGCGGCGTTCGCGCTCGCCGCCACGATCCGCGCGAGCGTGGTCTTGCCGCTGCCGGGCGGCCCGTGGAGGATCATCGAATGGGGTCGGCCGTGCTCGATCGCTGTGCGCAGGGCCGAGCCATGGCCGAGCAGGTGCTCCTGTCCGACGAACTCGTCGAGCGTTGCGGGCCGCACCCTCGCCGCCAGCGGCGCCGCCTCGGGCGTCGACGTGTTGATCTGCGCGTCGGCGGGATCGAACAGCGAGTCCATCGCTAACAGTGTGGCGCAGCGCTCGGGGATCGGGTGGGGAGACGTCCGGCTGCGAGTGTGGCGTGTCGCCCCGGTAACGCAGACGCTTCCGTGCGACCCCCGATGGGTGTCAGTGTTTGGAGTGGTGGCGGGCGGGCTTGCGCCTGCCGCCGATCCCATGGCGCTTGCGCGCGGCCGCGTGCGCGGCGCCGCCGGCCGCGTGGTAAGCCGCCGACAGGTCGGCGAGCGATTCGCGCGACGTCTGTCCCCACGACGGCAGCTCGAACCCGTGGGCGCCTCGGGGGGAGATCCCGATCTCCAGGTGCGGGGCGCTTGAGATCCCCACGTCGCCGCATCCCACATCGGCTATCTCCTGACCGGCGAGGACGTGCGCTCCGACGGGCACCAGCGCCGGCTTGGCGTGGCCGTAGTAGACGTAGCGCCCGGCGTCGATGCCGCTTTCCACGCGCAGCACGGGCGCGTAGCCGCCGAATCCTTCCAAGCCCTCCTTGACGATCGTGCCGCTCGCCACCGCCAGCTCCACCAGGTGACCGCCGCAGTCGTTGCTGGCGCCGCCGAGGTCGACGCCCTGGTCCAGCGACCACGTGTTGGCGGACGCCACGCGGCCGAACGGGTAGAGCGGGAACACCCAGCCGCCTCCCGGCGCGGCGGGGTAGGGCCCGATGACCGGGGGCGTCGCCGTCGGCGCGGCGCCGCCTGTGGAGCTTGCGCCTTCAGTCGAGGAGGGGGCGGGTGCGGGCTGCGCTTTGGGTGGAGCCGGCGCTTCGTAGGCGCTGCCGCCCGTGCCGTTGCTCGCGCTCGCCTCACCCACCGCCACTGGCGAGGAGCAAAGCAGCACACCCGTTGTGAACGCCATCAGGAGCGTCCTACGC
>DATBTP010000119.1:0-5464 GCA_036559185.1 Solirubrobacteraceae bacterium | reverse complement strand
CGCGAACTCCAAGGCCTACGGCGGCGGAATGTTGATGGCGCCGGACGCCTCGTTGGAGGATGGGCTGCTCGACGTCGTGCTGGTCGCCGACGTGCCAAAGCTCCGGTTCCTGCGGCTGCTGCCGACCGTGTTCAAGGGCGAGCACGTGCGCCAGCGCAACGTCGAGGTCGTGCGCGCCCGCGAGATCGAGATCAGCGCTGACCGCCCGTTCATGCTCTACGCCGACGGCGACCCGATCGAGCAACTGCCCGTCACCATCCGCGCGCTGCCGCAGGCCGTCCGCGTGATCGTCCCCCGCCGGCAGTGACCGGGCTGACCGCCAAGATCGCAGCTGCCCGCGCGGTCGGGGAGCTGGCCAGGCGGGCGGGTCGCGGCGGCGGCACGAGCCTGCCCGGAAAGGTGCTGATGCGCCTGGAACCGAATGCGATCGCTGAGCTGTCGACGCGCCTGCCGCGCGGTTGCGCGCTGATCTCTGCCACCAACGGCAAGACCACGACCGCGGCGATGGTCGCCTCAGTTCTCGAGCGAACCGGGATCGCGCTCGTTCACAACCGCGCCGGCGCGAACATGGCGGGCGGGATCGCGTCTAGCTTGCTGGCCGCCGCCGGTCCGCGCGGGGCCATCGAGGGCGAGCTCGGGCTCTTCGAGGTAGACGAGTTCTGGCTCGATCGCCTCGCCGTCGAGTTGCGCCCGCGCGCGATCGTGCTCGGGAACCTCTTTCGCGACCAGCTCGACCGCTACGGCGAGCTCGACACGATCGCCGAGCGTTGGGGCGCCGCCGTCGGTGGCGGCGGCCCGGGCGAGAGCGCTCGCCTCGTGTGCAACGCCGACGATCCGCTCGTGGCCGATCTAGGTCGCGAGCGGCCGGAGGTGCTCTACTTCGGCGTCGACGACGAGTCGCTCGCGCTCGAGGGCATGGCGCATGCCGCCGACGCCAAGCACTGCCGTCGATGCGGGGCTCCCTATGAGTTCGATGCCGTCTACCTCGGCCACCTCGGCCACTATCACTGCCCCTCCTGCGGGCGAGAGCGTCCCTCTCCCGCCGTGCTCGCACGCTCGGTTGTGCTCGAAGGTGTGCGCTCGGCGCGCTTCGAGCTGCGCACGCCGGAGGGCGAAGCGCAGGTGCGTTTGGCGTTGCCCGGCCTCTACAACGTCTACAACGCGCTCGCCGCCGCCGCTCTGGCGGTGGCGTTCGAGATCCCGCTGGCGCTGATCGTGGACGGCTTGCAGCGCACGCGGGCGGCGTTCGGGCGCGCCGAGACGCTCGCCGTCGCTGGGCGCGAGACGCGGATACTGCTCGTGAAGAACCCCGCCGGCGCCAACGAGGTGCTGCGAACGCTGGCGCTCGAGCCGGGCGCTCATGACCTGCTTGGAGTGCTCAACGACAAGACGGCCGACGGCCACGACGTGTCGTGGATCTGGGACGCCGACTTCGAGCTGCTGGCCGGCCGTGTTCGGCGCGCGACGTGCTCGGGCACGCGTGCCGCGGAGCTGGCGCTGCGGTTGAAGTACGCGGGGATCGAGCCCGAGCGGATCACGGTGGTAGACGATCTCGAGCGCGCGCTCATGGAGGCGGCCGGGGATGTTGTGGATGGGGGCGGCAAGCCGCCCCTCTACGTGCTTCCCACATATACGGGGATGCTGGCGCTGCGCGACCAGCTCGTGCGTCGGGGCGAGGCGAGTAGCTCGTGGGCATGAACGATCGTTACGCGATCCGAGATGGGCAGATCGCGAAGGGCGACCCGGACACGCCAACCCTGCGCGTGTGCGCGCTCTACCCCGACCTGATGAACATCTACGCCGATCGCGGCAACCTGTTCGTGCTGCGGCGTCGGTGTGCGTGGCGGGGGATTGGTTTCGAGCTCGTGGGCAGCGGCTTGGGCGATCCGCTCGACGGGGAAGCGCACGACATCTACTACCTCGGCGGCGGACAGGACCGCGACCAGCGGCTTTGCGCCGAGGATCTTGTCGCGGGCAAGCGCGAGGCGTTGCGCCAGGCGGCGTCGCGCGGCGCGGTGGTGCTGGGCGTATGCGGCGGCTACCAGCTTCTCGGTAGCTCCTACAGGCTTGGCAAGCAGACGCTGGAAGGCGTGGGATTGCTCGACGTGCGCACCGTGCGCGAGCCCGGAGAGCGGCTCGTCGGGAACGTCGCGATCGAGGTCGCTCTTGCCCGCGCGGACGACCGGGACGGGCAGCGCAGCGAGCGGCCGCGCGCGCGAGACGAGCTGCGGGACGAGCCGCGCGGCGAGTGGCCGCGCGTGCTTGCGGGCTTTGAGAACCACGGTGGTCGCACCTACTTGGGCGCGGGCGCCGCGCCGCTCGGACGCGTGTTGAAAGGCCACGGCAACGACGGCCGCAGCGGCTTCGAGGGCGCGCGCGCGGGCAACGTCATCGGCACCTACCTGCACGGTCCGCTGCTGCCCAAGAACGTGTGGTTCGCCGACTGGTTGATAGCGAAGGCGCTGGGCATTGACATCGATGCGCTTGCACAGCTCGAAGACCGGCTAGAGAGCGAAGCTCACAGCAGCGCTCGTCGAGCCGCCGGGCTCGCCGCGTCGTAGGATCACTGCAAATGGATCTATCCGAGTACCAGCGCCAGTCGCGGCGCACCGCCGAGTATCCGCGCGAGGCGTGGCTGACCTATCCCGCGCTCGGGCTGGCTGGTGAGGCCGGCGAGGTGGCGGAGCACGCCAAGAAGGCGATCCGCGACGACGCCGGCAAGATCAGCGATGAGCGTCGCGCCGCGATGTCTAAGGAGCTCGGCGACGTGCTCTGGTATGTGGCGCAGCTCGCGAGCGAGCTCCGACTGGATTTGGACGAGATCGCCGCGCAGAACCTGGCGAAGCTCTTCTCGCGCCAAGAACGCGGAGTGCTCTCGGGTAGCGGCGATGACCGTTAGGCCGCCGGTAGCACGCGGGCGGACGGTCGGGATGTCAGGTGCGCGCCGACGCCGGGAAGCCCGTCGAACTTCTGACTCACGACACTAGAAGCTGGACGCTACCGAGAACTTCGCGTAGCGCTCCGCCACGCGCGCGGGCACGAGCGCGCGCACGAGCACTCCCTCGGGCGTGTCCTTGCGGTCAAGCTCGCCCGCTATGTCGTGCAGCTCGGCGAGGCTGCCTCCCTGCGTATAGGGCACGAGCAGCTCCATCGGGCACAGCGTGTGGCGCAGCTCGCGCTCGATCCGCTCCTCGAGCTCGTGCAGGCCTTCGCCGGTGGCCCCGCTCACGAGCACCGCGTCGGGATGACGCAGTCGCACCTCCTCGCGGGCATCGCGGTCGAGCAGGTCGACCTTGTTGAGCACCGGCACGCGCGGCCCCTCCCCCGCTCCGATCTCCTCGAGCACCTCCTCGACAGCCTTGCGCATCTCCCGCTGATCGCTCTCGGGCGCGGAGGCGTCGATCACGTGCAACAGCAGGTCGGCGCGACGGGTCTCCTCGAGTGTGGCGCCGAACGCGTCCACCAACTGGTGGGGGAGCTTGCGGATGAATCCCACGGTATCGGTCAGCAGGTGCGGTCGTCCGCCGACTCTCATCATGCGTGTGCTCGGATCGAGCGTGTGGAAGAGGCGGTCGCGCACTCCCACCTCAGAGCCCGTGAGCGCGTTCAGCAGCGTGCTCTTGCCCGCGTTGGTGTAACCCGCGAGCGCGACGCTCGGCAGTGCCGCGCGCTCGCGCTCGGCGCGCATCACAGAGCGTGTGCCCTTCACGTGGTCAAGGCGACGGCGCAGCGCCGAGATGCGGTCGCGGGCGAGCCGCCGGTCGGTCTCGATCTGTGTCTCCCCCGGCCCCCTCGTGCCGATGCCGCCGCCGAGGCGCTCGAGGTGGCTCCACAGGCCGCGCATCCGCGCCAGGTTGTATTCGAGCTGGGCAAGCTCCACTTGGAGCTTGCCCTCGGCGCTAGAGGCGTGTGTGGCGAAGATGTCGAGGATCACTGTGGTGCGATCCACTACCGCCATCTCGAGCGCCTCCTCGAGATTGCGCTCCTGGCGGGCGCTGAGCTCGTCGTCGCAAACGATCACGTTCGCGTCGCACGCCTTCGCCGCCTCTCTCGCCTCGCGCACCTTGCCCGGCCCCAGGTAGGTGTTAGGGTGCGGCTGCTCGCGCCGTTGGATCATCTCGCCGAGCACCGCGACGCCGGCGGTGAGCAGCAGCTCGCGCAACTCGTCCAGATTCTCCTCGCCAGCGAGGGATGCGATGCAGAAAGCGCGCTGCCTCGCGCGCCTGGTTGGTTGAGTCATCTACACCGAGTGTAGATCAGGCTCGCAGCGCCGCCAAACGCTCGACCGCTTCCATCAAACGGTCGTCGGGCGTGGTGAGCGAAATGCGAAACCAACCCTCGCCGCTTGGACCGTAGGCGCCGCCCGGCGAGATCACAACCGCGGCCCGCTCGAGCACGTGCTCGCAGTAGGCCGCCGAGTCGGCGAAGCCCTCGGGGATCGGCGCCCACACGTAGATCGTGCCCTTCGGCGGCGTCACGCGCACGCCCGCATTGGCGAGCGCCTCGCACACCAGGTCGCGGCGGCGGCGGTAGAGCTCGTTCATCGACGCCACCTCCGCGTCGGCGTCCGGTGAGAGCGCGGCGATGCCCGCGAGCTGCACGGCCTCGAACAGGCCCGAGTCGATGTTGGTCTTCAGTCGCCAGTAGTGCTCCACGACCTCGGCTCCTCCGAGCACCGCCGCGCAACGCCAGCCGGTCATGTTGTAGCCCTTGGAGAGGGAGAACACCTCGATCCCCACCTCCTTGGCGCCCGGGGTGGCGAGGAACGAGGGCGCGCGGTAGCCGTCGTAGGTGGTCTCGCTGTAGGCGTTGTCGTGCACGATCAGGATGTCGTGCTCGCGCGCGAACTCGATCGCGCGGGCGAAGAACCCTTCGGGGACCACCGCGCCGGTGGGGTTGTTGGGGTAGTTGAGGTACAACAGCTTCGCCCGCTTGGCGGTCGCCGCGTCGATGGCCTCGAGGTCGGGCACGAATCCCAGCTCTGGCACGAGGGGCATCACCGCGGGCTCCGCACCCGCGAGCAGCGGCCCGCCCGTGTACACGGGGTAGCCGGGGTCGGAGGCGAGGGCGACGTCGCCTGGGTCGAGGAACGCGAGGTTGAGGTTGAAGATCGCCTCCTTCGCTCCGATCGCGGGGATCACCTCGGTGGCGGGGTCCACTGTCACGTCGAAGCGGCGCGCGTAGAAGTCGCTGAGCGCTTCACGGAAGTCGGCTCGTCCCCTGTTCGAGGGGTACTGGTGCGTTTGGGGCTCGGTGACCGCCTCCTGCATCGCCTCCACGATCAGCGGTGGCGTGGGTCGGTCGGGATCGCCGATGCCGAGGCTGATGACGTCCACGCCGGCCGCCCTCTTGGCGGCGATCTTGCGCTCCAGCTCAGCGAACAGGTACGGCGGGATCAGGCTCAGGCGGTCACTCGGTCGTGGCGTCATGCAGCTCCTTCAGGAAGTCATCGCTGAGCCGTCCC
>DATBTP010000118.1:0-3827 GCA_036559185.1 Solirubrobacteraceae bacterium | reverse complement strand
CACACGTGTCCCGGTCACCGACCCGTACATGTACGGGTCGGTGACCGGGACACGTGTGCCGGTCAGAACCAACATCACATGCGTTTCATTAGGATCTACGCCGTGATCGTCGGAGTGGCCTTCTACGACGTGGTGCTCGCCGTGCACATCATGGCGGTGGTGTTCGCCTTCGGCGCGACGCTCGCCTACCCGGTGCTGCTGGGCACGATCGGCAAGGCCGACTCCCGCGCGTTGCCAGCCCTCTACAAGGCGCTGCACGCAATCTCCACGCGCGTGATCATGCCGGGGCTCGCGTTGGTGGTGATCTGCGGGATCTACATGGCCTCCGACCACAAACTGTGGAGCGAATTCTTTGTGCAATGGGGGCTCGGCGCGGTCATCGCGATCGGCGCGGTCGAGGGAATGTTCCTGAGCCCCCACGAGAAGAAGCTCGTTGAGGTGGCCGACCGCGACCTCGCCGCCTCCGGGAACGGGCCATTCCAGCCCAGCACCGAGCACGACACGCTCGTGAAGCGGATCGGGGCGGTGGGCGCGATGATGGACCTGCTCGTGCTGCTCACGATCCTGTTCATGGCGATAAAGCCGTAGCAACGAGCAAGGCACGGCGCACCAGGACCATGCTCGCGTCTGCCTTTCAAGGGTTGGGGCTTCGTCCGGTTTGACGGCTGGCGCATTCGGGTCGGCTACAACCCATTCGTGGCGCTTGCGGGGGCGCGCATGCCGGCTTCAAGGCGGTCTCCGATACGCTCGCGCGGTTCGACCGAGGCGAGCTTTCGCACCAAGAGCTGCTGGTCGCGTTGGAAAGCATGCAATGATGGCTGGGTATGTGCCGGTAGACGCGATACGAGGGACCACATGAGCGGCGACGAGATCAAGCACTTCCTCATCACGCGCGACGTGACGCGGCACGAAACGTCGGTACGAGAGTTCGGCGCAAACTACGACGCGGCCCAGCACGCCTACCAGGAGGCCGAGCGGCAAGCGCGTAATCGTTCCGATCTCGATGTCGTGCTGCTCAGCGCCGACTCGTTGGAGACGATCAAGAGCACCCACTCCAGCTATTTCGAGCGAAAGTCGCTCGACGAGCTGCTGCCAGCGTAGATCCGACTCACGCCACCGGGACACCACCCGAAGTACTCTGGACTGATGACGAGCCAGGACTACCGAGTCGCCGTCGTGGGGGCCACCGGACAGGTGGGAACGCTGATGCTGCAACTGCTACGCGAGCGCGAGTTCCCGGCGCGGGAGATCGTGCCGTTCGCCTCCGAGCGCTCCGCCGGTCGGGAGATCGAGGGCGTCGGGGTGGTGCGGCCGCTCACCGACGACACGATTCAAGGCTTCGACCTCGCGTTGTTCTCCGCCGGCGGCTCCACCTCGGGCGAGTGGGCGCCGCGCTTCGCGGCGGCGGGCGCGGTGGTGGTGGACAACAGCTCGAAGTGGCGCATGAGCGAGGAGGTGCCGCTCGTCGTGGCGGAGGTCAATCCCGACGCCCTAACGAGCCACAAAGGGATCGTGGCGAACCCCAACTGCTCCACCATGCAGATGGTGGTGGCGCTCAAGCCCATCCACGACGCCGCCGGGATCGAGCGCCTTGTGATCTCCACCTACCAGGCGGTGTCGGGCACCGGCAAGAAGGCGGTGGACGAGCTGCTCGACCAGTCACACGCGCTGCTTCACGAACGCGACATCGAGCCGCCGCGGTCCTATGCCCACCAGATCGCCTTCAACGCGCTCCCCCACGCCGGCAGCTTCGCCGAGGGCGACGACCACACCGACGAGGAGCGCAAGCTCATCGACGAGACCCGCAAGATCCTCGGCGACGATTCGATCCGCGTGAGCGCCACGTGTGTGCGCGTGCCCGTCGTAAACGGCCACTCCGAGGCCGTGAACGTGCAAACGCGCGAGCCCCTCACCCCCGAGCGCGCCCGCGAGCTCCTTCGCGCCGCCCCCGGCATCACCGTCGCCGACGACCCCTCGGCGGCGCTCTATCCGTTGGCGACGCTCGCCACCGGCCACGACGACGTGTTCGTGGGGCGCATCCGCCGCGATCCCGGCCACGAGCGGGCATTGGACATGTGGATCGTCGCCGACAACCTGCGCAAGGGGGCCGCCACGAACGCGGTGCAGTTGGCGGAGCTGCTGCACGAGCGGGGTTTGCTCGCTCCTGGCGGCGCACGAGCCGCCGCATAAGCAGGCAGCCGCACGCGCGCGGGAAGGAGTCTCGCGGCGACGCTCGAAACCTGGGAGCGATGAGCGTCTCAACAGAGGTGCAACGAACCCTTGTGAAGTCACCACCCGAGCTGTGGGCCGAGTTGAGCGACCCTGAGGCGCTCACGCGCCACCTCGGGGACTTCGGCGAGATCACGATCACGTCGGTCGAGCCGGAGACGAAGGTCGAGTGGGAGAGCGAGGGCGCCCGTGGCGCCGTCCACCTCAAGCAGTCGGGCTGGGGCACGAAGGTGACACTCTCGGTCACGCGCAATCCGCCGGCTTCCGACGAGCCCTCCGAGCCAGAGCCTCCGCTTGCCGAGCCGGTCGCACAGGAGCCCGAGCTCCTCGCCGAGCCCGAGCCAGTCGTACAAGAACCCGAACTCCTCGCCGAGCCCGAGCCAGTCGTACAAGAACCCGAACTGCTCGCCGAGCCCGAGCCGGAGGAGCAGCCGGACACCCTCGCCGTCGTGGAGTCTGAAATCGAGGATGAGCCCAACACCCGGCTCGAGCCCAACCCGGAGCCAAGGCTTGGACTCTTCGCACGCCTCTTCCGCAAACGCAAGGCGAAGAAGACAGAGGCTGTCGAGCCCGTTGACGTACCCATCGCGATCGGAGAGCCGGCAGTCGAACAGCCCGATGCGGCGTCAGAGGTCGTGGCGCTGGCGGCTCCCGAGCCGATCTACCCCGAGCCGCCTCCATCTCCTCCGGCCGCCGACTTGGCATCGGAACTCGCGTGCGTGGAAGCACAGATGGCCGAGGAGACCACCGAGCTGCTGACCGGCGTCCTCGACCGCCTCGGCGCCGCGCACCACCGGCCGTTCTCACGCGGCTGAGCGGCGGGCCGATACCGCCGGCTGGGAGCGGGTACGGTTCGCGCATGGCCAAGCGTTCCGCCCGCAGCGACAGTCCCAACGGTGCGGCCCTCTTCGAGGCCGCCAACAAGCTGCGCGGGTCCGTTGAGTCGGCCGAGTACAAGCACCTCGTGCTTGGGCTGCTGTTCCTTAAGTACATCTCAGACGCTTTCGAGCAGCGCCGTGGCGCGCTTGAGGCCGAACTCTCAGAGCCGGGGAACGACGCCTACATTAGGGACGCGAAGCAGCGCGCGAAGGTACTCGAGGATCGCGACGAGTACAGCGCCGAGAACGTCTTCTGGGTACCGCCGGAGGGCCGCTGGCCGGCGCTGCTCGCCGCCGCTTCCCAGCCGGAAATCGCCCGGCGGATCGACGGCGCGCTCACCGCCATCGAGCAGGCCAATCCCGCTCTGCGCAACGTCTTGCCGCGCGTCTACGCCCGCGCGCCCCTCTCCGCCGAATTGATGGGCTCGCTGGTGGAGACGATCGCGAAGATCGGCTTTGGCAAGGACGCCAAGGAGGCGCGCGACATCCTCGGGCGCACCTACGAGTACTTCATCAAGGAGTTCGCCCGCGCCGAGGGTCACCGCGGCGGCGAGTTCTTCACGCCGGCGCCGGTCGCGAGGCTGCTGGTCGAGATGCTCGAGCCGTTCGAGGGGCGGGTGCTCGACCCGGCCTGTGGTTCGGGCGGCCTGTTCGTGCAGTCGGCCGAGTTCGTCAAGGCGCACGGCGGCAGGCCAAGACAGATCGCAATCCTCGGCCAGG
>DATBTP010000117.1:0-5199 GCA_036559185.1 Solirubrobacteraceae bacterium | reverse complement strand
GCGCTAGCTGGGACGGCCAGGCGGGCGCTTTGCGCGACGCGCCCTCGCCGTCCGCGCTCGCGGGCGCGGCGCCCGCTCGGCTCGAGTCGCTCGACCTCTCCGAAACGCGCGCCCGTTTGCTCGTTCGCGTCTCACGTGAGGTGGCGAGCGGTAGCGTCGATCTGCACGACCCCCAGCACGAGACGACGTGGAGGCGGCTGCGGTCCATCGCCGGCATCGGCCCGTGGACGATCGAGATGCTCGCGCTCCGCGGGCAGGGCCGCCACGACCAGTTGCCGGCCGGCGACTTGGGGCTGCTCAAGCACGTCGGGCGGCGCATCGGCGGAGGCGATCCGCACGCACGAGCGGCTGAAGGGGAGGTTCGCTCCTACTTTGCGCCCTACGGGCGCTGGGCGGGCCTGGCGGCGGTGCACATGGGCGCCCTGTGATGGCCGCCCGTCGCTCTTGCTCGGGTGTCCTACGCGCGTCGGCGTTCGCGCTCGACCAGCAAGGCGAAGGTGGGGCAGGCGAGCGCCGCGCGCTGAGCGTGGGAGACTAGCTCGGGGGATAGCGGGCGATCGTCGACGATCGGGTAGCCCCACTCGTCGAGCGTGATGCGCTCGGGCAGAAGCTCGGCGCACATACCGTGAGCCTCACAGGCGATTGGGTTGACGCGCACTCTTTCGGACATCCGATCAGACGGCCGTGGCCGGACGCGGGCGAGCGGGCAGCGGCAGCTCGGAAGGTCGCGCGCAAGCCTCGCAGCGGCCGTGGCGGGCGTGGTCGGCGAGCTCATTGGCGAATACCTCCATCGCGCTCATCGCAAAGCGCACGGCGCCGTCGGGGTGAGCGCAGGCGCCGCGCCGGCTCACAAGCGCGGCGAGCCGCTCAACGCGCTCGGTCCCCCGCCTGCCCTGCCCGCCAAGCGCGATTTGCTCCAGGGTGCCCGCGAGCGCGTCCAGGCCGTGCACGCACGGACCGCATTGGCCCGCGCTCTGACCCGCCAGCCAGCGCGTTACGCGCGCCGTCTCCGCCACCGGGCAGGCTTCCTCTGAGAGCAGCAGCACCACACCGGCGCCGAGCGAGGCGCCGTAGGGAGCGAGGTGTGCGCTCGAGAGCGCCAGCCGCGACAGCGCGCCCCCGTCGACCCATGTGCCCGCGTAGCCGCCGAAGAGGGCTGCGCGCACGCGCGTGCTCGTCCCGCCGGCGGCTTCCACCAGCGAGGAGAGCGAAGCGCCGAACTCCACCTCATACACGCCCGGGTAGGCGAGCGGGCCCGACAGTGTCACGAGTGTCGACCCCGGCTGGTCCTCGAGGCCAAGCTCGCGAAACCAGCGCGCGCCGTGGCGGGCGATGAGCGCCACGTGGGCGAGCGTCTCGGCGTTGTTCACGAGCGTCGGACGTCTACGCACTCCCCGCTCGAAGGGCATCGGCGGCGTGAAGGTGGGCGTGGCGGGTCCGCCGTTGAGGTGGTTTACGAGCGCCGACTCCTGTCCCACCACGTAGCCCTCCGGGGCGGCGGTGAGCGCGATCCGTGGCCAATGCCCCGGCAGTTGCTCGCGTTCGGCGATCGCCCGGGCGGCGCGCTCGTAGCCGGCACCCGCCGATTCGCACACACACAGGATCGCTTCCTCGGCGCCGATCGCGCGCGCCGCGAGCGCGGCTCCGTCGAGCACGAGGTGGGGGAGCGTCTCGAGCAGCGTGCGGTCCTTCAGGCTCGCCGGCTCGCCCTCGGTGGCGTTCACGACCACGATCGGTTTGCCGCGACCGCTCGCCACGGTGCGCATCTTCCTCGCCATCGGGAAGTTCGCGCCACCGCGTCCGCCGAGCCCGGCCTGTTCGATCTGGTCGATAAGCGCGCTAGCTCCGCGCCGATCGCGCCGCTTCGCGGTCGGCAGCTCGCCGTGCGTTTCGAGGTGCCGATCCAAGCTCATGGCTCCCTGCGCCGGCACGCCCTCCAGTAGTCTCGGCAGTCCCGGCGCGGGCACGGTTTCGCTCGTCGGATCGCCCGCTCCCCCCCCGCTAAGCGGGGTGCCCGAACGGGTGAGCTCGGCGGTTTGAGTGGCTTCGCTCACGATCACCCGCTCGCTTCTTTGTCGCCAGCCGAGGCATGACTCGCCGAGTGCGGCAGCAGCTTCGCGGGAGTACCCGACCGCCGTGCCCATTCGCTGCCGAGCGGTCCGCTCGGTAGCCACAGGAGCAACCCGAGCGTGAACACCGCCGTCCCGCCGAGCGCGGCGGAGCGCCGCGCGAGACGGTCGGGCCAGCCCAGGGAGACGCGCACCAGTACGGCGGCGACGGTCACCACCAAACAGCCGATGCTGATCGCCAGCAGCCACGTGCTTTTCACATCGCTGCCGGTGCCCAGACCGTGCAGCAGGGCGATCGGCCAGCTCGCGTAGGCGAGCCAGTGGATCGCTCGCCATGTCGAGTGGCCCATCCGTCGTCGCAGGAGGCTCGTGAGGATCACGGCCACGATCAAGTCGAAGGAGAGCGCGCCCAAGCCAAGCCAGAACGGCCTGTAGACGCCGGTGAAGGGGATCACGGCGTTCACGAGCGATATCGGCGCGAAGGAATCGAGCACCGCCGTGATGATGTGAAGGCCGAGGAACGCCAGCGCCAGCAGCGAGGCGTTGCGGTGCAGCGAGTCGATCACGAAGCGCGGCCACCCCTCCGTGCTCCAGCGGCCAACGTCGACGATGCCGAGCACGAGCGCGAGCGTCAGCAGCACGAGCGCCACCGTGCCGCTCGAGCGGGTGAGATACCAGTAGGCGCTCGGGCCGGTCGCCGCGATGACCGTGCTCACGAGCCCCGGCCCTCCGCCGGCCACGACCCGAGCGTGAGCACCTCGCCGTCGCTCGCCACCAGGCGCGCCGGGAGGTCGAGCCCGGCGAGCCACTCGGGGGCCCGGGTGCCGCGGACGATCGCCGCCGTGGCGGCCACGTTGGCGTCGACGCAGTCGATCGCCGCCACACTCACCGTGCGCCACGCTCCCTCCGCCGGAACACCGGTGGAGGGGTCGATGATGTGGTGCATCGTGCGTCCCTCGTGACTCCACCGTCTGACCGTCTTGCTGGAGGTGGCAAGTCCTCCGCTCGCAATCGCGATCGTCTGGCCGGGCGCATCGGGTCCGTCGCGGTGGTCGTCGGTCACATGGATCCGCCAGCCTCGCTCGGGGCATGCGCCGGCGGTCGATATATCCCCCCCGAGGCTCACGAGCACGCCGCAGCCGCACGCGTCGTGGACGGCGCGGCTCGCGCGGTCGGCCGCCCACGCCTTGGCGGTGGCGCCCAGGTCGAGCTTCACGCCGGCGGGGATCCGCAGCCGGCCGCGCTCGCGGTCGAGCTCGATCGCCCGCCAGCCCTGACGGATGCTCGCGAGCACGTGCGGCGCGCCGCCGAACAGCTGCTGGTCTGGCGGCGCGAGTAGGCGCCAGTCGCGGTCATAGCCCGCCAATTCGAGCGCCCGCCCGACGGTGGGGTCTACGTCTCCGTCGGTGATCTCCGCCGCGCGCAGCGCCACCTCGATCGCCTCGATCAGCAGCGGGTCGGCTTCGACCGTGCGCCCGGCGAGGGTGTTCATGCGACTGAGCTCGGAGTCACCGCGAAAGCGACTGCAGGCGCGGTCGATGTCCTCGAGCTCGCTCTTCACGATCGCTTGCGCGCGCGGCAACTCGTCGCCGTCTGTGACTACGACGTCGACGCTCGTGCCGAGCGCCTCCCAGCGCGCGCGTGCGGCGGATGTCAACGTCGGCGTCACGAGCCCCCCGATACGACGGGTGGAGCGGATTCCTGTACAGGGGGCGCGGATTCCTGTACCGGGGGCGGGGGCGCCGATTCCTGGGCGGGCGCGGATTCCTGGGCGGGCGCCGATTCGCGCGATGGCGCCGGTTCTTGCGCGGGCGCCGGTTCTTCGTGGCTGGGTTCCGGCGCCGGCGCGGAGGTTTCGGCGGGCGCCGGTTCCTGTGAGGGCGACACTTCCGGCGTGGTGCTCGCCTGGGGGGCCTGCGTGGGCGGCTTCAGCGAGCTCGAGCCGCCGGAGGACGCTTTGGAGCCGCCGCCGGAGCGTTTGTGCGAAGCCGTCGCGCCGCTGGCTTTGATGGTCTTGCCGGGGAAGGCGCTGGCGGCCACCTCCGAGAACACGGCGGTGAGCGCCACCGAGCCCGCCACCATCCAGCGATTGGCGCGGCTCAGACGCCGCAACGCCGCGTCTCGTGCGTGTGTATGTCTGAATGGCATCGGTTCGTTACCTCTCCGCGATCAGCCGTCGCTGAGGACAGTCGCTTAAGTGTGCCCCGGCGCGAAAATGTCGAGGAATACCTTCGACATCCAGATACAAGGTCCGTCGTGTCATCTCGGTGAGAGAGTTCATATTCGCGACGTTATGTAAGTGGTCTTGCGTCTCGATCACTCCGTAGCTAGTGGTCGTGATGGCGGACAGCCTCGAAGTGAGACCATTCGCCGAAGTGGGGAATGAGCACTATCGCCACCACCGCGCCCGCGACTATCGCCCCGACGAGCGCGATCGCGCGCCCCGCGCGGCCGGAGGCGAGACGGTTGTACTCCAAGCGCTCGCCGCGCCTCGAGACGAATGTCGCTTGCAGGTCGGGGAGGTGCACGAGCACGTGCAGCCCCATCAGGGCGATCCACGCGATGAAGCTCGCCTTGTGCAAGCCGCGCAGCGTGCCCGACGCTCCCGGCCCAATCGCCAGCAGCGCCACGCCGGTGGCGAGCACCGCAACGCTCGTGAGCACCACCAACGGCGCCATCACACGCAACGCGGTGGGGGGCGCGCCTCGCTTGCGATACGCCGGATTGGCTGTGTAGTAGCGCACGAACCGATACCCCGTGCTCGCGAGCTTCAAGGCGACGGGCGGGATCAAGAGCAGCCCGATGAACAGGTGCTCTGAGATCAATGGCCTTATCCGCAAGATCGTAATGCCGAGCGCGGCGAGGAGCGCGATCAAGAGTACCCCGGTGGCCGCCGTCAGGCGCTCGTTTCCGTCGATGCCTCCCCCGAGCATGCGCCCGCGCGGGCCGCCACCCCCCGCGCCGGCGCCGCTCGGCGGCGGGCTCCCACCGGCGCCGAGGGGTCTCGCCTCATAGTGCGGATGGCCACCGTGGTGGCGTTCGGCGCCGCGCCGCGCCGGCGTCTGCTGCTCGGCGGTCATTGCGTGCAGTGTCGAACTTCTTGCTAAGTGTTCAGTAACAGGAAGATGAG
>DATBTP010000116.1:0-6686 GCA_036559185.1 Solirubrobacteraceae bacterium | reverse complement strand
CCTTTCCGCCGCGCTACTCGAATCCGCCGAGGATCGGGCGAAAACCCTTAAGCACATAAGAAAGTTGGCCGAGTGATGGAACATGTACAACGCACCCCGCAACGCCAAACGCACGCGAAAGACCGCCGAAGGGCCGCCGGGTCGCTCGGCCGGCTCTCAGAGACGCGTATTGGCGGCCGGCGGACTCACCCTGATCCTTGCGCTGTATCTCTTGCTGGCGTCGCTCACAATGTCCTCCACAGCGGCGGCGAGCCGGTCGTGCCCGCTCGGCGGCGGCGGCGCGGGTTGCCGCGCGAACACGCTGGCGGTGGCGCGAGCGAGCGAGGCCGAAGCGGAAGTCGAAAGCGAAGGCGAAGAAGAAGCCGAAGCGCAAGCCACGGCCGAAGCGGAAGAAGAAGAAGAATCATCGAGCCGATCGGGCTCGCCCCAGCGCGGCCGGTCGGGCTCGCCTTCTGAACCCGGCTCGGGACCGTCGCATGCCGGCCGCACACCCATCATCTCGCGACTCGCGCTCACCACGAAGGGGGTGGCGGCGCTCAAGCACGCAAAGCCGATCGCCTCGACCGTCGAGTTCTCCTTCATTTTGAGCGCGCCGGCGAAGATTCATGTGACGCTCGTCAAGCAAACGAGCGCTCACGGGTCCAAGCGCTGGACGATGCTCCCGGACTCGTTCACCACGAGCGCCGGAAAAGGACGCGGCAGCCGCACTCTCACCGGCCACAACACGCTCCCCGCCGGGCGCTACCGGCTCACCCTCAGGCCGACCGCCGGGCGCGCGCGCTCGATCTACCTGAGCGCCCGCCGTTAGGGCCCCGCTAGCCTCGTATGGGCGTGGCACGACTTTCCCACATGTTGCTCTCGCTGTCGGCCTGCGCGCTGGTTGCGATTAGCGTGCCGGAGGTAGCATCGGCGACGAGCCTCCAGCCACTCCCCCGCTCCGACTACACGGTGAGGACGGCGTGCCCACGGCCCCTGCCAGGCCACGCCGGATGCCTGGCTTTGCGCCTCGTCCCGCGTACGCCCGCGGCTCGCGCGCGCACCCATCCGCTGGGGATGTCGAGGGTCCTACCGGCCGGCGCCGCACACCCCTTGTCGGCGGCCGAAGGCGGGAGCGGCCTGCGCCCGCTAGATCTGCGCGACGCGTATTTCCCCGGCGAAGAACCGCGGGCCCCCACCACCGAACCACAGACGATCGCGCTGGTGGACGCCTACAACGACCCGAGCGTCGCGACCGACCTCGCGGTGTACGACACCGAATTCGGCCTGCCCGCATGCACTACCGCCAACGGCTGTCTGTCGGTGGTGAACCAGCGCGGCGAAAACACGAGCCTGCCCTTCCCGAGCAGTAGGCGGGAACTCGAAACGGCGCTCAATAGCCTGAACGGGAAAAGGCGCGAAGAAGCCGAAGAAGCGGGCGGCTGGGCGGTCGAGATCTCGACCGACGTGCAGATGGCGCGGGCGATCTGCAACGCGAACTGCAAAATCGTGCTCGTGGAGGCAAGCTCTCCCGCCTACGCCAACCTCGAAGCCGCCGAGGAAGCGGCTGTGAAACTCGGGGCCACGGAGATATCCAACTCATGGGGCGGCGAAGAGCCTTCCTCCGATGCGCGGGCCTTCGAACACGCGGGCGTCGTCATCACGGCATCCTCGGGCGATGAGGGCTACCGCAACTGGACCGAAGCTGCGCAAGCCGGCGAAGGCAACTACTACGCGGGCATCGACTACCCGGCCTCCTCACCACACGTCGTCGCGGTGGGCGGCACGAAGCTCATGCTCGCCGGCGGCGCGCGCCAGAGCGAGACGGTTTGGAACGAGGACCCGGACCCAGGCGGGGAAAATCACGGCGCGGGCGGCGGCGGGTGCAGCGAACACTTCGCCGCGCCGAGCTGGCAGCTGGAAGTGCCCGACTGGAGCGCGATCGGGTGCGGAACCTCGCGAGCCGTGGCGGATGTGGCCGCCGACGCCGACCCCTACACCGGTGTCGCCGTATACGACTCGACTCCCGACGAAGAAGGCGCGGTGCTCCGCTGGGCGCCGATCGGCGGCACGAGCGTCGCCTCGCCCCTCCTCGCCTCGATGTTCGCGCTCGGCGGCGGCTCTCACGGGGTGGCCTATCCCGCACAGACCCTCTACTCGCACCTGGGCGCCTCGTTGCTCTACGACGTCACCAGCGGGGGCAACGGCCAGTGTCGCGACGAATATTCCGGTTGCGCGGCATCGAGCGATCCGCTGCTCGACTGCGGCGGCGGCGCGCTGATATGCAACGCCTCGCACGGGTTCGACGGCCCCACAGGCGTCGGCGCGCCTGAGAGCATCGACGCCTTCGAGCTCGCGCAGGCCCCCTCCAAAGGAGGGGAACCGACCGGCGAACTCGGCAAAGAAGAAAGCAAGTCCGAAGAACCCCCCAAAGAAGAAGTCAAATCCGAACCGCCCGGCTCGAAAGGAGGCGGCTCCGAAGAACCTGGCGGCAAACCTGTGGGTGGCGAAGGCGGCGGTGGCTCCGGTGGAGAAACAAGAGAAGGCGCCGGCGGCAAACAGCCCGGCGGGGGCTCCCCTGAAGCCCCCGCCAACCCGACCCGGTCGAGCCCAACCTCGTTGACCTTCGTCGCGACCAAAGCGAGCGCCCCCTCGGGGAGCGCGCCAACACGCGCCGCTCGCATCTCGGCGCTCGCCCTCACATCAAACGCTCGCGCCGCGCTACGCCGCGCTAGGCCCGGCTTCGCCGACGTCGCATTCTCGTTCAAGCTCAGCCGGGCGACGAGCGTGCGGGCCACGCTCGGCATACGCGTCGGTCCGAGCGTGCGTCGGCGGTGGCGAGCCCTCCCGGCGTCGTTGACGCTCGCCGCTGTCAGGGGGCTGAACCGTCGCAGGCTGCCCACCATCCACGCTCTCGCCCCAGGTCTCTACCGGCTCACGCTCGCCCCGCGCGGGGGCGCTGCGCGCTCCATCGCGTTTCGCGTCCCCTGAGGCACTCGCCGCTTCCCACTGGCGGGCGCGCCCGATCGGCTCTAAAGTCGGTAGAGCCCGATTCGAACAAGCCAAGAGGAGGCTACGATGCGTAAGATCGCTGATTGCAGGCGCTTTGAGAGCGAGTCCAACTGCTCGTTGACGATCATCGGCGAGGAGGACGAGGTCGTGGCGGCCGCGGCCGAGCACGCCGCTTCCGTCCACGGTCATAGCGACGGCCCCGAGCTGCGCGAGCAGGTTAGGGCGATGCTCGAGGACGAGAACAGCTACGTGGTGGGGCGCCGCGAGCCAGAGCCGTTCCCCGGCTGACGCTCAGGTTCGCGACCGTCGACGGACTCGCCGCGTAGATCGCGCTCGAGCGCTTCGCCGCTTTCCGTGAGCCACCACGAGTTGGGCGTGCCGCGCGCGGGCCCGCTGCCGCCGCGATTGACAACCAAACCCTGATACTCCAGACGAGTAAGGATCTTCGAGATCTGGCCCTGGTCGACGACGCCCGCACGCTCGGCCACCTCGCGGTTGCTGCCCGCCGGCAGCTCGGCGATCGCCCGCAGCACCCGCACGGTGCGGTAGGTCAGTCGCGAGCCGGCGTGCTCTCGTCCAGAGACGCCCGCCGGCCATAGATCCGCTTGGGCGATCCTCGGCCGGGGCGGCGGAGGCGGCTTGCGAAACTCTCTACCCGCCTTCGCCGCGCCCAGGTAGGGCAGGACGATCAGGCTCATGAGCTCACCGTAGAGGTCGATCAGCTTCGGCCCGTCCTCGGCGAGCTCGCCGTCCTCGCCCCCGAGGGCAGGCGCGGGCGCGCGGGCAAGCAGGCGCGTGTAGAGCACCGCCATGACCGCTCCCACGACGCCCTCCGCGACCACGGGGCCCGGCACGCGATTCCCGGCCGCCTCGGCGCGTCCGCGATCGACGATTTCACACAGTTCGGCGATCACTTCAGAGCGACGCACGAGCACACGCGGTCCGCCGCCCGCCGCGTGCACGATGCACAGCTGAGCCAGCAATGGCTGCTCGTCGAAGAAGCGCAGCGAAGCCGCCAGCGCGGACCCGATCCCCTCAAGCCAGGTCCGCTCGGCTGAGTATGCGTCCACCGCCACTGCCCGCGCCTGCTCCAACGCCCACTCGAGCGTCGCCAGCAGGCAATCCTCGATGTCGGCGAATAGCTCGTAGAACAGTCTCCGCGAGAGACGGGCACGGGCGATCACACGCGCCACCGTCACCGACAAGGCGCCACGGATGGCCACCTCTTCGGCCATCGCTCCCAGAATCCTCGATCGCTGAATCTCCTCCACGTTGGCTCGCGTCGATCCTCCCGTCCACTCGATGCGCTCGAGAGGACCCCCGATGGTCCGCGTCAACTTGATATTACCCGTGGCGAACATCTGCCTACTGTCCACTAACGGCTGCCCGCCGCGGAGCGGCGCCGCGATAGGGGCAGGTTCGCCCGGGAAAGCACGCGCCCGCAGGGACTTCGCGGCGATGCAAGCCCGTTTGCAGACTCCGCCAAAGCTTGTGATCGAGACGGCGCGTGGCTAGCTTGCGCAGGGGCGCCACCGCGGTAGGTCGGCTTTCGACGCGCGCGAGAAGGCGCGAACTCTTATGCGAATCCACTCCTCAACCCTCCGTCTACGCCACGCGAGCGCGCTGCTTGCCGTGCTCGCGGCGGCCGCCGCGGCGCCGGCGCTAGCGGGCCAATCCCAGGGCGCGCTGGAAAGCGGCATCTCTGCTTCGAGCTCGAAGCAGAGCGCCCTGAAAGCGGCGATCGCCGCCGACTCTCACACGATCGACGGCTTCCAGGGGAGCATCGACGACCTGCACGTGCGTCTGTCGGCGCTCGAATCCAGCCTCGCCTACGAGCAAGGACTGCTGGACCGCCTGAAATCGCATCTGCGCGGGGCGCGAGCGCACTTGGCGTCGCTCGTGGCCGAACTGGCCCGCGACCGGCAGGTGCTCATCGCGCAGGTGGTTGCGGCATACGAGTCTCCACCGCCGAGCATCGTCACGGTAATCCTGGACGCGCACGGCTTCGGCGACCTGATCGAGCGCGTCGACGACCTCAAGGCGATCGGTCAGGAGAACGCCACCGCGACCACGCAGGTGACCGACACGAAGGCAGCGGTGGCCAAGGAAACGCAACGGCTGGCGGTACTCGTGGCAAGTCAGCAACACGAGACCACGGCGGTGATCGTCCAGCGAGACGAGGTCGCCCACCTCCACCTCGCTCTCGTCGATCGCCAGCTGGCGTATATCCGCGCCCGCGACCGCAAGAGCGCGGAGCTAGGCGAACTGAGCGCCCACCGAGCATCGCTTGAAAAAGAACTCTCCCAGCTTCAGATCAGCGAGTACAACTCCCAGCAGCGGTCATTCACGAGCGGCTTCCCCGTCGAAGGCGGTGGACCGTCTGGTGAATTCGGCTTCTTCCAGGCGCCCGGCACCAACTACAGCGTCGGCGTCGAGCCGATTCTCGTCCAGCGCCTGAATACGCTCGGCAAGGCTCTGCACCTGCACCTCATCGGCATCTCCGGCTACCGCACGCCGCAGCATTCGGTCGAGGTGGGGGGCTTCGCCAACGATCCCCACACGCGCGGAGAAGCCTCCGACACCCCAGGGGTCGAAGGCGTGCCCGAGGCGATCCTCGAGAAATTCGGCCTCACGCGCCCCTTCCCGGGACCGGCCGAGGCAGACCACATCCAGCTGCTCGGCAGCCATCTCTGAGCTTCGCTCGCATCCCGGTGAGCGAAGAGGTTGGGATGATGGCGCCGCTCAGGCGCCGAGCACCGCGGGGGCGCCATAGGCGGCGAGCACGTCGGGCAGCGCCACGGTTCCGTCCTCGCGCTGGCCGTTCTCGAGCAGCGCGATGATCGTGCGCCCGACCGCCACGGCGGTGCCGTTGAGCGTGTGTAGCGTTTGCACGCGCTTCTCACGGCGCATACGGATGTTCAGGCGTCGCGCCTGGTAGTCGGTGGTGTTCGAGCACGAGGTGAGCTCGCGGTAGCGGCCCTGGCTCGGCAGCCACGCCTCGCAGTCGTACTTCTTCGCGGCCGAATTGCCCAGATCGCCTACCGCGATGTTCACCACGCGGTAGGGGAGCTGGAGCTCTGAGAGGATCTCCTCCTCGATCGCGAGGATGCGCTCGTGCTCGTCGGTCGAGGCGGCGGGCTCGACGAAGCTGAACATCTCAACCTTGTCGAACTGGTGCACGCGGAAGATCCCGCGCGTATCCTTCCCGGCCGCGCCGGCCTCGCGGCGAAAGCACGGTGAAAAGCCAGCGTAACGCAACGGCAGGCGCTCGGCCGGGAGGATCTCGTCGTCGTGCAACGAGGCGAGCGCGACCTCTGAGGTGCCAACCAGATACAGGTCGTCGTCGACGAGCCGGTAGATCTGTTGCTCGGTGTCGGGTAGGAATCCGGTGCCGTAGAGCGCGCGTTCGCGCACGAGCACGGGAGGGATCACGGGCTCAAACCCGTGGCCGCGCAGCTTCTCCAGAGCGAAGCGCACGAGCGCCAGCTCCACCATCACCAGATCGCCCTTCAGGTAGGCGAAACGCGCACCCGAAAGCCGCGCGGCGTGCTCCATGTCGATCATCGCGCCCGCCAGTTCGAGGTGATCGCGCACGCCGGCAACCCGCTCGCCACCGGCCCGCTCGCCATCGACCCGCTCGCCACCGACCCGCTCGCCATCGACCCGCTCGCCACCGACCCGCTCGCCACCGACCCGCT
>DATBTP010000115.1:0-8161 GCA_036559185.1 Solirubrobacteraceae bacterium | reverse complement strand
GACGAAGCGCTCGCGCGCACGCTCGCCCAGGTGTTCACTCGCGCGGGCGTGGTGTGCGAGCAGTCCAACGACCCGATCGGGGTGGAGCTGGCGGGAGCCGCAAAGAACGCGGCGGCGCTCGCCTCCGGTGCCACCGAGGCGCAGGGAGCCAACGCGGCCGGTGCCGCGGCGGGGCACATCTTCGCCGAGGTGTGGCGTTACGCCGAGCGGCTCGGCGCGCGACCGGAGTCGATGATCGGACTCGCGGGCATCGGTGACCTTGTCGCCACCGCCTTGGCGCGCGAGTCGCGCAACCGCCGCGCCGGGGAACTTCTCGCCGAAGGCGTGCCGGCGCTCGAGATACCCGAGCGCATCGGTCAGGCCGTTGAGGCATTGGAGTGGGTTCCGCTGCTCGCCGGCACGCTCGAGCGGGCAGGGGTGGAGGCGCCGGTGACGAGCGCGCTCGGCCGGCTCATTTCGGGCGAGTTGCCACTCGACGAGTGGGTCGCGCTCGTACGCACAACCGTCCCGCCACCGGCGCGTTGGAGGCGCCGGCCACCACCGGGGTTCTGGCGGCGTCTGTGGGGGCGTCTTTCGAGGGATAGGTAAGGGGTCTACGAGGAGGAGAAGCGCGCGCGTCATCGAATGACCCGGCGCCTTCGCGCGAAAATCCTCACCCGATCTCTGACCTTCAGGACACGAGGGTGCTCACAACCGCCTCGTAAACGCCGGCGCCGTGACCTGCCTCGGCGACACGCACGTTCCCGTAGGCCGTTATCGCGTCGCGCATCGTGGGGTCTCGCTCTACCGCGTTGCCGACGAGCCAGAACGCGCCTACGCGCTCCGCGCAAGCGAGGTCCTCGCGCGAGTCCCCGACAGCGAAGGTCTCCTCGCGCGCATAGCCGCGTACCTGCCGGTGGAAGGCGACGGCCGCCGCCTTGGAGGCGCCCGCGGGCACGAGGTGGTAGCCGCGTACGTGCGGTAGATCGGCGAGCGCGGGGGAGCGCCGGTTGACCACGCCGTTGTCGACCAAGCGCAGATGCCCGTGGCCGTGCTCGACGAGCAACGCGTCCACCTCGGCGGCGTCCACCAGTCCTCGAAACAGGTGCGACACTTCGCGGTTGAGATGCCACGGCTCGTGATACTCGAGTCGTCCGTCGTAGCGCTCTAGCAGCATCGCCGGCGCTCCGCTGCGATCTATCTGATCGGCGATCGTGAGCTCGCCGGGAACCATCTCGCCTGTGAGCCAGTGCTCCTCGCCGCCCGCTGGCGCGATGCCGGGACGCACCGTCGTGGGAGCGCCCGGCGGCCCGAGCAGACCGGCGCCCACCACCACGCAGGCGCCCGCCTCGAAAATGTAGGCGCTCTGGCCGAGCAGACGCGCGTCCTCGGCCACCTGAGTGCGGCGGCGCCCAGACATCAGCACGATCTCCACGTCCGCCCGCAGGCACGCCTGGATCGCTCTCATCCCCTCGAAGGAGACGTTCCCCTCGCCGTCGTGCACCAGCGAGGCGCCGCGCCCGAGCAGGGTGCCGTCGAGATCTAGATACAGGCAGCGCACGCTCATCGGCTCATCGGCTCATCGGCCCACGGGCTCATCGGCTCATCGGCCCACGGGCCCATCGGCTCATCGGCCCACGGGCCCATCGGCTCATCGGCCCACGGGCTCATCGGCTCATCGGCCCACGGGCTCATCGGCCCACGGGCTCATCGGCTAACCGCTGCCGGGTGCGGCGAACCCTGGAAGGTGCGTGCTTTCGCGCGACACGTGGCTGCTGGGAGGGCCATCGGCACTACTATCGCAAGGCGTGGCCACAGAGCGCGCGATCGAGCCTTGGAGCGACATGTTGGACGAGGCGCGCGAGGACGGCCGGCTCGTTCGCGAGGCTCGCGAAGGACCAGGGAACGCCACGTTGGTGGACATCCCCGCAGAGCTTCACCCAGAAGTGATCGCTGGGCTCGAGCGCGTGGGGATCGAGCGGCTCTACTCACACCAGGCGCTTGCGCTTCAGTCGGCGTGGGAGCGAACCACGATCGTCACCACCGGCACGGCTTCGGGAAAGTCGTTGTGCTTCAACCTGCCCACGCTCGACACTCTCTGCCGCGACGGCTTCGCGCGCGCGCTCTACCTCTACCCCACCAAGGCGCTCGCGCAGGATCAGGCGCGCGCGCTGAACGCGTTCGGCCTGCCAAAGCGGATTCGCCCCGCGATCTACGACGGTGACACGCCGCGCGACGCGCGCGCGGACGTGAGGCGGCGCGCGAACGTGGTGCTCACCAACCCCGACATGCTCCACCTGGGCATCCTCCCCCACCACGACTCCTGGGAGCGGCTGTTCGCCCATCTGCGCATCGTTGTGGTCGACGAGGCGCACGTCTACCGCGGCGTGTTCGGCTCGCACGTCGCTAACGTGCTGCGCCGCCTGCTGCGGGTGGCGGCTGCCTACGGCAGCGATGTGCGGGTGCTGCTCGCCTCGGCAACGATCGCCAACCCGGTGGAGCTGGCGGAGCGACTTACCGGACTCGAGGACATCGCCCTCGTGGACGAGGACGGCTCGCCGACCCCGCGCAGGCAGATCGCGATGTGGAACCCGCCGCTCACCGACGAGGCGATCGGCGCGCGCCGCTCCCCGCTCGCGGAGGCCGCCGAGATGCTCGCACGGCTCGTACGCGACGGCGCGCGTTGCATCTGCTTCATGAAGTCCCGTAAGGGCGTCGAGCTGCTCGCGCGCATGGTGAGCGAAGACGTGGAGCGCACCGATCCGGAGCTTGCCGAGCGCGTGGCGCCCTACCGCGCCGGCTATACCCCACAGCAGCGGCGCGAGCTGGAGGCGAGGCTCATGAACGGGGAGCTTCGCGCCGTCATCACCACCGACGCTCTGGAACTGGGGATCGACATCGGCGAGCTCGACGCGGCCGTGGTGGTCACCTTCCCCGGCACCGTCGCCGCGCTGCGCCAGATGTGGGGCAGGGCGGGGCGTCGCGGCAAGGGCCTCGCCGTGTATGTAGCCGGCGAGGACGCGCTCGACCAGTTCTTCTGCCGTCATCCCGACGAGTTCCTCGAGCGATCCGTGGAGGCGGCGATCCTCGACCACGAGAGTTCCCAAATTCATCAAGCGCACCTGCTTTGCGCGGCCTACGAGGGGCCACTAGAACGAGGCGACGCCGAGTTCTTCGGCCCGCGCTGGGAGGGCCACGCCGACGCGCTCGTCTCCGCCGGGCTCCTGCGCAAGAGGACGGCGCGACGCTCGCCGGCTGCCACGCGCGCGGTTGGAACACGGGATCTGGGAGTGGAGGACGCCGTCGAGCGGCCATCGCAAGGCCCGCTCGACGTTTACGTGCCGCGCCGCCCCGCCGACTATCCCGCCGCACGGGTGTCGCTGCGCTCGTCCTCGCCCGAGAGCTTTGCGATCGTGGACGTCTCCTCGGGCGAGCTGTTCGGTCAAACAGAGGCCGCGAGGGCGCACTCGACCGTTCATGACGGCGCCATCTACCTGCACCAGGGCCGCTCTTACGAGGTCCGCGAACTCGACCTCGAGAACCGCCGCGCGCTCGTCTGCCCATTCAACGGCGACTGGTACACGCAGCCCAAGCGCGAGACCGACACCAACATCGAGCGGCTACTCGACCGTCGCGAGACGCTCGGCGTTGCGCTCTCCTTCGGCGAGGTGTCGGTCACCGAGACCGTGCTCGGCTACCAGCGCAAGCGCCTGTCCGACCACGCGCAGGTGGACCTCGTGATGCTCGACCTCCCCCAAACCTCCTTCTCCACGCAGGCGCTGTGGTTCGAGCTGGACGGCGTCACGCTCACCGGCCTCGCGGCTCGTACGCCCGCTAGTGGCGAACTCACGGCGGGCGAACTCACGGCGGGCGAACACACCGCAGGCGAACACACCGCAGGCGAGCTCGCCTCGGGTGAGCCCGCCGCAGGCGAGCTCACCGTGGGCCGCGTCGGTGTCACCATCCCGATGGACGCGCTACTCGGTTCGCTGCACGCCACCGAGCACGCCCAGATCGCGGTGCTCCCGCTGATCGCGATGTGCGACCGGTGGGACATCGGCGGCCTATCGACCAACGCCCACCCCCAAACCGGCGGCCCCACGATCTTCATCTACGACGGCCACCCCGGCGGCATCGGCATCACGCGCCTCGCCTACCAGCGCTTCGAGGAGCTCTGCCGCGACGCGCACCGACTGATCGCCGAGTGCCCCTGCGAAAGTGGCTGCCCCTCCTGCGTGCAGTCGCCGAAGTGCGGCAACCTCAACGAACCCCTGTCGAAGACGGGGGCAAGAATACTGCTCGACGCGTTGCTCCTCCACGCGGCTCCATAGCCCAAATCGCAAGGTATTCCGCCCCGTCGCTCGCGAAGCGAAGGCACGACCCCCTCGACGCAGAGTGCCCACATTGGGCGATTCGTCCGGTTATCCGACTTACGACTTGGCTATGGTTGCCGGCGATGAAACGGCTCACCGCAGACCGCTGGCTCGCCCTGGGTACCGCCTTGACGGGCATCGGCGGCACGTTGACCGCCGGCTACTGGATCTACGTACTCCAAGCCTCGCCCGCCGGCGGATTTTGGCAGCTTCCGGGCTATCTCGGGATTGCGGTGCTAACTGTCGGCTTCGTAGCGCTGCTGGCGGGGTTCTTCGCGCCGAGCGCCGGCGGAAACTTGCGCAACGGCCACCCGCAGCGCCAGCGACTACGGCGCAAGCAGCGCTTTGCGAAGGATGTCCGCCGCAAGCTCCAGTTCCTCGAAGGCAATGAGTGGTCCGACGAGCGATTCACCGAGCTCGAGGCGCAGGTAATCATTGAACGAACCGCGAGATCGAGATTCGCCCTGCTGAACCTTCGACGACCTGGACGCTCGCTGCGATATCAGCGCTCGTTGACAAAGGCGCTTCGTAGCTCCAACGAGGAGCTGATACTCCTGCAAGGCGACCCCGGCTGCGGCAAGAGCGTGGCGCTTCGACACGTAGCGCTTGCCATGGCCGAGCGGGCCGCCAGCTCTCAAGACATGAAATCCGTGATCCCGCTGTATGTGAACCTGAAGGGCCTGCGTCGAGAAGGGGAGATCGATGCCAGCTTGATCCAAGACTACGTCAACGCCACCCTTCGCGAGGACATCAACGCCGACATCGAGCGTTTCCTCGACGAGGAGTTCGAACGTGGTCTCACAGATGGCACTTGGTTCTTTCTCTTTGATTCATTCGATGAGATGCCGGATATTCTGGGCTCCTCCAGACTCGACGATACGGTTCGAGATTATTCGCAAGCCATAGCTACCTTTCTCAGCGGCATGCGTCCCTGCAGGGGCGTCGTCGCGTCGCGTGAATTTCATTCTCCCAAGGGACTACCCTGGCCAAAGTGGCAAATCAAGCCGCTAACCGGAAAGCGCCAGCGAACCCTCATCCACCGTTATCTGCTCGACGGCGACAAGGAGGGTGCCCTGCTGGCGGGCCTCGAGACAGCAGACTCAGGCATCGCCCAGGATGCCTCCAATCCCCTATTCCTCAGCCTTCTCGCCGAGTACGTACGTCAGAACGACAGTTTTCCGCTGAGCTCGCACGACGTCTACGAGGCATACGTGGCGCAACGACTCATAACGGACGCTGAGCGTGTTCATGAGCGATTTGGCGTTCACTCAGACGAAGTCCGCAGAACCGCCGAGCAAATCGCGTTCTGCATGTCCGACGAGGAGGGATTGGGACTAGAACCAAGCCGTGGCGAGCTGCTGGAGATACTTTACACGCGTGGATTTGCGCAGCCTGATGTCGCAATGACCTGCATGGACGTCCTAGAGTACCTAAAGCTTGTTCAAGGACAAGCCGATGGCAGCGACCAGCGAGCGCGTGTATTCACTTTCGCACACCGGCGATTTCAAGAGTACTTCACGACCGCCGCGGTGCTGCGAGGAGTTGGCGACGTGTCCGTCGACGCGCTGCTCTTGGATCCCAGATGGCGTGAGACCGCGGTCACGCTGTGTCAGCTACAACGGGATTCCGCCGCGCCGCTCGTCCTGCGGGCAGGCGAGATTCTTCGAGAGGGGGCGACGGCGGCAGTACTTAAGATCCCCACCGAGGCCGAACTCACCACCGGCCGACCCGCGCCACCGAGCGAGCAACTGGACGATCCGTGGCCAGACTTTACGCTCGAGGTGCTAGGGATACTTCAAGCAGGATTTTCAAGCGAGCCGGAACGCGTTCCTGTCGATGTACGCGAGTCCGCGGGACAACTATTGGCGCACGTATTCCTTCGCGGGCTCACATACGACCGCGCGACGGCGGTATCGGTTGCGAGGGTGGCTCCACAACCCATATTCGACGCGATAATCCGTGGTGCTTTCAACAGCGGAAGTCAGGTACTCGCCGACGACGCTTACCGTCAGGTGGCAAGGCTTCGCTCGGTGCCTCCCGATCTCGCCGCCGAGATCCGCCGCACGTTGTTGCGAATGACAGCAGACGATACCCTACGTCGCGAGGCGTTGACGGTGAGAGCGCAACTGAAGCGCTTCGACGCCGCCAAGTCGCTCCTGCGCGCGCAGCGACTGGCGCTCGTGGTTCCACGAGTCGATATCGCCGCCCTACTGGCTTTTGTGGCGCTTGCGACCGCATGGAACAATTTTCACCTGGGCATCCCTCTGTCTATATTTGTCGGCCTCGTTGCTGCCGCTTCGCATTCCACGCTATATGCCCTGTCCGCCAACCTTGGTGGATCGAGCGCTGTCACCGGGCTGCGCACGAGAGGCCTGGCCACGATATCCATCATGCTAAGGGCCTATCTGTTGACGTTTATCCTGATCGCAAGCGGCGGCGTCTCATCTTTTCACGACTGGGCCATCTTGATCCCATCGTTTGTCGCACTCGGTTGGGCGCCTGCCGCCCTTGTCGCCGTCCAGAGAGGCACGTTCACGCATCCCGCGGCTTATCCGCTGGTATTTCTCGCGCCTATCGTGGCCGCGGGACATGCGCTGCGTCAAACCGGATGGCGTGACTTGGCTCTTCTATCTTCTATAGTAATTGCGGTATTTGCACTCTTTGGAGCGATAGGATTCATACTTTCGCTTCTCGCCTCGAACTTGAGGAACCTGATTATTGGCGGTGTCGGTGGCCTATTGGCCGCGGTTAGCCTGGCCAATGCGTGGCGCGCGGTGCGCCAATCCGTGCGTGACGCGATTTGGTACCGCCGTTGGGACGCTCAGCCCGCGACCCGGCTCAGTCTGGCCGAACTAATGGATGTGCTTACTCAAGTGCAGACCCTGAGGACCGCGACGCGCGTGCTCGCGGATATGCGGATTCGCGAGCTTCTAACATCCGAACCGGAGACATACCGATTTCTCGGCGATCTGGCACATGCCGTGCAGATGGTCCCGCTAGAAGATATGGCTAGCCTCGAGTGGCGTACCCCATGTTTGGGTGTGTGGCTAGAGAAAGCGCCTTTCCTACTGTCTGGGAGTAGCGACACCGGCCAACGAGGCTTCGAAGACGAGATCGCACGCCTGGTCCTGGCTCTCCGGGAGCGGCCCGAGAGAGCCCTGGCGGCACACTAATGCCGGGGCACCGCCGGCGACACACTAATGTCTGTGCACCGCTTGGCACATTGATGTCGGGGCGCCGCGTTCACATTGGTTCTCCCGCTGGGCGGCAGAGAGGGAATGCTACTAGCGGTTCCCCGCGGCGATCTTCTTGAGGTCGATCGTCGCGTCATACAGCTTCGGATCGACACCCTCCTCCAGCGCCACCTCGCGCAGCGGGCGTCCCGACTCCGTGGCCTTTTTGACGATCGCAGTCGCCTTGTCGTAGCCGATCGCGCCGTTGAGCGCCGTGGCGACGGCGAGCGTGGCGCCCGCCGAGGCCGCGCAGCCGGCCTTGTTGGCAGCGATGCCGTCGACGCACTTCTCCGCGAACACACGCGACGCTTTCGTGAGCAGATCGAGCGACTGGAGCAGGTTGCGCGCGATCAGTGGGATGCGCACGTTGAGCTCGAACTGGCCCTGCAGACCGCCCACGGTGATGGCGGTGTCGTTGCCAATCACCTGCGCCGAGACCTGCAAGACGACCTCGGGGATCACCGGGTTGACCTTGCCGGGCATGATCGAGGAGCCCTTCTGCAACTCGGGCAGGAAGATCTCGCCGATGCCCGCGCGCGGGCCGGAGCCCATCAGCGCGAGGTCGCCGGCGATCTT